>JBCCYT010000038.1:0-30249 GCA_039188975.1 Actinomycetota bacterium
CGTCATCGCGGGCGAGATCACCACCGAGGCCTATGTCGACATCCCCGGCACGGTCAGGCGCACGATCAACGAGATTGGCTACGACCGCGAGTCGTTCGGCTACGACGGCAACACCTGTGGCGTCATGGTGACCCTCGACGAGCAGTCGCCCGACATCTCTCAAGGGGTCACGGCCTCAGAGGAGGTTCGATCGGGTGCTGCTGGCGAGGAAGACGACCTCGATCTCCAGGGCGCTGGCGACCAGGGCATGATGTTTGGCTACGCCTGCGATGAGACCGATGTGCTCATGCCGTTGCCCATTCACCTGGCCCATCGCATGGCCGAAAAGCACGCCGAAGTCCGCAAGGCCGGAACGATCCCGTACCTGCGCCCCGACGCCAAGACGCAGGTCACGTTCGAATACGAAGACAACACGCCGGTGCGGCTCAAGACCGTGCTCGTCTCGACCCAGCACAACGACGGCATTGACCGTGACACGATGATTCGGCCCGACCTCATCGAGCATGTGATCCGCCCCGTCATCCCCGATGCGTTCGCCGACGATGACTACGACGTGTACGTCAACCCGACCGGTCGCTTCGTGATCGGTGGCCCGGTCGGTGACGCCGGCCTGACCGGCCGCAAGATCATCGTCGACACCTACGGCGGCATGGCCCGCCACGGTGGTGGGGCGTTCTCGGGCAAGGATCCGTCGAAGGTCGACCGCTCGGCGGCCTACGCCACCCGCTGGGTTGCCAAGAACCTGGTGGCGGCCGGCGCGGCCAGCCGCTGTGAGATTCAGGTCGCGTATGCGATTGGTATGGCTCGCCCGATGTCGGTTCTGGTCGAGACGTTCGGCACCGAGACGGTCGACAAGGCTGCCATCGAACGGGCGGTCGATGAGGTCTTCGACCTTCGCCCGGCTGCCATCTTGCGTGACCTCGATCTGCGTCGCCCGATCTACCGCCAGTCGGCGGCATACGGCCATTTCGGCCGTGACAGCTCCAATGGCATGTTCCCCTGGGAGCAGACCAACCGGGTCGACGAACTCAAGTCGGCCCTGGGGCTCTGAGCGATCCCGACCAGGGGCGGCTCGAGCTCGGCGACGAGCCGCCGCCTGTCGAGTCGGCTGAACCGACCCGCCCTTCGGGGCGGGTCGTTCGCGTCCTTCCCGATGTTGTCGGAATCGACCGGGAGTTCGACTACATCGTTCCCGAAGCCTGGGAGGCCGATGGTCGAGGCGACCGCGTCGCGGTTGGCGCCATGGTACGGGTGACGCTTGCGGGTCGGCGGGTTGCGGGCTGGGTGACGGAGCTCGATGTCGAGCCCGAGCCGGGTGTGCGCCTGGTCGAGCTCGCGAAACTCAGCGGCATGGGTCCCGATGCGGAGCTCCTCGACCTCGCCCGCTGGGCGGCGTGGCGTTGGGCGGGCCGGCGGGTTGCTTTTCTTCGCGCCGCGTCGCCGGAGCGGATGGTGGCGGGTGCCGCGTCGGGCGCCCGGCAGGGTCCGGTTCCATCCGGCCCGCGCGACGTGTTCGACAACGCCTTTGATCACGGAGTGGCGACGGTCAGGGTGGCACCCGACGACGATGGGTTCGGGGTCGCGCTGGCTGCCTGTCGCCGCGGCGATGCCCTCATTGTCACCGCTGACGCCGCACGGGCCCGCCATCTCGCCGTCGCGTTGCGGCGGGCTGGCGTGACGGTCGCGCTCGCCCCCGACGAGTGGGCTCGTGCTGCGGGCGGCGCCACGGTGGTCGGAACCCGGTCGGCGGCGTGGATGCCGATGCCGTCGTTCTCAGCCGCCGTCGTGATCGACGAGCACGACGAACGGCTGAAGGAAGAACGCACGCCGGCGTGGAACGCCCGCGATGTCGTGATCGAGCGGGCTCGTCGCCGCGGCGTGCCGCTTGTCATGACCTCGGCCGTGCCGTCGCTCGAAGCACTCCGGGCCGGACCGCTCTTGCGGCGAGATCGTTCGGTCGAACGGGGCGATTGGCCGACTGTCGATGTGATCGATCGTCGAGACGAGGATCCGGCGAAGGCGGGTATCTTCGCCGAGCGGCTACGTGAGCGGATCGACGGTGATCGGCGGGTGGTCTGCGTCCTCAACCGCACCGGTCGGGCTCGGTTGCTGGCGTGTGCGTCGTGTGGCGAGTTGGTGCGGACCGAAGATGGTGTTTCCGTCATGCGGTTGGAAGGTGATGAGCTGGTCAGTCCTGACGGCTCGGAGCGGCGCCCAGTGATCTGCACCTCATGTGGTTCGACTGCGCTGAAGACGCTGCGGGTCGGGGTCGAGCGAGCTCGAGAAGAACTCGAAGCGCTGCTCGGGGAGCCCGTCGACGAGGTCACCGCCCAAAGCGATGCCCGACCCGAACGGCGGGTGGCGATTGGTACGGAGGCGGTTCTGCACCGGGTCGACCGAGCCGACGTTGTCGTGTTTCTCGATCTCGATCAGGAGTTGCTCGCCGTTCGACAGCGTGCGGCAGAGCAGGCGATGGGCATGGTTGCCCAAGCAGCGCGCCTGGTCGGAGGACGAGGGAATGGCGGCCGTCTCGTCGTGCAGACCCGGCTTCCCGATCATGAGGTCATCGATGCAGCACGCCGGGGCGACCCATCGATCGTCGCGGTGGCAGAGCGCGATCGTCGGCGCCCGTTGCGACTGCCGCCGTACGGCGCGCAGGTTGCGATCAGCGGTGCGGGGGGCGCCGAGCTGATCGAGACGTTCGGCGCGGTCGAGGCGGTCCAGGTTCGTGGTCCCGTCGATGACCGTTGGCTCTTGCGCGCTCCGGAACCGGAGCCGATCTTGGATCGCTTGGCGGCGATTCCTCGACCTGGCGCCCGGACCCGTATCGAGGTGGACCCGCTCCGAGTCTGAAGCCGCGGTCGGAGGAGGACTCGTCAGTCGAGAAAGCGCGTGAGGAGCGCAAAGAAGTCGTCTGACTCCTCCAAGAACGGGTAGTGGCCGCTGGCTTCGAACACGGCGGCTTCTGCATCCGGAATCAGGTTCGCCATCCGTTCAGCACCCGGCTCGGCCGGCGTGATGAAGTCATGGCGGCCGGTGACACACAAGGTCGGTGCGGTGATGTTGGGAAGCTGCTCGAGCGTGTTGAACGTGGCGAGCAGGCCATTGGCGACGTTCCATGCATCGCCGACGTAGTGGGTTGCAGCATCGATGCGAGCCGCTTCGGTGTCGTCCCAACGGTGGTAGTAAAGAGGCGCGGCCTCCGTCCACAGGGACCGCCACTGGGCATCGTCGGCCACCGGACCAGAGAACAGGGCGCCGAACGCGGCCATCGCGCGCTCAGAGCCGGACGGCATCGGCTGGTAGTCGAGCACCGGCGCAGTGTTTGCCAGTATCAGTTTCGTGACCCGGCTGGGGTGGGTGGCTGCGAGCTGTTGGGCGATGAACCCGCCGTAGGAGTGGCCGAGAACCACCGCGTGTTCGATCTCGAGCGCGTCGAGGACGCCGATCGCATCGGCGACCAGGTTCTCGAATGTCACCTCGGCGGGGTAGTCGGCCGGTCGAGCGGAACGGCCGTTGCCGCGATGGTCGTAGTACACCAGGGTTGCACGGTCGGCGAGCCGGTCAAACGCCGGTCGAAAGTAGGTGTGGTCGAGCCCGAGGCCGCCATGCAGCAAGAGGATGGCCGGCCCGTCGCCGACCGTCTCGACAAAGAGGTCGGTTCCGTTGATCGAGTGCGTGGGCATGGTGTCCTCCGGTCTGGACGCGATGGCGCAAACCTAGTCGTGGCCCGCCGGTGTCGAAATGGGGCGGCTGGCTGCGAAGATGGAGAACCATGCCGTCGCGAACCCGCCGTCTGTTTCTCGCCGTTCTCCTCATGCTCGCAATCATCGGTATGACGCTCGTGTTCACCGCCAGCGACGATCGACCCCCGCTCGACGAGGTGGTCACCACCGACGCCTTGGTCACCGAGATCCCGCAGGGATGGGTCCAGAGCGAGCAGTTTGCGTTCGAGTGGCAACCGGTGGTGGGCGGGATTGCTGAGGTTTTCGACAAGTGGACCGTCGTGCGGGCGTGCGGGCCTGACGGCTGCGACGAGCGCTCCTTGGCTGAGTGGCTCGAGGTAGGCCGTTCGTTGCCGACGTTCGTTCAAGCAGTCGCTCCGGACTCCGGTCTGGAGATCGTGCGGGACGAGTTCGGCAGCGATTTCCGTGTCGTCGAAGGCGTCACCGATGCGGGTACCGACATCGTGTTCGTCGCTGCCTTTCTCGATGGTGCCGATTTCTACGTCGAGTGCGGATTGGCACTGGGCGTCGATGGCGATCGCCGGCTGATCACCGAGATCGTCGACGTGTGTCGAGCGACCGAGGCGATCGGCACCTAGTCCCGGCGTCGAGCTGGTCCTGACGAGGTACGCACGACGAGCTCGATCGGGAGTGTTTCTCGCCGCGGCCAGGCGTCGTCGGACTCGATCATCTCCTGCAACAACACCGCGGCGCGCCGGCCCTTGTCGACGAGCGGTTGACGAATCGTTGTGAGAGGCACATCCCAGGTCGATGCGCGCGGAATGTCGTCGAAACCAACAACCGAAATGTCGGCGGGAACGTCGAGGCCCAACCGGAAGGCAGCTTGGGTGGCACCGATCGCCAGCTGATCGGAGAGCGCGACAATCGCCGTGATCGTCGGGTTGGCTCGAAGCAGTTCGAGCGCGGCGGCACGACCCGCGTCGGGATCGTTGGCGGCGGCTTCGTAGACCACCGGGTCGAGGCCAGCGTCGCGGATCCCCTCGGTGCGGGCCCGGACGACCCGGACGGCTGCATTGTGGGCGTCGTCGAGTGTGCGCGGGCCGGGCCCGGCGGCTCGGTCCGCGGCCATGGGCAAGGAGACGATGCCGATGTCTCGGTGGCCGAGATCGTGAAGGTGTCGCCCGAGCAGTGATGCGCCACCACGATCGTCGATACCGAGGAACGCTGCGTCGGGAAGGTCAGGCTCGTCGACGAACACAACGGGTACGTCACGGCGTCGGACTTCGTGAACAGCCGGGTGATCGTCAGGCGCGGAGAAAACGATGAATCCGTCGACTGCGGCCCGCGCAAGCGGGGTTGTGTGGACCGGCATGCCGGCGGGGGAGGGGAGGAGGAGGACTCCCGTCCCCGCGCCGGTCGATGCCTCGGCGACCCCCTCCAGGAAGGTCGTGGTGTCCGGGTCGGAGAACACGAACCGGAGGTCTTCGGTGAAGAGCACGCCGATGGTGTCGTGACGGCCGGTTCGCAAGGTGCGAGCAGCGGCGTCCGGGCCCTGATACCCGAGCTCCTCCGCAGCGTCGAAGATGCGTTGGCGAAGTTGCGGGCTGAGTTGTTCGGGGCGGTTGTAGGCGTTGGAGACGGTCGTGCGGGACACGCCGAGGTGCTCGGCGAGCGTCTGGAGGGTGACCCGCTTGGCCACGGTCAGGCGGCGATCAGCTCACGGGTGAGTGCCGTGGCGTACCGGTCAGCCTCCAGGGCGGTCGCTTCGCGGCGGTCATGGGGCCACGGAACGACGACCTGCACGGTGGTGAGGTCGTCGATGCCGCTGATGCGAACCTCGACGTCGGCTGGGGCCGAGGCCGACGCCTGGGTGAGGCGCTGGGTAGCGACGGCTGGAGAGATGTCGAGGTATCGGGTGATCGTGAGCATGAGAGACTCCGAAGAGGGGGATTCGGGGTGATCAGGATCGGTCGCTCAGCGGTACTGAATCGATCAAGATCTGTATCGATACAGTATCGACTGATCGGGCCATCGTCCAAGCCTTTCTGCTGTGCCGCTCGTCACCGTGGCCCGTGGTCAGACCGCTGACAACAGCGCTTCGCCGAAGCCGACACTGAACCGCTCGCACCAGATTTCGACCGTGTTGAAGACATCGAGGTCAACATCGACCGGGATCTCGTAGTTCTGGTCGCCGATGTTGCCGGTCAATTCGCCCAGGCTGACGAAGTCGCCGTTCTCGGCTCGGAGGTAGACCTTGAGGTCAGGGCCGTTGCTGGAGTCGAAATTCTCGAAGCGAAGGAAGCGCTGTTCCGTCCCGTTGTTGAGCACGAACGCATCGCCGATCACGGTGTAGCGGCTCAGCGACGTGAAATCACCGTCATAGATCGTGCGGACCTCACCGACCGTTTCCTCGGATTCGGTCATCTCGGATTCGGCCATCTCGTCATCGGATTCGGCCATGTCGTCGTCGGCCATCTCGTCGTCGGCCATCTCGTCGTCGGCCATCTCGTCGTCGGCCATGTCATCGTCGGTCATGTCGTCGTCGGATTCGGCCATCTCATCGTCACCCGACGCGGCTGTCTCACTCGTACTGTCGGCGGTCACGGTGAAGACGGGACCGTCCTCGTCGACGACATCATCGATGAAGGCGGTGTGGATACCGAAGAAGCCGAAGGCGAGCCAGCCGAGCACGCCGAGAAGCACGACGCCGCCGCCTCCGAAGGCGAGCTTGTTGTTCTTGATGATCTGGGGGAACTGCATGTCGGAGAGAACGCCGCATGTCCACCGAGAGTTCCGGATGTGACGAACTTTTCTACCGAGCCCAGCTCCGACGGCGAGCCTCGTAGATCCCGATCGACGCCGCGTGGGCGACGTTGAGGCTGCCGACCTTCCCGAGTTGGGGGATGAAGGCGACCCGATCACAGACCGCCAGAGTGGCCGGCGTGCATCCGCGATCTTCGTGGCCGATGACCAACGCAACATCGGTTTCCATCGGCACATCGTGCAACGGCACTGCAGCGTCGGTCAGTTCGATCGCAATGACCTGGTAGCCATCGGCGCGGGCCGCCTCGACGGCGGGCACGCCCGACTCGAACTCGGTCCACGTCAGATACCGGGCGGTGCCGAGCGCAGTCTTGTTGACCTTCTCGTGGTTCGGTGCGGTCGCGCCGCCGAGATACAGATGATCGACTCGTTCGGCTGCTGCGGTACGCACGATGGCGCCGACATTGAAGGGGTTGCCGACCCCGTCGAGGATGAGGGCAAGGCGGCCTTGGGTGCGCCGCCGCCATTCACGGTGCAGACGTTTCATCCCGGTTCCGTCCAACTGACCCACGGTTCAGACCTCCCGTGCTCGGGCCTCGAGGATACGAAACCCGGCTCGGCTCTTGAGCCGCTCGACCGGGTGTCCCATGTGCTCCAACCATCGAGCGAGCGAGTCGCTGCCGAGGTGCTTTTGCACCACGAGATGGGCTGTACCATCCGGTGTGAGCCTCGTCAGCCAGCGATCGAGCAGTTCGTGAAGGGCGGCCTTGCCGATGCGGATCGGCGGGTTCGACAAGATCCGGTCAAAGCGAACCTCGTCGGGCACATCGTCGGGCGCGAAGACGTGAATCCGGTCGCTTGCGTTGATCGCCGCCGCGTTTGCCGCGGCGAGGGACCGGGCCCGCTCGTTGACGTCCACCGCCCACACCGACGCATGAGGGGCCCGAGTCGCAGCCACACACGCAATCGGTCCCCACCCGCAGCCGAGATCGAGGATCGTGCCGTCGTCGTGAGACAGCGGAGGTGACTCCAACAAAAGCAGCTTGGTACCGGCATCGAGATGCTCTGCGGAGAACACGCCCCGGTCTGCGGTGAGCGTGAGCGCAACATCAGGCAAGGCGATCTCGACCGGTCGCGGATCTGAACGCACGGTTGGGTCGTCGTCGAAGTAGTGGCCACTGCTCACCCAATCGACCGTAGCGGGATGCAGTTCGGTAGCCTGGAATCATGGCTGCGTACGACATTCGTGTGATCGGCGACCCGGTGCTCCGGCAAAAGGCCAAGGACGTCACCGACATCGATGGCGCCCTCGTGAAGCTCGTCGACGACATGCTCGAAACAATGTACGACGCGCCCGGCATTGGTCTTGCGGCGCCGCAGGTCGGTGTCAACAAACGACTGTTCGTCTGGGACATCGGCACCGGCCCCAACGCCATGGTCAACCCGGAGATTCGCGAAGGCGAAGGCGAATGGGTCTTCGAGGAGGGCTGTCTCTCGGTCCCCGGACTGTCGTGGGAGATCGTGCGGCCGAAGAAGATCCACATCGTCGGTCGAGATCTTGACGGCAACGAGATGGAGTACGAAGCCGACGAACTCGAGGCCCGCATGTTCCAGCACGAGATGGATCACATCAACGGCGTGCTCTTGATCGAACGGCTCGACGACGACACCCGCAAGTCTGCGCTCAAGACCCTTCGCGACCTGCAGATCGGGCAGCCGGAGCCCAAGAAGCCGGCTGGCGGCGGCCTGACCCTGCCGTGAGCGCTTCGTCGTGAGTATCGCGCCGCCGGACACCATCCGGCGGATCGTCTACCTCGGCACGCCGGGACTGGCCGTTCCGCCGCTCCGAGCGCTGCTCGCCGCTGGGTATGAGATCCCGCTCGTCGTTTCGAGGGCTGACGCCCGTCGGGGGAGAGGCAAACAGCTCACCCCCTCACCCGTGAAAGCGGCGGCCATCGAAGCCGGCCTGCCGGTCACCGACGACCTCTCCGAGGTCGGCCCGCTCGATGCCGATCTTGCTGTCGTGGTCGCCTACGGCCGCATCGTCCCGGCGTGGCTGCTCGAGCAGCTGTCGTTCGTCAACATCCACTTCTCGCTGCTTCCGAGGTGGCGTGGCGCCGCACCGGTCGAACGCGCCATCCTGGCCGGTGACACCACGACCGGCGTGTGTTTGATGGATCTCGCCGAGGAACTCGACACGGGGGCGATCTATCGACGAACGGAAACCCCGATACGCGACGACGAGACGCTCGATGAACTTCGGGGCCGGTTGGTCGACATCGGTGTCGAGCAGCTGATCGACGCCCTTCGGGATGGACTCGGATCGCCCTTGCCTCAAGTGGGCAACGCCGTCTACGCCCCGAAGATCACCGCCGCCGAACGCGAGATCGATTGGAGCCAACCCGCCGTCGCCGTTCATCGCCGAGTTCGGGTCGGCGGCGCCTTCACCGTATGGAACGGCAAGCGACTCAAGATCCACCATGCCCGGGTCGCCGAGCCCGGCGTTGCCGGTGTCGTCGTGCCGACCGGTGACGGGTTCCTCGAGCTGCTCGAGGTGCAGGCTGAGGGGAAACCGCGCATGGACGCCGCAGCGTGGGCGAACGGCGCCCGATGGAGTGCAGACCAGGTTTTCGGATCGTGAGCGAGTCGGCCACCGACCCCCGCCGCGTCGCGATCGCCGCGATCGTCCGCATCGACGACGACGGTGCGTTTGCGAATGTCGTCCTTCCAAAGATGCTCACCGACAGCTCGCTCGACGCTCGCGACAAGGGGTTTGCCACCGAGCTCGTCTACGGCTCGACTCGCATGAAGCGACGCCTCGACCATCTCGTCGACCGATTTCTCCTCGAGCCGCCGCCCCCCTCTGCTCGGGCGGCGCTTCGCATCGGTGCGCATCAGCTTCTCCATCTCGACACTCCCCCGCATGCCGCAGTTTCGGCCACGGTTGCCGCAGCTCCCAAGCGGTTCAGAGGACTCGTCAACGCGGTGTTGCGCAAGGTCGCCGCGGCGGTGAAGGAGGGCGTGACGTTCCCGTCCGAAGGTGTCGAGCTGAGTTATCCGGATTGGATTGTCGACCGACTTGTGACCGACCTTGGCGTCGAACCCGGCCGCGCAGCCCTGGAGATGATGAACCAGGCCGCCGCCGTACACGTGCGCGACGACGGCTATGTCCAGGACCCGAGCTCGCAAGCGGTTGCCGCTGCGGTTCCCGTCAGCGTCGGTGACGTTGTGCTTGACGCCTGCGCTGCGCCGGGGGGCAAGGCAACGGCACTCGCCCAACGTGGCGCCCGGGTCGTCGCCGCTGATCAGCGAACCAGCAGGACGGGGCTGATCGCATCGAACAAGGTTCGTCTCGAACTCGATGATCTTCACGTCGTCCAAGCCGATGCGACCGCGCCGCCGTACCCGGCCGAGTCGTTCGATGCGGTGCTTGTCGATGCGCCGTGCAGCGGGCTTGGTGCGCTGCGCCGTCGACCCGACGCTCGGTGGAGGATTGCCCCAGCCGACGTCGGTGAACTCGCCGATCTGCAGCGGCGGATTCTCCTCGCCTGCGCACCCTTGGTTCGGTCTGGCGGCTCCCTGGTCTACAGCGTCTGCACCCTGACGACGGTCGAATCGGTCGACGTTGTCGCCGCAACATCGTCTGTCCTCACCACGCTTGGATTCCGGGCCGAACCTCCGGAGACGGGCGGCTGGAAGAGGTTTGGTGACGACACGGTCATGTTGCTACCCGGCCCTGACCGCGACGGGATGGCCCTTGCTCGTTGGATCCGTGGCTGAGCAGCGCTCGGCGCCAGCCGGGCTCGATAGGGTGCCGAGCATGGCACCCGACGAACGCCGGGCGGTTCCGACGAGCGACGAGCGGCAGATCACCACTCGAGGCAGAAGGCTCCGCACCCGATGATCGACGATCGGGCTTTCATGGAGCGGGCGGTCGTCAACGCGGCGCCGATCCGGCACTCGACCTCGCCCAATCCATGGGTTGGCGCAGTCGTCGTCGCACGCGACGGCCGGGTCTTCGACGGCGCAACGGAACCACCTGGTGGTCGGCACGCCGAGCGGGTTGCGCTCGACGCGGCAGGCGAGGCAGCGATTGGCTCGACCGTGTACACGACCCTCGAGCCGTGCAATCACACCGGTCGCACGGGCCCGTGTACTCATGCGCTGATCGATGCTGAGGTGGAGCGGGTGGTTGTTGCGGTTGGCGACCCCGACGAGCAGGTAGCCGGCACCGGTATCGCTCACCTCGAGGCGGCCGGGATCGAAGTGACCGTCGGCGTTGGCGCCGACATTGCCGCCGAGCAGCTTGCCCCGTACCTGCATCACCGACGTACCGGCCGGCCGTGGGTCGTTGCCAAGCTGGCGGCCAGTCTGGATGGCCGCACCGCAGCGCCGGATGGTACGTCGCAGTGGATCACCGGCCCGGAAGCACGCATGGACGCGCATCGGCTGCGGGCCGAGAGCGACGCGATCCTGGTCGGGGCAGGCACGGTCCGCGAGGATGATCCTTCGCTCACCGTTCGCGACTGGACGGCGCCTCGCGGAACACCCCCTGCCACCGATCCGCGGCGGGTCGTGCTCGGCACCGCGGTCGCGAATGCCCGCGTTCAGCCGTGTCTGTCATGGGACGGACCGCTCGACCGGCTGCTGGAACAGCTCGGCTCGGATGGCGTCGTGCAACTCATGGTCGAGGGCGGCGCTCGGGTCATCGGCGATTTTCATCGCGCCGGTCTGATCGACCGATTCGTGCTCTACCAGGCACCGGTTCTGTTCGGCGGCGACGACGCGAAAGGGATGTTCACGGGGGCGGGGGCGCCGTCGATCACGGCGGTCGATCGGGGCGAGATTGTCTCGATCGCCAGGGTCGGCGACGACCTTCGGATCGAGTTCAAACCCGGCCGTTGAGCCGACGCTGCCGGTAGCCGCCGCCAATGGACGCGATCGCTGTCGTCCTGGTCCTCTGTTCGTCCTTTGTCCATGCGCTCTGGAATGCGCGCACCCATCGCGACGCCGATCGACGGGCAACCCTGGCGGTGTCCTATGTCGTTGGTGCGAGCGTCCTCAGCCCGTGGTTGATCATGGATCCACCGGTCGAGGTGCTCGGTCTCGTGCTGATCAGCGCCTGCCTGCACGCGGCGTACATCACCGCCCTGTCAGCGGCGTTCGATCGTGGCGCACTGGCGGTGACGTATCCGATCGCTCGTGGTTCAGCACCACTGGTCGTCGCTGCTCTCGGGGTGTGGGTCCTTGGCCAGTCGTCGAGTGTCGTGACGGTCATGGGGGCGGTACTTGTTGGTGTGGGGCTGCTGCTGATCGGCAATGTCGGCTTCGGCGCGGGTGAACGAGCATCGGTCTGGGTGGCGCTGATCACGGGGGCGGTGATCGGTGGTTACACGCTGATCGACGCGCGCGCCGTTGAGGATGTCAACGGCTGGGCGTTCTTCTCGGCGTCGTCGTATCTCGGTGTGCTGATCGCGGTCGGCGCGAATCGGATGTCGTTGAGTCGCCTGCGGGCGTCGGCCCGGTCAGGCGCACTCGTCGGGGTCGCATCCTCCACCTCCTACGCGCTGGTCTTGGTGGCGTACACCCGGGCTGATGCAGCGAACGTGGCGACGTTGCGTTCGACGTCGATCCTCTTCGGCTTGGCCCTCGTGCCGCGGACGCTCACCCGGCCCCTCATCGCGGGGGCCGTCTTGGCGGTTGTCGGAGTCACCATGGTCACGCTGTGATGCTGCTTCATGAAAATCTCAGGGTCACCGTGCTTGGCTCTCGCCATGGTGTCGTTCCGTGAGCCGCTCCTGCGCCTGCTTGCCGTCATAGCTGTCGTTGCGGTCGTTGTCACCGCATGCGGGGGCGGCGCCGATGGCGGAGATGGCGCGTTGGGCTCCTCCACGAACGGGCCACTCAGCGCCGAGTCTTCAACCAGCACCTCTTCAACCAGCACCGGCTTTTCGGTCGTCGTGCTTGGCGACTCGATCATGGCGTGGAACGTTGACACCGGCCAGTCGATCCCTGACGTGATCGGCGAGGAGCTGGGTGTTGTGGTGACCAACGCCGCCGTTGGCGGCGCACACGCGGAGGACGTGATCGACCAATACAACGAGCGAGGTGGCGAGGCCGAGTGGGTGGTCTTCGACGGTGGTGGCAATGACCTCAACGATCGCTGTGGCTGCGGGGCGTGTTCGGCGATTGCGGATTCGATCCTCAGTGCCGACGGCACGTCAGGAGTTCTTGCCGAGTTCGCGGAGGAGCTCGTCGTCGACGGGAGACAGGTTGCCGTCGTGGGCTACTACGAGGTGCCGCCCGGCGCCGCGTTTGGTTTCGCAGCGTGTGGAGCGGCGCTGGAGTCTCACAATGACCGTCTCCGCGCCTTGGCGCAGCGCTTCGACTCTGTGATCTTCATCGATCCCAGCGTGGTGGTGACCGCAGACGATCTCGACGCGTTCGACGAGGATCGAGTGCATCCGTCGCCGCTGGGTTCGCAGATCGTGGGCGAGCAGATCGCCGCTGCGATCGCTGCAGCCCGCTGACCTCAGCCGCCGTTGTCGGTGATCCAGTAGCTGTCCGGTTCGGCGGGGGGCTGGTCGTCACCGAGCGTCAACCCCAGGCCGATGATCGTCGCGGTGAGGATCAAGATGGCGAGAGCTGCGGTCGCGATCTGTGTCGATGAGGTCGCCGCCCCTCGCTCGGAATCTGGACGTTGGGGCGGTGCTGAAGGGCGTCGCATGGTCATGATGAGGGCAACGGGTCAGGCGGATGGGACGTTCCCGAGTGTGACAGAAAGTGACCCCAGTCGCCACTCTCAGGGGTCGGCGATCGGGCTATCGGGCTCGATGATGAGACGGCTGCCCCGGTCGTAGGTGAGGTAGTTCCACGCCCAATTGACGAGTACGTTCGCCCGGTTGCGAAAGCCGATGAGCATGACGAGGTGCAGGGCAAGCCATGCCACCCAACCAACGAAGCCGGCGAGGCGAAAACCGGATGGCAGCTCGACCACGGCTGCGTTGCGGCCGATGGTGGCCATCGACCCTTTGTCTCGATACCGAAACGGCGTGACCAGATCGCGCTCCGATGGCGGCGCTTCGAGAAACGCTGCCACATGACGCCCTCCCTGGATGGCTGCGGCCGCGACCTGGGGGACCGGCGAGCCGTCGCCAAGGCTGGTTGCGGCGAGATCACCGATCACGAACACGTTCGGGTGGTCGCGAAGCCGAAGGTGGTGGTCGACAGTGACTCGTCCGCCGCGAGTCGTTTCGAAACCGAGCTGCTCGACCAGCGGATGGGCACGCACTCCCGCGGCCCAAACCAGGGTTTCGGTGCCGATGTCGGTGCCGTCGTCGAGAACAACCCTCGATGCCGTCACGTGGTCGACGTTGGCTCCGATCCGGACGTCCACCCCCATCTTCTCGAGTTGACGTCGGGCCTTGCTGCCGAGACGAGGGTTGAAGGCGCCAAGGACCTCGGCCTGCCCCTCAACGAGAACGACCCGAGCCCGATCGAGGTCGAGCTCGGGGAAGTCGCGGCGCAACACCCGGTCGAGAAGTTCGGCGAATCCGCCGGCCATCTCGACCCCGGTCGGGCCGCCGCCGGCGACGACGATGGTCATCGCCGCGGCCTGGGCGTCGGGGTCGTCGGTGCGGGTGGCGGCCTCGAAGCGCCGCAGAACGTGGGTGCGAATTCGTCGTGCCTCGTCGGCGTTCTTGAGGCCAAAGGCATGCTCGGCCACACCTGGTACGCCGTAGTCGGCGGTGATCGCCCCGAGCGCCAAAATCAGGTGGTCGTAGGCGATCGACTCGCCGTCGGCGAGATGGACGCATTGGTTGGCGAGGTCGATGCCCACCATGCGGCCTTGGAGAGCCCTGGCATTGGCTTGGCGGTGGAAGATGCCCCGTGTGGCGTAGCAGATGTCGTCGACTCCGAGGCCCGCGGTAGCGACCTGGTACAGCAGGGGCTGGAACGTGTGGTGGTTGCGTTGGTCGACGACGGTGACGTCGACAGGGGTTTCAGCCAGCGCCTTTGCTGCCGCAAGCCCGCCGAAGCCCGCCCCGATGATCACCACGTGCGGGCGATCGGTCATGAGACGCCTCCTTGCGGCCGCTCGTGATCAGATTCACAAGCTAGATGATGCGGCACGACGAATCCACCGGTTTGGCGTCATGGCGCTCAGCTGTCGGGGTACCAGCCGTCCGCATCCCGAGTTTCACGGTCGGGCAGATCGACGCTGCGAGCAGCCTTGGCTCCGTGCCGGTTGAAGATCGGGAAGCCGAGATGGTCTTCGTTCTGCCCCCACGGCAGGACGTCCTCGCGGTTGGCAAAGAACACCTGCAAGACGCTTGATGGGCCGTTGAGACCCGCCCGAGTACGGAGGCGATCGGCGACAGCTACGAGGTCATCGGGCCGATCGGTCGCCGCCACGATTCCCATCGGGTTCGCGGCGAGGCGATTGACGGTCGTACCGGACTCGAACCGGAATCCGGATCGCACGACGGCGGACCCAAGATCCCAGAGCAGGTCATGCGCCAGTTGTCGTGGCGCGCCGACGATCACAAACTCCGGGTGGCCGAGATGAAACAGCCCAGCGGTGTAGGCGTACTCGGGCCCAGGGTCGCCCACGACGGCGATGTTGGTGAAGCCCCACCGCTCGATTCGGGTCTCCCAATCGGCGAGCAGCGCCTCGTGGTCCACTACCCCTCAGCGCCGTCTTGGTTCTTCAGCTGAACGTAGGTCATCCGGAGCTGTTGCAGACCCTCCTGGAGGGTTGCCTCGGCCTCGCCGAGCCGGTCGCCGAGTGTGTCAACGATCGCTGCCATCGCATCGATCGCCACCGTTGCCTCACTGAAGTTCGGCTGCTGCTGTGAGAGATGCAACGCCGCGAGCTCAAACAAGCCCATCGCGTGGTTGGCGACCACGTTTGCCGCTGGCGCGGAGACGACTTGCTCGCGAACGGCGGCCATTTCTTTGATCGCTTCCTCGGCCTGGGCGAGCTGCTCAGGCGAAAGGTCGTCGAGGGTGATTCCGTCGGGAAGGGACGCTGCGATGGCATCCTCCATCTCGGGATCGAGGCCGGTTGGTGCGCCGACCGCAGGTTCGGGGCCGCGATCGCGGGGAACCTCGTGTTCGCCGCCAGGTGTCCACAGGGAGCTCATGCTGCTACCCTAACCGCCGTACAAGTGAGGGAAGTGGGGCCCGGTTCGCCGGATCCCCACCTGGCCATCGATTCAGATGCGCCAGGTCGGCCGATACGGCAACACCGAGCCTTCTGGCTCACGGTTTTCGCGGACGTCGACTTCTCGACGTCCGCGTCGTTCGTTTTCCGACTCCGGTCGGAGATCCCTGCTTTCGTCGGGGGTTCTGGCGAAAGCCAGCGACAACAACGTACTTTCCAGCAATCCACCAACGGAGGTTCCGTGCTCACGAGGAGTTCAGGGCGATAGCACCGCCAAGCAACGAGCCAAGGATCAATGACCGCATCCGAGCCCGCGAGGTCCGCCTCGTGGGTCAAGACGGTGAACAGATCGGCATCAAACCACTACCCGAGGCACTCAACATCGCTCGGGCTGCCGGACTCGATCTCGTCGAAGTCGCGGATCGGGCAAACCCACCGGTTTGTCGGATCATGGACTACGGCAAGTTCAAGTACGAGGCCGACCAGCGAGCCAAGGAATCGAGGAAGAAGTCCTCGAACCTGACGGTCAAGGAAATGAAGTACCGACCCAAGATCGGGCCCGGTGACTTCGACACCAAGACCAAGAAGGTCGAGAAGTTCCTCGGTGAGGGTCACAAGGTGAAGGTCACGATCATGTTCCGTGGTCGCGAGATGCAGCACCCCGAGTTGGGGCGCAAGATCCTCGACAACGTCGCCGGAGAGGTCGAACACGTCGGCAAGGTGGAATTCCACCCCCGCCAGGACGGCCGCAACATGGTGATGGTGCTGGCACCCGACAAGCAGGCCCAGGCCCGCTACGAGAAGGAACGCAAGAAGGCCGAAGCGGCCGCCACTGCCGAGGCTGAGGTCGAGGCGCCGGCGGCCGACGAGGAAGAGTGATCTGATCAGCATCGCTGGTCAGCACGACAGGCTGACCAGCGAAGCTGGTTGGCGGAAGTTCTGGCCGGCAGGTCAGCGACAACCGGGAGAATCCCATGCCGAAGATGAAGACCCACAAGGGTGCTGCCAAGCGGTTCAAGCGCACCGGTAGCGGCAAGCTCATGCGCCGTCAGGCGAACAAGAACCACATCCTGGAGAAGAAGTCCCCGAAGCGGATCCGTCAGCTTCGTGGTGACGCAGCGGTCGCCAAGGCCGATGAGAAGAACCTCCGCGACCTCGGCGTCTGAGCCGGTCGACTTGAAGAACTGAGAAGTCTGGACGGCGAGAGCCGGCCAGCAAAAGCAAGGAGCTGAGATGGCACGCGTCAAGCGTTCAGTGCACTCAAAGAAGCGGCGTCGCGTCGTAATGGAGCGGGCGAAGGGCCACTACGGCAATCGCTCGCGGGTCTGGAAGGCCGCCAACGAGTCGGTGATGCACGCCGGCAACTACGCCTTCCGCGATCGTCGTGCTCGCAAGGGCGAAATGCGCAAGTTGTGGATCCAGCGGATCAATGCGGCTTGCCGTCAAAACGGCACCACCTACAGCCGGTTCATCGCCGGTTTGAAGGCTGCCGAGATCGAGGTCGACCGCAAGGTCCTCGCCGATCTGGCCGTTCACGAGCCAGAAGCGTTCACCGCCCTCGTCGAGGCCGCCAACACCGCTTCTGCGGAGAGCAGCAGCGCCTCGACGGAAGCCGCCGCTTCCTGAGCCAACGTCATGGGGCAGGTGCTCGGCGCCCAGAACCCCAGAATCGCTGAACTGCGCCGCCTGATCGGGCGGCGCAGTTCGCGTTCGGGCCTCGTCGTCGTCGAAGGGCCGCGCACGGTTGGCGAGTTGCTCGACGCCGGTCTCATGCCGGAGACCGTGATCGTGCCCGAGTCCGACATGGATGCGGCCGCGGTGCTCGACATCGAGGGCCGAGTCGATCCCGACATCGAATGGCTGGTCGTTCGGGATCATGCGTTCGAGCGGTTGGCGCCGTCGAAGACGCCACAACCGATGCTCGCACTGGTGGCGCGGCCGACGCCATCGTTGCCGGATCTCGGTGCCGACGCGGTCGTTTTGGTGCTGGCCGGGGTGGGCGATCCTGGCAATGTCGGCACGCTCGTTCGCTCGGCCGAGGCGGTCGCTGCGGATGCTGTTGTCGTCGTTGGCGGCGCCGATCCGTGGGGACCCAAGGTGATCCGCTCGTCCGCGGGTTCGCTGCTGCGAATCCCGGTCGTCGCGTACGACGATGTCGACGATGCGCTCGACGCCCTTCGAGAGGCCGGGTTGCGGGTCGTCGGTACCGACGTGCGGGCCGGTGAGCCTCACGACGGAGGAGTGATGGCACCACCCGTCGCCATCGTGATGGGCAACGAGCCTCACGGGCTGGCCGGCGAGACCAGCGTCGATGATTGGGCTCACATCGCCATGCCCGGCCCCACCGAATCGCTCAACGTCGCCATGGCAGGAACGCTGCTGCTCTTCGAAGCCCGCCGCAGCTGAAGTTCGATGATCTCGTTCTCTCTTCGCCGCACACTCTTCTCGCCCGAGAGCGAACTGGCTCGGGTGGCCGGACTCACGATCCCCAGCTGGGATGCAATTCCAGCCGCCGACCTGCTGCGTGCCGTCGACTACGACGACGACGCGGTCTTCAACCGCTATCAACTCGACGCGCTCGTGGCAGAAATCCATCACTGGCTTGCGTACGAGGCTGACCGAGGCGACCCAGAGGGCCGCAGAGAGAAGATTCTCGAACTCGAGGCGGTGCTTCGCGGTCGCTCCCGATCCGGTGGCTACGCAGTGTTTCTCGGCGAGTAGCACTGCAGGCGCTCGCCGTCATACCCCACTGCTACGGTTGGGATATGCCTGAACGGCGGGTCATTCCGATCTCTGAGCTCGAGCTGATGAGCCCTGACGAGCGCGCCCGCCTCGTTCGAGAGAACATGCTGGACTCGCTCGATCAGCTCGACCCAGCGTTTCGTGCACGCGTCGAGGCGAAGCATGCTCGCCTCCTTCAAGAATTGGACGCCCCGCCCCCAGCACCCGGCTGATGCGTCGGGAGGTCCGTGTCTCGGACGCATTCTTCGATGACCTTGATCGCCAGCTCGGTGCGGAACGCGGCACGAACGGGAGCCTTCGACCACTGACTTCTTGTTGGTCGACATGCCCGAGGTCATCGAACAGTTCGCGACTGGCTTCAACGGCTTGCCACTCATCGATGCGTCGATCCCAGATCTCCGAATGATGATCGGCTCGGCTGTGCTCGCTCGAGCCTTTGTTGGTGAAGGATTCGAAATCGAGCCGGGTGTCGTGGAGTTGATTGGGATTGAACTCGATCTCGGCTAGCGAGGCGTCAGCAGATCCTGCTGATCGGGGTGCTGCTCGATGTAGTCGGCGGCAAACGGGCACAACGGGACGATCGTTCGGCCGGTGACCCGAAGGTCGTCGAGCATGCCGGCCATCAACCGATCGGCGTTGCCCTGGCCCCGGTGCGCCGGGTTGGTCTCGACATGGGGCACCACGACACTGTCGCCGCGCAGGTGGTAGTCGGCGATCGACACGATCTCATCGCCGACGACCAGCTCGTAGCGCTGGCGGTCGGGGTTGTCACGAACGGTGTGTTCCACATCCGCAGTGTGCCAGGAATGGTGCGCCGACGGCGGGGGCGAGCCCGTAACCTGTGGGCCGTGACCAGCGCCGCCGAACTCACCGCCGACCTCGACGCCCTCGTCGCCGACGCCAACACCCGTCTGGCCGATGCCGCCGACCTCGACGCCGTCGCGGCGCTCGACGCCGAACTGCTCGGCAAGAAGTCGGTCGTGACCGGGGCCAAGAAACAGCTCGGCGGGCTCGAACCGGCGGACCGCAAGACTGCCGGCCAGGCGATCAACGCCGCTCGCATGGCGCTCGAAGCGGCGGTCGCCGACGCCCACGCCCGACTCGCCGCTGACGCCCGAGCTGCGCAGTACGACGCCGAGCGTCTCGATCTGAGCGAGAAGCTCACCGAGATCCGGCGTGGTTCACTCCACCTCAACACCCAGGCTCGTGACCGGCTCGAGGACGTCTTCGTCGGCATGGGTTTCACCGTCGCTGAAGGCCCGGAGGTCGAGTCGGCTTGGTACAACTTCGAAGCGCTCAACATCCCCGAGTGGCATCCGGCTCGCGGCAGCTTCGACACGATTTTCGTGAACCTCGGCGAGCCCGAAGAGGTCATGCTCCGGTCGCACACGTCGCCCGTGCAGATCCGCACGATGGAGAACACCGAGCCTCCGATCTACATCGTCGCCCCCGGCCGCACCTTCCGCACCGACACCGCTGATGCCACCCACCTGCCGGCGTTCAACCAAATCGAGGGCCTCGTCATCGATCGTGGCATCACCCTCGGCGACCTTCACGGCACGATTCAGGAGTTCGTACGGCAGTTCTTCGGTGGCGAGGTCAAGACCCGGCTCCGGCCGTCGTATTTCCCGTTCACCGAACCGTCGGCCGAGTTCGACATCAGCCGCGCCGACGGCTCTTGGCTCGAACTCGGCGGCTGCGGCATGGTCCACCCGAACGTGTTGCGCAACTGCGGCATCGATCCAGAGGAGTGGCAGGGCTTTGCCTTCGGCTTCGGCATCGATCGCCTGGCGGTGATGCGCTACGAGCTCGACGACATCCGCGAGCTCGTCAACAACGACGTCCGCTTCCTCCGGCAGTTCTAGGAGTTCTGCGATGAAGGTCACCCTTTCCTGGTTGCGCGAGTTCGCACCCGACATCGATGGCGATCCGGCCGAGCTCGGCGAAACGCTGTCCGCGCTCGGCCTTGCGGTCGAAGAGATGGACGTGGTCGGCGAGATCGTCGACGGTGTCGTCCTCGCCAAGGTGCTTGACCTGCGGCCCCACCCCGACGCCGACAAGATCCAGCTCGTCGATGTCGACCGAGGCGATGGCGAAGCGCTGCAGGTGTGCTGTGGCGCGTTCAACATGACCGTCGGCGATCTGATTCCCTTCGCCACGATTGGGACCGTCATGCCCAACGGCATGGAGATCGCGCAGCGAGAGATGCGCGGCCAGATGTCCAACGGCATGTGCTGCTCAGGCGCAGAGATCGGTCTCAACAGCGACGAAGACGGCATCTTGATTCTCAACGACCGGGTCGTCGACGGAGCCGAGCTCGGCCAACCGCTCGGCCCGGCCATCGGTGTCGAAGTCGACATCTTGTGGGATCTCGAGGTCAACGCAAACCGGCCCGACGCCATGTCGGTTGCTGGTGTGGCCCGCGATCTGGCCGCTGCGCTCGGCGTCGACTTCCGCTTTCCCGAGTACGAGGTCGACACGACTGACGAAGCGGTCGACGGCTTGCTCGACATCACGATCGAGGATCCAGACCTGTGCGGTCGCTTCGTGGCGACCGTGCTTCGTGGTGTCACGGTCGGCGAATCGCCGGACTGGATGCAGCAACGACTGACCCAGCTCGGCATGCGGCCGATCAACTCGATCGTCGACATCTCCAACTATGTGATGCTCGAACTCGGCCAGCCCAACCACACCTTCGACCTCGACACGGTGCCCAATGGTGCGCTCAACGTCCGGCGCGCCCGCGAGGGCGAAACGCTCGTGACCCTGGATGGCATTGAGCGAAGTCTCGTTCCGAACGACGGTGTCATCACGAACGAGACCGACGAGATCATCTCCCTTGCCGGTGTCATGGGCGGCGAAACCACCGAAATCTCCGACGCCACCAGCAACGTGTTGCTCGAGATGGCCTGGTGGGATCCGCCATCGATCTCTCGCACGGTGAAGCGCCTCAACCTGCCAAGCGAGGCCTCGACCCGGTTCCGGCGAGGCGCCGATTACGGCGAGAACATCACACGAGCGATGCGCCGGTTCATTCAGCTCGCGGCCGAATCGGGTGTCACCGCCGTGGACGGCATGGTGGATGTTGCCGGGACCACGCCGGACCGCACCGCGGTGGCGGTTCGGGTCGACCGCGTCAACGGGCTTTTGGGGACCGCGATGACGCGCTCGGAGATGGCCGACCACCTCACGTCGATTGGCTTTGCGGTCGACGGCGACGAGCAGGTCATGCAGGTGACGATCCCGACCTGGCGCTGGGACACGGTGACCGAGACCGACATCATCGAAGAGGTCGGTCGCATGTACGGCTACATGAACATCGAGCTGACGGTGCCCAAGGGCACTGATGCCGGTGGCCTCACCCCGTATCAAAAGGATCGTCGACTGGTCCGTGATGTTCTCGTCGGCCTGGGTTGCGACGAGACCCTGCCGATGCCATTCCTGGCGCCCGGTGATCTCGCCAAAGCCGGCCTTCCCGAAGATGGCGTGACACTCACCAATCCGCTGCATGCGGAAGAGTCCGTCTTGCGCACGTCGCTCCTGCCGGGGCAGCTGAAGGCGATCGCCTACAACCAGTCGCACCGCAACCCCGATGTCCGGTTCTTCGAGATCGATCACGTCTTCTTGCCGACGCCGCAGGGTGAGCTGTTGCCGGACGAGCGCGAGTTCCTGGCCGTCGCGCTGGCCGATGAAGAGGCTCCGTCCGCCGTGGCCGTACTCGACGCGCTCGATCGAGCGCTCGCCCTACCGAACGTGCAGCTGAAGGCGGCTTCACCCGCGGGTCTGCATCCGACTCGTTCGGCTGAGGTCGTGATCGCGGGCCGAACTCGCGGTTACGTCGGCGAGGTCGATCCGGCGGTGCTCGAGGCGTATGGCGTGGTGGGACGGGTCGCGTGGCTCGAGCTCGATCTCGGCACGGTCCTCGACGGGCCGCACGGCAACCGGAAGTACACCCCGGTCAGCAAGTTCCCGTCGAGTGATCTCGACCTGGCGTTCGTCGCCCCCGATGCTGTGCCAGCTGCGCAGGTCGAGGCAAGCCTGCGCAAGGGAGGCGGGTCCCTGCTCGTCGGGATCGATCTGTTCGACGTGTACCGAGGCGCCGGCGTCGACGAAGGCTCCCGCTCCCTTGCCTACCGACTTCGGTTCCAGGCCACGGATCGAACCCTCGCCGATGCGGAGCTCGCTGAGCTTCAGCAGTCGTGCATCGATCAGGTGGCGAAGAAGACCGGAGCCGTTCTTCGAAGCTAATGCCGGCCCACTGCATCGAGTTGGGCGCGGGCGAGAACCACGAACGTCTCGATCATGTGGTCGCGCTCGAGGCGGTCGACGATCCAGCGTCGTAAGGCGCCGATCGAACCTCCGGTGATCGATCCGGCGACGAGCCGTGCGGTCTCGCTGTCGAGGCCGGTCGTTCGGGCGATCTCATCGGCCCACAGGAACACGGACCGTTCCCGGCGAGCTTCGATGGCGTGGCGAAGGCTCGGATGCGCGACGTCGTCGGACAAGCGAAGCAAGAGGGTGCCGTCGCGGCGCAACATGTCACACCAGAGGCGCAGCGTGATTCGGACCTTGTCCTCGAAGGTTCCCGATGGATCGGCGAGCACAGCTTCGACCTCGCGGTCGAGCGGCGCGGTGACGTGGGCGTGGAGCTCGGCCGCGACCTCGTCGACCGAGTCGAAGTACTTGTAGGGGAGGGTGGGGGAGACGTTTGCGGCGGCGGCGATCGCGTCAAAACTGAGTGGGGTTGGCTCCGGTGCTCGGAGCAGGTCGGCAGCAGCATCAAGCAAGGAGGCTCGTCGATCGGCCCGGCTCATGCGGCGAGGTGATGGCGGCGTCACGCGCATGGAAGGTACATCCATGGCGAGAGCGTACTTGTGCTTGTTCAGAGTTTCTGATTAGCCTCTTCAGAGAATCTGAACAAGGGGCACCGATGCACGCCGCAGCCGACACCTACGAACCGATCGTCGACCGGGACTTCGCCGAGATCTTCCTGCGCAATGTCGACGATCCGATCAAGACCCATGTCATGGGCATGTTTCACGGTTGGTGGGCCGTGGCGCCACAATCGGCGATCGACCAATACCTCGAGTTGTTCCAGGCGTTGCCCGGGGCCGAGGCCTTCCTCGCCGAGCGGCACCTACCCGAGCCGCTCTCACTCGACGATCTCGCCGGCTATGAGCCCGGCACGCTCGGGCACGCCTACCGGTCGTTCATCGTCGACAACGACCTCATGGCGAATCTGGCCACGAACTACCGGGAGCTCAATGATCGTCTGGGCGCACAGGGAGCCCTCGACCGGATGCCTGACGATCTTCGCTACGCCGTCGTGCGGGGCTTCATGCTCCACGACTTCGTGCACACCATCACCGGCAACCCACCGAACGTGTGGGGCGAGCTCACCGTGGCTGGCTTTCACTTCGCGCAGATGCAGTACCCGTATCATGCGTTTCGCCTTGCGGTCACCACTGGCCATGTCGCCCTTGTCAACCCGAGCGGCATCATCTCGGTGATGGACTCGTTCTGCGAGGGCTGGATGCGCGGCCGGTCGGCCAAGAACATCCACTTCACCAAGTGGGAAGAACAGCTCGACCGCGACCTGGACGACCTCCGTCGCGAGTACGACGTGGTCATCAACTGACGGGGCGACGAGCTGCGCCCTGGTCAGGCCCGGCGACTACGGTCGCCGCCATGCGTATCTGGCGTTCCCATGAGCTCGGCAACCCTCTCGACGTCCTTCAGCTGGAGGAGATCGACGAACCGGACGCCCCCGGGCCGTTCCAGGTCGTGGTCGACACCGAAGCCGTCGGGCTCACCTTCCCCGACGTGTTGTCATGCCGTGGCGAGTATCAGGTCCCGACCAAGCTGCCGTACACGCCCGGCGGCGAGATCGCCGGTGTGATCTCTGCCGTCGGTGAGGGCGTCGAACTCGAGATCGGTACATCGGTTGCCGTGCTCGGTGGCGGTCTGCGCGAGAAGAACCTGGTGGGCGCGGGGTCGTGCTTCGCGTATCCGACCGACGCCCTGTCGGCCGCCCAGGCCGCCGCCATTCCGGTCAACTACGGCACGGCCTGGTTTGGCTTGCACGACCGGGCCCAGCTGCAAGCTGGCGAGACGGTGCTGATCACCGGGGCTGCAGGCGGCACCGGAACGGCATGCATCCAACTGGTGCTCGCCGCCGGGGCAACGCCCATTGCGGTGGTTGGTGGCGAACAGAAGGCGGCGTTGGTGCGGAGTCTCGGCGTTGACCATGTGGTCGACCACCGAACCACGCCCGAGTGGGTCGACATGGTGCGGGAGATGAGCGGGGGAGGCGTCGATGTGGCGTGGGATGCCGTCGGCGGCGACGCGTTCCATCAGGTGCGACGCTGTATGGCGTGGGACGGTCGGCTGCTGATCGTCGGGTTCGTTGGTGGGATCGCCCAGGCGCCCACCAACCATGCGCTGCTCAAGAACTACTCGATCGTCGGGGTGCACTGGGGTGCGTCGCTCATGCGCGACCCCGAGAGCGTCAACCGGCAGATGGCCGCAGTCTTCGATCTCGCGACGGAGGGGAAGGTGGCCCCGCCGGTGGAGTCGGTGCGGCCGTTCGATGAAGCGGCGGCCGCCATCCAAGCGATCGCCGACCGTCGGGTCACCGGCAAAGCGGTCGTCACGATCGCGTGAGACGACCGGATGGCGCATCGGCATGACAGTGGTCGTGTCGGGTGCCTGACAGTGCCTTGCGGCGTGCGGTGTCATGGTGGGCAGATGCGCAACCTGGTTGGTCTCAGTCGGTGGACGATGGCGGCGTGCGGGGCGATGGTCCTCGCCGGCTGTGGGGGTGAGTCCATCACCGAGGGACTGGTCGAGCAGCAGCTCGAGGCGGCGGCGGACGGTGAGGTGGACGCCGACATCGATCTGGAAACCGGCGAGTTCCGGATCGAGACCGAGGACGGCTCCTTCGTCTCCGGTTCGGGCGCTGAGCTTCCCGCCGACTTCCCAGCCGACGTCCCGTTGCCGGTCGGCTCGCTCGTCGCCACGTTCGTTGACGAACAGGCCGACGGCCAGACGTTCGGCTTGACCTTTCAATCCGACCAACCAATCGCCGCCGTGTACGACACATGGAAGACCGTCGTCGAGACCGCTGGATACGAGCAGATCTTCGAGTCGATCGACGACGCGGCAACATCGGGGCAGTTCGAGGGCGAGGCGTGGCGCCTGCTCTTGACGGGCGGCGACGACGGCGACGGTGCCTTCTTCCAACTGTCGGTGGTGCCCATCGATGAGTGACGGTGCGGTCTGTGTTTCCTGCGCCTGACTGAAGCGTTAGGAATCTTTGCCAAAGCGCTAGACCCTCTAACAATCCTTCGCTACGATCCCGCCATCCGAGAGGGGGATTGGCATGGATTTCCGCGCCGCATCACAAGCACACGTCGTACCGCATTTCACCAAGGGGGCGGCGTGGCATGCCGACGACCTCATCGTGATGGATCACGCCGAAGGCTGCTACGTCATCGATGAGGACGGCAACCGCTACCTGGACGGCCTCGCGGGCCTGTTCTGCACCAATCTCGGCCACGGCCGCAGCGACCTTGCAGCCGAAGCCAGCAAGCAGATGGAACGCATGGCGTTCTACCCGAACTGGGGTTTCACCCATGAGCCGGTGAGCAAGGCGGCGACCATGATCGCCGAGGCCGCACCGGGCGATCTCAACGATGTCTTCTTCGTGTCGTCAGGCTCCGAGGCGGTCGAGTCAGCCCTCAAGTTCGCTCGCAATTATCACGTCGCTCGCGGCGACGAAGGTCGCTACAAGGTGATCTCGCGGGAGTGGAGCTATCACGGAACGACGGTCGCGGCCCTGGCCGTCACCGGTGTGCCGAAGTTCCGCAAGCACTTCTTGCCGATGCTATGGGACGGCGCCCGCCACGTCCGCAATACGCTCGGCGACACGCCCGACGCGCTCGACAGTGCCAAAGCCATCGAAGAAATGATCCTCGCCGAAGGGCCCGAGACGGTCGCCATGGTCATCGCCGAGCCGGTCCAGAACGGGCGAGGCTGTCTCGTACCGCCCGACGGCTATTGGCAAGAACTCCGCCGCATCTGCGACACCTACGGCGTGCTGCTGTGTGCCGACGAGGTGATCTGCTCATTCGGCCGCCTCGGTCACTTCTTCGGAAGCGAACGCTTCGGTGTCGTGCCTGACATGATCACCTTCGCGAAGGGCGTGACCAGCGCCTACCTTCCACTCGGCGGCATGATCGTGCGGCGCCCACTGCTCGAAGAGATCTGGGAATCCGAGGTCGGCCTGTTCAACCACGGCTCGACGTTCGGTGGCCACCCGGTCGCAACTGCTGTCGCCGCGACGAACATCCAGGCGATGCACGACGAGCAGATCATGCAGCATGTGCGGACCAACGAAGGCCCGATGCGAGCCGGTTTCGAGCAGCTCGTCGCGCAGCACGACATCGTGCGAGAGGTGCGCGGCACCGGCTACTTCTACGCCCTCGAGCTGATGGAAAGCCGCGAACGCGGTGTCGACCTCAGCGACCATGACGCAATGGGATTGCAACAGGGCGCCTTGCTCAAGATGTGCAAGGAAGCGGGACTCTTGATTCGGCCCGACGATCGGGGCGCCACCATGCTGGTGTTCTCGCCGCCCTTGGTCGCCGACCAGGCCGTGATCGACGACATGCACGCAAAGGCAGACCAGGTGCTCACCCGAGCTGCCGCCTGGCTAGCGGGGGAGCGCTAGCGCACACAGATCGATAGGGGTGCCGAACCATCGGCGCCACTCATCAGCCGAGTCACCTCTTGGAGGGGGTGGTGCGGCCCACCTGGCTGGCCAACCGATGGTCTGCCGTTCACAACGCTGGGAGGCACCGTGAAGAAACTGCTCATCTTGTTGATGGCCTTTGGCTTGTTCGCAGCCGCATGTGGTGACGACGACGACACCGAAACCGGTTCGTCGGACTCTTCATCGGAGGCAAGCGACTCGGGTTCGGAAATGGCTGAAGACGACGACATGGCCGAAGAGGGTCTGTCGGTCGACGAGATCAACGTCGCCTACTTCGCCCAGTGGCCGACGCCGAACCAGTTCGGCCAGGCCGACGGCAGCTTCGGTGACGCTGTGGGCGCAACGATCAACTGGTTGCCGTTCAACAGCGGTGGCGAGATGACCGAAGCCATGATCGCCGGTGACGTCGACATCGCGTACTCGCAGGGCCTCACGCCCTTCGCCGGTGCCATCAACGGTGGTGCTGACCTCAAGCTCGTCGGCATCGCCGTCAGCTACGCCGAGGCCGACAACTGTGTCGCTCGCGGCGATCTGGGCGTCACCCGTGACAACGCCGCTGAGGTCCTCGACGGCGCAACCGTCATGACGCCGCTCGGCAACGTGACCCACTACAAGATGCTCTCGATGATGGACTTCCTCGGGGTCGATCTCGCCAGCCTCAACGTGCTGCAGGCCGAGGGCGGCGACACGACCGCGGCCGCCATGGCGGCCGGCGACATCGACGTCGGATGCGCCTTCGGTGGCTCGATCGTCACCATGCTCGACGCTGGCAACAACCTGATCATGACCGGTGCCGAGCACGAGTCCGACATCGGCATCTTCACCTACGACATCGTCTCGATCCCCACCTCCTTCGGTGAGGAGCACGGCGACGCCGTCACTGCCTTCTTGGCGGCGACCGAAGAGTTCAACCAGGCATGGGCCGCCGACATGGAGGGCCGCAACGACACCATCGCCCAGGCCGCCGGTATGGAAGACGTCGCCAACTTCCTCGGTGGCGACCTGTGGTTCGTCTTCCCGACCATCGACGAGCAGCTCGGTGCTGACTGGCTCGGCGGCAACGTCGCCGACGCCATGCAGGGCCAGGTCGAGACGCTCGCCGAACTCGGTGGTGGCGAACCGGCCATCGGCGATTTCGCCGGTTCGGTCGACACCAGCTTCCTCGAGGCAGCCCAGGGCTGATCTCGATTCGGATTCGGTGCCATGATGCGCTGAGTCCATGAACGAAGGCGGCGCCGGGGCTTCGGCTCCGGCGCCGCTGCCTTTTCTGCGCGAAGCGCAGCGAGGACACTGCTCGACGATCAGCGGGCATACCGACGGGGACGCAAGGGGAGAAGCGTGAAGGATCTATCGGTTACGGGCGTCGACATGGTGTACGACGTCCCGGGCGGCGCCGACGTGCACGCCCTCAGCAATGTGTCGTTCGACCTCGCAGGCGGGCGGCTGCTGTCGCTGCTCGGCCCATCGGGCTGTGGCAAGACGACGCTGCTCAACATCCTCGCCGGCTTTCTGGCTCCGACCGGCGGCTCGGTGACCCTGGGCGGCGAGCCGATCACCGGACCCGACAAGAACCGGGGCATGGTCTTCCAGCAGGGCGCCCTCTTCGAGTGGCTCACCGTCGAGGAGAACATCACCTTCGGTCCACGCATGAACCGCGGCGACAAGTCGGCCTACCAGGCTCGGGCGCAGGAACTGCTCGAGATCGTCGGTCTCGGCGGCTTCGGCGACAAGCGGATCTACGAACTGTCCGGCGGCATGCAGCAACGCGTAGCGCTGGCCCGCTGCCTCGCCAACGACCCCGACGTCATCTTGATGGACGAGCCGCTCGGGGCCCTCGATGCGCTCACCCGCGAAAAGATGCAGAGTCTGATCCTCGAGCTCTGGAAAGAGACGGGGAAGACCATCATCTTGGTCACCCACTCCGTGGAGGAAGCGCTCTACCTCGGCGATCGACTCTTCGTGATGGCGCCTCGGCCCGGTCGAGTCGACCAGGACTACTCGCTCCCGTTCGCCGAACAGGGTCTCTCGATGGACGCCCGTGAGCTCAAGGCCTCACCGGAGTTCCGGGAGAAGAGCCAGGAGATCCTCAACATCATCTGGGAAATGGAAGAAGAGATCATGGGACGCAGCGAGGGGGTGGCCTGATGTCTTCGCCAATGGGCGGAACGCCAGTCGACGAGCGCAGCCTCCGCCAAAATGACAGTTCGCGGCTCGGCGCAAATCTCTTTACACGCCGCAAGGGCAACGATCAGCGCAAGACAGTTACGTTCGGTGATTCGAGTTCGGTCCGCAGCCTGCCGTCGTGGAGCTTGCTCTCGCTCGTGCTTTTGCTGGGCTTCTGGTTCGTCTCGACCTACGCGTGGGGGCTCGACCACGACCTGATCGAGGTGCCCGAGGCCCTCGCCGAGGATGGTGCGACCTACGACGATCTCAGCGACAAGCAGCGGCTCACGATCTGCAACGCGAGCGATGCGTGTGATGGTGGCTACAGCCAGTTGGTCGGTCCGCTGTCGTTCCCCTCGATGCGCGACACCTGGAACACGTTCTGGGAACTCGCCGACGAAGGATTCCGCAACATCACGCTCTTCGAGCACACCAGGGCAAGCCTCAGCCGCGTTCTGCAGGGCATGCTCTTCGGCACGCTCTTCGGCGTGCCAGTCGGCTTTGCGATGGGCCTGTCGAGTCGCGCCCGCGGGTTCTTCGACACGCCCGTCGAAGCGCTCCGCCCGATTCCGCCCCTTGCGCTGATCCCGCTGTTCCTGCTGATCTTCGGCATCGGGAATGCCTCTGCGATTCCGCTGCTCATCTTCGCCAGCCTGTGGATCATGATCATTGCCGCCCGCTCCGGCGTGCAGGCCGCCAACCTGTCGAAGGTTCGCGCTGCGTACTCGCTCGGTGCGTCGAAGGTTCAGGTGCTCTTCCGGGTGCTGCTGCCGAATGCGTTGCCCGAGTTGTTCACCGGCTTCCGGGTCGCCCTCGGTGTCTCATGGGGCACGCTGGTCGCCGCGGAGATCATCGGCTCGCCCGATGGTCTCGGCGCCATGATCTTCGCCGCCCGTCCCTTCCAGCGGCTCGACGTGATGGTGGTCGGCATCATCGTGATCGCCGTGCTGGGCGTC
>JBCCYT010000039.1:0-29270 GCA_039188975.1 Actinomycetota bacterium
GATCCGAAGGACGCGGTTGACATCGGGCGATCCATTCTCGTTGGCGTCGCCCTCGACCAACTTCGAATGCGAAGTCGACCCATCCTGATCGGGCTCGCGGCCGCAGCGCTGGTTGGGGTCGTGGGTGTCTTCGTTACCGATGGTGTGGTTCAGGTCATGCTCGGTCTCGTCGTCGCGGTCGCGTTGGTCGCGGCCGTGATCGTGCTCGGGTTGCGATTCCTCGCCGGCCGGATCCTCCGTGCGATCGCACCACCCACCGAGATCGCCGACCATCGAGAAGCGATCCAGGACGCGATCGAGCAGCTTGCGTTGCCGACCGGGCCGGTGAGTGGATTGCGGTTCGCGTGGGGGTTACGAGACGGGATCGACGCCGAACTCGAAAACGCCACGGATGTGATCACGACCCTTCGGGAGCGCCTCGATGTCTGAACAGCACCTCGCGGCTGCATGGGATGCGTTCACCGAGCAACTCAACACGCTTGGTCACGAAGCGCTTGCGTCGGCTCCGACCGAGCCCGACAGGGTCGATGGGCTGCGTTTCGTTCTGCGACAGCTCGGATACCGAGAAGAGCAGTTCCTGGAGTACCCATCTGGCACCCGCCCGGAGTTCTTCTTGCCCGAGTCGTCGGTCCGCAAGCTGTTCGCCGACTGCCCAGACACGATCTATCGCCAATTCGCCGTGCGCCCTGATGCCACCTATCGCTTGACCGGAACCAGGGGCGGTTCGCCCTACATCTCGTTCACCGCCTACCGGGCAGCCATCAGCGATCGGGTCGTCGCTGACCTTCATGACGGCGAACTCGCCGTCGCTGACGACGGCACCTTCGAGCTCGTGATCGGCGGCGCCGCCCAGCACGACAACTGGCTCGACCTGGGAGATGACGCGGCGTTCGTGATCATCCGCGAATACACCCACGACCGAGCGAACGGCGAGAAGGCGACCTTCGCCATCGAACAGGTAACGCCGAAACTCCAACACCGACCAGAGCTCGATGTCGACCTCCTTGCAGACGCGCTTGGGCGCATGAGTCTCGGGCTGGCGTTCGGCACCCAGGCGTCGGCGCGTCTGTCGAGCGAACTTCGCCAACGGCCCAACCGCATGAACGAAGCAGCCGCCGAACTCGTCTCGGAGATGGCGGGAACGCCACACAACTACTACCAGCTCTGTTACGTGCAGCTCGCGGAAGGGGAAGCGCTCGAACTCGAACTCTCGCCGCCGCCCTGCCGCTACTGGAGCGTTCACCTCAACAACTGGTGGCTCGAATCACCTGAATTCCGCGACGGCCAGTCGGTCTGTATCAACGACAGCCAGGCGGTTCGAGACGCCGACGGACGCATCACCATGCTGGTCGGGCCCGACGATCCCGGGTCGGGCAACTGGCTCGACACCAAGGGCCGCCGAGAGACCATCCTGTTGGCCCGCTATCTCCTGCCCGAAGACGAGCTGCCGCCGATCACGACCCGGATCGTGCCGATCTGATCACGCCACCGAGCCCGTCAGCCCGCATTCCCCGGAACCCTTTGTGCTTCGTCGCTTGAACCCGAACGCCCAGGGTGTCGCACTCATGACGTCGGGTTCGCTGGCGTACGTCATCAATGACGGGCTCGTGCGCCGAGCGACCGACGAAGGCCTCGACGTCTACCAAGCACTCTTTCTTCGGGGCTGCCTCATGGTCGGGCTGCTCGCCACCGCCGCCTTCCGAGCAGGCCACCGGCCAACCGATCTGATCGCCGACCATCCCGCCCGAGTACGGGTCGGGGCCGAAGTGGTCGCCACTGCGTGTTTCTTTGCGGCAATCATTCGGCTCGAGTTCGCCAACGCCCAGACCATCTTGATGCTCGTCCCGTTCGCAGTGACGCTCATCGCCGCCCGGCGGCTCGGCGAGTCGGTCGCCGCCGCACGGTATGGATTGATCGGCATCGGCTTCCTGGGGGTGCTCGCCGTTGTTCGCCCCACGCCTTCGCAGTTCTCACCGTGGGCTCTCCTCGTCATCGTCGCTGCGCTCTGCCTCGTCGTTCGCGAGTTCGCGACCCGACAGGTCGACCCCGACATTTCCCCCCTTGTTCTCGCACTCATGACCGCTATCGCAATCACGTCCATGACCGGTCTGCTGTCCGCCTACACCGGCTGGGGAACCATCACCGGGGCATCCATCGCCATCCTGATCGCCGCTTGCTGCTGCCTGATCGTTGGCTACTTCTGCGCAATCCAAGCCGTGCGGGTAGGAGATCTCAGCGTGTCCGCCCCGTTCCGCTACACCGCCGTGGTTGGCGCCGTCATCGTCGGCTATGTGCTGTTCGAGGAGACGCCGGACCCGCTCACATGGTTCGGCTGCACACTCATCGTCGTCGCCGGAGTGTTGTCCGCCCGCGCCGATGCGCTCAGTGACTAGCCCGCTTCGGCCAGCGCTTTGTTGTCAGCGCGCTTCGGCCAGCGCTGTGTTGTCAGCGCGCTTCGGCCAGCGCTTTGATGCCCTCGATGGTGGTGGTCATGTTCGTGGTCCACTCGCCCAAGCGGTTCGCCACGATCTGCGCTTCTTGATCCGGCATCTGTTCGATCGCAGGTGACAGCCCCGAGAATCCCGGTCCCATCGTTGCGTGGAACCACAGGCGGCTCCCACCATCGCCAACCGGTTCGACCGTGAACCACCACTCGGCGGCACCGCCACCGTCGCTCGTCACCCGCCAGCCGAATTCGCGGCCTTCATCAAACCGAGTGACACGGCACTCGACATCCCATTCCCACCCAAGCCCCGGGTGGCGGTTGTAGCCGCGAAACGTCGCGCCGAGTGCCGGCCCGTCCGGGGCGTCCTCCCACTCTGTACGAACACACTCGTTGTCGAACGACGGCGGAACCGTGACATCGCTTACCAGCTCCCACATTGCGGTTGGCGACGCGTCGACGAGAACCGACACACCGACGCCGGGTTGTTCTGCGTACTTCATGAACGATCTCGATCTGCGCTGCCGACAACTTCGAACCCGTCCTCGGTGAACCCCACTTCTACTCCTCGATTGATGCTCACCCAATCGCGAGCGTTGAGATAGGGCGCGAATGTCTCTGCGATGGCGACCTCGTCACCCTTTTGCTTCGGCTGTTGGAGCTCGTAGAGGTGAGGGAACTCCACCCAGGCTGTCACTGCAGCCCACAGCCGCATCGCCGCATCTCCCATCGGCGGGTCGATCAGCACCGGGCCGAACAGACAGTGCTCGGTCCCATCGGCTCGAGTGAAGAACATCGTCGGCACGCCGTAGCCCCCCGAATCGATCACCTTCTGATGTTCGGTGCGCACGTCGTCGTGGGTGCTCTCATCAGCAATCGCCTGATCGACGAGGGCCGGGTCGAGACCGATCTCTTCGAGCAAGTGTCGGGCGACGTCCGGCTCGTGCGGCCGGTGACCGTCCTCGTGCAAGGCCCGACCAGCCCGTTCGTACCAGCGGTCGAGGTCGTCCATCGAGGTACGGCGAAGCAGCGCACCGATTCGCAGCATCGACCACCCGTAGCTCCACTCCCGCTCCCATGGGTGCTTCTTGCCCTCGACCCGGTTGACCTCTTCGAGCGAGAAGAATTTCCAGTGGATCTCCACCCCGTTCTGACGCCGCACGTCCCGCAACCACTTCGCGGTCTGGTAGGCGTACGGGCACATGATGTCGAAGTGAAAATCGACCGACGTGATCTCGGGCTCCATCACCACAGTGGAGTCGCGGCGTCGGCGGAGCGCAAACCGATCGTTACGGAGCGCACCGGCCTGACGTCAACCTGACAAAACCAACAGCGCGGTTCACGTTCACGAAATCAGGCTGGAACACGCGATCTTTACGGTCGGCGATGTGTACGAGGCCGTCGACCCGTTCATCGGTACGGAGGTCACCGACCTGCCGACCCCCGATGGCCTTGCCGCGACCTGGTGGCGACCCAAGCCGCAGATCGGCAACACCCACCCGGGTGCGACCTACCCCTTCGGGATGGTTTCGGCGTGTGCGTACTCCGGTGCGTACCCAACCGGCTACGGGCTCTACGACAAAGCGACCGAAGGTCTGCCGACCGCGCTCCACGACCGCCAGGTGGCGTCCGGTTTCACCCACTTCCAGCAGTCGGGCACCGGCGCAATCCGCAAGTACTACAACTATGTCCGGGTCACCCCGATGCTCGAACCGCTCGATGGTCTCGGCACCGAGTGGGCGTTACGAGACGAACGAGCCGAACCGGGGTACTACCGGGCTCGGTTGGCCAACGGGATCGACTGCGAGCTGACGGTCGGCCCGAAGTCGGCGATCCACCGCTACACATTCCCGGCCCATCGAGACGCACGGGTCGTGCTCGACGTGACCAGCGGGGGCCTCGCCATCGAGCATGGGCGCACCGTTCCCTCCCGTGCCCATCTGCAGGTCGTGAGTCCAGGCGTTGCGCAGGGCGAGATCGTGGTGGAGGGCGTCCCCCTCGCCATCCATGTCGAGTGCGACACGCCCGAGTGGAAGCAGATGCTGTGGTACGACCGGCGCCTCATGGCCGGCGGCAGCCGCCTCGACTTCGACTCCATTCGGCAGACCACGCTGCGGCCGTTCGGCATTCTGCTGCTCGGGCCGACCGAGTCGGGTCAGTCGGTCGAGCTCCGGATCGGCTTCTCGCTTCGGGGTGTGGAGCAGGCCGAACGGAACCTTCATGCCGACCTCGAATCGCATGACGGTGGGTTCGACGAGCGTCGTTCTCGCACCCGTTCCGCATGGCGCAGCCAACTCGACACGATCCGGGTCGAGGGTGGTTCGACGGAGCAGCGAGCCACGTTTGCAACTGCGCACTATCACGCTGTCGTCAAGCCGTGCCTCGCTCCGGACGAGAGCCCGTTCTGGCCGATGGACGGCGCGTTTGCGTTCGACATCGCGACGATGTGGGACATCTACAAGACGCAGCTTCCGCTGCTCAGCACGATCGCGCCCGACGTTGCGGTCGAGCTGGTGCAGGCGCTCGTTCAGGTCGCCGCCGAAGAAGGCAACCTCCCGATCGGTTACCGGATGTCGCGCGGTGCTGACCGCTTCTTTCGCCAAGCGAGCGCGCTTGCCCACACGTTCTTCGCCGACGTCTGCGACCTCGGTCTTCCCGGCATTGACTGGGAGTGGGCGCTCCTGCACATGCACACCGACCTTCGTCGCTTCTACGGCGAGGAGTACCTCGAACATGGTGTGGCTCATCCGGTGTCGCACACCCTCGATCTGGCAATTGGCTATCACTGCACCGCGAAGGTCGCCCGTCACGTCGACGACCACGCGTTGGCCGACCAACTCGACGCACTCGCCGGTCGATGGCGCAACGCCTTCGATCGAGACACCGGCCTGCTGATCGACTCGACGTTCTACGAAGGCGGCCGCTGGAACTACTCCTTCCGACTTCTTCACGACATGGCGAGCCGCATCGAACTCGTCGGTGGCGAGGAACCGTTCGTCGACTTGCTCGACCAGTTCTTCGGTGTTGGTGCCGGCCCGGTCAAGCAGCTGGGCGAGGCGCCGTCACCCGACGAAGTCGCCGCGGGTTACGCCCTCAACCGCTTCGAAGGTCTCAACAACGAGCCCGACATGGAGGCGCCGTGGGCGTACCACTGGGCGGGTCGCACCGAACGCACGGCCGAGATCGTGCACGCGATCCTCACCACCCAGTTCGGCGTCGGCCGGGGAGGTCTCCCCGGCAACGAAGACTCCGGCGGATTGAGCTCCTGGTACGTGTGGGCGTCGCTCGGACTGTTCCCGGTTGCCGGGCTCGGCATCTTCCTCATCAACGCCCCGGCCTTTCGCCGCACCCGCATGCGCACCGGCACCTCCGACGTCGTCATCGACACGACCGGCTTCGTCGAGCCCTTCCCAGGCGGCCCCGTTTCGTACGTGCAGAACGTGCACATCGACGGCCGACAGCTCGATCGATCGTGGATCGCCAACACCGAGCTCCACGACGCCCGACGCATCCAGATCGACCTGGGCCCCGAGCCGTCCGACTGGGCCGCGACGACCCGACCCCCGAGCAAACCAACCACCAACCCCGCACTGGAGGTGCCCCAATGATCAAGCCCCTTTCCCCCGATGTGCAACGTCTCGTGATCGTTGTGCGTGCCGATCCGGTGATCTGTGGCCACTCCGGCGAGGCCCGCAACCTCGCCGAGGCGGCCCTCGAGCGAGGCTTCACTGACGTCCGCATCCTCACATGGCCGCTCGACGCCCTGTCCGAGTTGCCGTTGAAACCGCTCGACTCAGTGAAGCCGTACTCGCCCGGCATCACCGTTGAACGACCCGAACCGGTTGGCGACTACAAGATTCCCGACGGCCGCTACTGCGCCGGGCTGGTCGGCCGCCTGATCGAGCTGTTCACCGATGGCGTGCCGACCGCTGCGTTGTCGCTGTATCTGTCGCCCCATGCCAACGTCATCGCCGAGGCGATAACCGTCGCCCGGGCCATGAAAGGCGACGTGCCGGTCACGACCTACGCCGAAGCGGTCGGCAGCGACATCACGAATGTCGTGCGGTCGTGCGTGGAGGAAGGACGTCTCGGTGCGGCGGCCCACGCCTTCATCACCTACCTCGGCAATGACGTCTGTGTCGCGGTGTCGGCCTACACGAAAGAACTGATCGTGGCGGCGGCCGTAGAGGTCGACGAGCGGCTCGGCACGACGTTTGCCGAACAGTGTCGCGAACGAGTCGACGTCTCGTACCCGGCGATCAACACCGCGGACTTCACCGACACGACCGATGCCGAGATCGCGGCGGTTCTCGATCGGCGTGACCTGGTGCGAGACGAGTACGTGCTCTTCCTGGCCAGGATCACGCCGGCAAAGGGGGTCGACGATCTGCTGGAGGGGTTCGCCGCTTCCGAAGCTCGTCACCATGTCCGACTCGTGGTTGCGGGTACGGGCAAGGAACGGGCGGCGATGATCGATCGGGCGGCGGCCCTCGGACTCACCGACATCGTCGACTTCTTCGACGATGTCGGTGACGAGGAGAAGAATGCGCTGATGGCCGGTTCGGCGGCTTACGTACTCCCGAGCAAACCTCGCCCGGAGTTCACCGAGACGTTCGGGATCTCGATCGTCGAGAAGATGCTGGCGGGCGGTGGCCCGGTGGTCACGACCGAAACGGGAGGTATTCCGGAAGCGGTTGGCGACACGGCGACGATCGTGCGTCCCGACTGCCCAGCCGATGTGGCGGCCGCCCTGGACGAGGTCGTGCTCGAGATTTCCCGAGACGAACGTGAGGCCCGAGAAGACAAGGCCCGCACCTACGCGATGCAGTTCGATCGCCAGCAGGTGTTCGATCGGCTCTTCGGCCGAGGTTTGTTCGCTTCGACGTAACCGACGGGCCGTTTGGCCTGGTTGGCGCAGCGACGAGGCCAGCTAGGGTCCGAAGCTCGTGAGGACCGAACCGGGAGAGCACGCATCCGGCCTTCGGGTCGAAGGCCTTCAGAAGGCGTTCGAGACCGTCGTTGCCCTCCGAGACGTGTCGTTTCACGTCGAGCGTGGCCAACTCCTCGGTTTCCTCGGCCCGAACGGTGCCGGCAAGACAACGTCGATGCGCGCCATTCTCGGCCTGACCGTGCTCGACGATGGCACTGTCACCTGGGACGGCCAGCCGGTCACCGATGACCTCCGCTCGAAGATCGGCTACATGCCCCAGGAGCGAGGCCTCTACCCGCGTATGCGGGTCCAAGAACACGTCGCGTACATCGGTCGCCTCGCTGGGTTGAGCCGGGCCGAAGCCGACGCGCGGGCGGCCTACTGGATTGGCCGAGTGGGGCTGACCGATCGCCGTGACGACGACATCCAGTCGCTCTCGACCGGGAACCAACAGCGGGTCCAGTTGTGCGTCGCGCTCGTCCATGACCCCGAACTGTTGGTGCTCGATGAACCGTTTGCCGGTCTCGATCCGGTCGTCGTGAAATCGCTCAGCAGCTTGATGCAAGAACTGGTGGCCGACGGCAAAGCGGTGCTGTTCTCGAGTCATCAGCTCGAGCTCGTCGAGGAACTTGCCCGCGATGTGACCATCGTGGCGGCCGGTCAAACGCTGGCGTCAGGCACGGTTGCGTCGCTGCGAGCGGCTGCGGATCACCGGATCCTGCGCGTCGCATGGGACGAGTCGGTGACGGGTGCGTGGCAACCTCCCGTCGGCACCGTTGTCTCCCACACCGACGGGGTCACCGAGGTCCATGTCGACCGCGACGTCGATCCCGGCGGGCTCATCGAGGCGGCTGCGGGTTTCGGGCGGATCGCGTCGGTGACGTTTGACCCGCCCGCGCTCGAAGACGTCTTCCTCGGCTTGGTCGGCCGTGACCTGGCGGTCAGCGAATGATCGGCGAGGTCGCCAGGCGAGAGATCAGGACTCGCATGCGAACGCGTGCGTTCAAGATCACGACTGCGGTACTGCTGCTTGCCGCCATCGCGGGTCCGCTGGCGGTGGTGTTGTGGCCCGAAGGCGACGGCTCGACCGAGGTGACGGTTGGCGTGGTCGAGGCGCCCGTCGGGGTCACGGAGCTGATCGCAGCCTTCGGTAGTGACGTCGGGTACGAGGTGTCGTTCGAGGACATGGCGTCGATGGAACCCGAGGAAATCGACGCGATGTTGCGAACCGGTGAGGTCAATGTGGTGGTCGTCTCGTCGTCGAGCCTTCGATGGCTCGACGATGTGGATGGCTTCCTTCGACCCATCGTGGTCGCCGCGATCCAACAGACCGCGTTCGTCGATGGGCTCGGTGAACTCGGGCTCAGTGCGACGGAGATCACGCGGGCCCTCGCCGTGCCGGAGATGGACGACGAGTTCATCGAGGAAGCAACGTCGCAGGACACGCTTGCGTCGGGTCTGGCCTTTGCCGGGCTGATGTTGGCGTTTATCTCTGCGCAGTTCGTCGGGCAACTCGCAATGATGGGTGTTGTTGAGGAGAAGTCGACCGGCGTCGTCGAAGTGCTGTTGGGTCACGTTCGCCCCCATGTGTTGCTGACGGGGAAAGTGATCGGTCTCACTGCGATCGCACTCATGCAGATCCTCATCGTCTTGGCAGGGATCTGTGCTGCGCTGGCGCTCACCGATGCCATCGATGTTCCCGACTCGGTGTGGCGGTTCATGCCGGTCCTGCTGGTGACGCTGGTCATCGGGATGATCACGTACGCCGCGCTCTTCGCCCTGCTTGGCTCACTGATCTCACGGCAAGAGGACGCGTCGCAGGTCGTCTTCCCGGCGATGCTGCCCCTCTTCCTCGGCTACTTCGCGGGCCAGTTCTTCACGTTCGAGGACGCGTCGACGGTCGTCGCCCGCGTGCTGACGTTCTTCCCGCTGACGACACCGATGATCTTGCCGGTGCGGGTCGCCCGCGACGCCATCGGTGGGGTTGAGTTCGCCGTCGCCACGGTCGTGCTGGCGTTGTCGCTCGCGGTGGTGTTGCGCCTCGCCGGGCGGGTGTACGCGTTCACGCTGCTGCGATCGGGTACCCGGGTGCCATGGATCGAAGTCGTGCGCCTGCTCGCCGGCCGCTGAGCGCTCACCGGAGGGTCGCCAAGAACGGCGCCGCTGCCGCGACTGCATCCTCGACATCACCGTAGGAATCGCGGATCTGCGCCAGGGTGCGGCTGGCGATGACCTCGTCAGCAAGGGAACTGAGGTCGGGACGCATCGCTCGAACCTTGTCGATGAAGGGATCTCCGTCGAACCGACGAATCATGTACGTCATCGGCAAGAACTCGGCGAACAGGGCGACGAGCCCCTCGAGTGGCCCGATTCGGGCCGGCGCTCGGCTCGCCGTCCACTCCTGATGGCTCCACAGTTCGTGGGCGTTCTCGACGTAGGGATCGAGTGCCGCAAAGTGAACCTCGTCGGGGCGCAGCATCAGCCCGGTGGCATCACACATCGGGCATGGTTCGAGGGTCGTGTACAAGACGAGGCCCTTGGCGTTGCGGCGCTCGAGGGCCGCGTAGGCGTTCATCTCGGCGTGTGCCGTCAAGTTCCCGGCAAGTTGGCCTAGCTCGGTCGGCTTCTCCTCAACTCGGTTTCGGCCACGGGTGACGATCGACTGGTCCTCGGGATTGACGAGGACGGCTCCTATCCCGAAGTTCCCACCACACCATGACGCCCAAGCTTCGTCGAACGCGGCTCGCCAGGGTCCGTTCGGGATGACCGCCATGGCTGGGGTCTATCAGAGATTCGGTCTTTCAACCGGAGGGTTCGATGAGGCTGGGTTCGTAGTCGCCCGGGGGGTCAAAGCCCATCAGGTCGAGCACCGTCGCGGCGATGTTGGCGATGCCGGCTTCCGGCAGCGAGTCGGTGAGCCGGTAGTCGGCTTCGCCCGCACCGTCGTGAATCACGAACGGCACCGGGCTCAACGTGTGGCTCGTCTTCGGGGTGATCTCGCCGTCTTTGCCCTCGGTGTACATGATGTCGGCGTTGCCGTGGTCGGCGGTGAAGACCAGCACGCCGCCGACCTCGTCGATGGTATCGAGCAGTTGTTCGAGGCAATCGTCGAGCACCTGCATGGCATCGATCGTCGCCTTCAGGTCGCCGGTGTGGCCGACCATGTCGCCGTTGGGGTAGTTGATGCGGCCCATTGCGTACTCGCCGGACCGAAGCAGTTTGATCGTTTCTTCGGTGATCTCGCGAGCCTTCATCTGCGGAGCCGTATTGAACTCCACGTTGTCGGACGGGATCTCGATGTACGTCTCGAGCGTCTCGTCGATGTAGCCGCTTCGGTTGCCGTTCCAGAAGAAGGTGACGTGGCCGAATTTCTGGGTTTCGCTGACGGCGAAGCTCTTGAGCCCGGTCGCACAAAGGTACTCACCCATCGTGCGGTCGATGGAAGGAGGGGCGACGAGGTGATTGGTCGGCACGAGAAGATCGCCGTCGTATTGGAGCATCCCGGCGAAGAGAACGTCGGGGTGGTTCCCCCGATCGAAGTGGCCAAAGTAGGGGTCTTCGTAGGCCTGACTGATCTCCACGGCGCGATCACCACGGAAATTGAAGAGCACCACGGCGTCGCCATCGGTCATGGTGCCGACGGGATCGCCGGCATCGTCGACGACGACGAACTCGCCGAGGTTCTGATCGCCGTCGTCGGACTCGGCGTACATCGTTTCGACGGCGGCTTGCGCCGATGGGAACGGGCGACCTTCACCGTGGGTGTGGCACCAGTAACCGCGTTCGACCATCGGCCAGTCGGCTTCGTAGCGGTCCATGGTGATGTGCATGCGGCCACCACCGGAGGCGATTGCGGCGTCGGCCCCAGCAGCGTTGAGCTCAGCGATCACCGCCTCGGTTTGTTCGATGTAGGTGAGCGCAGAGCGCGGGTGCACATCGCGGCCATCGTGCAGGATGTGGAGGCGGATGCGGTGCACGCCTTCCGCCACAGCTCGTCGCATGAGCGCATACAGGTGGTCGTTGTGGCTGTGCACGTTGCCGTCGGAGTGCAGTCCGAGCAGATGCAAGGTGTTGCCGGAGGCTCGTTCGATGACGGCTCGCCACACGTCCGATTCGAAGATCGCTCCGGACTCGATCGCCTGGTTGACGAGCTTTGCGCCCTGGGCGAAGACGCGGCCGGCGCCGAGCGCGTTGTGCCCGACCTCGCTGTTGCCCATGTCGTCGTCGGACGGCAGGCCGACGGCCGGGCCGTGAGCACGCAGGGTGCGGTAGAGCCGGGTGTCGGCGAGCCGATCGAGGGTGGGGGTGGCCGCCTCAGTGACCGCATTCATCGGGCCGGCGGGCGCCTCGCCGACCCCGTCGGCGATCACCACCAGGACCGGTCGGCGGTGGGGGAACGTCTGTGAGGGGGTCAGCTCCAACGACATGGCTTCGAGGCTACGGCGCCGAGCCCACCTCGGGCTTCGTCACGCGGTGACCGCGATGAGAACCCCGACCACGATCATGACGATCCCGACGACCCGGTAGAAGCGGTGGACGTTGTCGCCCCACAGAATCCGTGATCGGGCTGCCAAGACCCGATACACGACGAAGTCGGATTCGGTTCGGCCCCAGAGGCTGAAGACGGCGCCGATGACGGCGATGATAAGTCCAGTAACGATGCCCACGGCGCCTCCTCGGTGTTGCTCCCCGGCGGATGAGACAACTGGCACAGTCTTTCAGACTTCAGCGGTCGTAGCCGGCTGCGTGGGTACTGAATTCCGCGGCGAGCCCCATCCCCTTTGCGTGTGCTTGCATCTCTTCGGGGACGTCACCGAGGAAGAAGAACGGCCCGGGGGTCGCCACCTCGAGCAGGCTCGGGAAGTGGGCGGCTGCCGTGGTGCCGAGGTGGAACCCCATGGCGTCGGCGTCGATGAACTCGTCGCGGACGTAGATGGCGTTGTCGGCGGTGGACTCGTAGACGTGGACGTTGGTTGCGCCGGGCTCGTTGGCCTGCATCGCATCGGTGACGTCTCGGTAGATCCCGGTCAGCTCATCGAGCTTGCCGTCCTTGGCGGTCCACTTGTACATGACGGTGATGGTCGTGCTCATGGTGATTCATGTCTTTCTCGTTGTGAATGTCGTTGTGAATTCCCGTTGGTCGTGGAATTCGAAGGTAACCAATCGGTTACTTGTGAACAAGGTAACCAAGTGGTTACCCTTGTGTCAAGGAGAAATGCGGAATGAAGCAGTACGACCGAACCGAGCTGCTCGATATCGCGATCGAGCGTTTCCGAATCAACGGCTACAACGGGACCAGCACGGCCGATTTGGTCGACGCGCTCGGGGTCAATCGCAAGAGCATGTATGCCGAATTCGGGTCGAAGCAGGGGCTCTTCGAAGCGGCGCTCGAGCGATACGAGCGCGAGCACCTCACCAACGTGCTCGCGCCACTCGAGGCTCCCGACGCCGGTGCACGCGCGATCCGAGCCGCCTTTGCCAGCTACGCCGACGAAGCTGACGGCTGGGTCAAAGGCAAGGGATGCCTCATGTGCAACACCGCGGTCGAGCGAGCGGCACTTGACCCCGGCGCCGCTCGATTCGTCGACGCCTACCTGGCCCGCGTGACCGCCGCCTTTCGCCACGCACTTGAAAATGCTCGTGCCGCAGGCGACCTCGACGGGCGGCCCGATATCGACGACCTCGCTTCATTTCTGATGATGTCGCTGGTGGGTGTGGTGGCGTTGATCCGCGCCCAAGCCGATCCCGGCCAGGTGCGAGCGGCGAGCAGGGTCGCGACTGCTGCGCTCGGTTGACGAGGCTGGCGAACGTCAGATCACTGCCCGTTCGATGAAGGGCGTTTGCGTGAGGACTCGTTCGAAGCCGAGCGGCGAAAGATCAAGGGTTCGATACCCACCAGAGGCGATGAGTTCGCTCACCCCCCGCCCGATCGCCGGAGCCTGTTGCAGCCCGTGGCCGGAGAACCCGTTCATGAGGATGAAGTTGGTGATTTCAGGATGTGGTCCGACGATCACGTTCTGGTCGAGGACGTTGAACGCGTAGTGGCCCGCCCACCGATTGACGATCTTGACGCGCTCGAATGCGGGAATGCGATGCGCCAACACCGGCCACACCTTGTCCTCCCAGATCTCGTGGTCGAAGGAGAGGTCGTCGGCGGCGACCGCACGGTCGTCATCAGGAGCGCAGCCTGCCTGGTAGTAACCGCCATCGCTGCGGACGTGAATGCCGGTGGGGTCGATGGTGAGGGGCAGGTCCCGGTCGAGGGCCTCGGCGGCGGCAAAGACGAAGCTGTAGCGCTTGCGCGGCTCGACCGGGAGCTCGATGCCGGCCATCGCAGCGACGCTCGAGGCCCTCGGCCCGGCAGCGTTGACGACGGCACCGCAGGCGATCTCGGTGCCGGAGGCCAGGATCACCGTCGCCACTCGATCGGTGTCGACGCCGAGCCCGACGACCTCGTCATGGACGAACTCGACCCCGTTTCTGCGAGCCTGGCTTCGCCAGGTGTCGAAGATGGTTCCGCTGTCGAAGTAGCCCTCGTCGACCACGTTGTGGCTTCCGCAGATGATTCCGTCGAGGTTGTAGAACGGATAGTTCGCGGCAATCTCGGCCGGCGTCATGATCTCGGTGCCGGCCCCCCAGGTTGCCTGTCTCGCCTGGCTGGTTTTCAGCGCCGCTGCGAATGACTCGGTGTCGGCAAGGTACATGTACCCAAAGTGGTGGGTTGCGATGTCGGGGACGTCATCGTCGAACCAGGTGGGGAAAGTCCGAACGTACTCTGCGGCAAACTGGCTGATTCGAATGTTGATCTCGTTCGAGAACTGTTGGCGCATGCAGCTGTTGGTGGTGGCCGTGGAGCTGCCTTCATAGGTGGGGTTGCGCTCGACGACCAGAACCGTGCCGTCGAAGCTGGGGTCACGGGAGAGCCACCACGCAGCTGAGGAACCCATGATTGCGCCTCCCACGATGACGACGTCGTAGGAGGTGTGGTCGGCCGGTGGGAGATTCATGGAAGAAGTAATTCAAGGTTGAAATAGAACGGGCCCGATGCGAGTTGTGTGAGTTCTCCGATCACCTTACGACCGAACAGGATTCACCATGACCACTGTGTTGCACCTCTCGTCCAGCGCTCGGGGCGAGGACTCCGCGACCCGATCCCTCGGCGATGCCTTGGCTACGGGACTAGCCGGCGACGCCGGCACGATCGTCGAACGCCATCTCACCGACGCCGTGCCCTTGCTCACCGACGAGATCGGCAACAATCTTGCGTCGCCGGAAGGCACCGCCGATTCGCAGGGTGTGCTGACGTTCAGCGATCAGCTCATCGCCGAACTCGACGCTGCCGATGTCCTCGTGATCGGCTGTCCGCTCTACAACTTCGGCCCACCGGCGGCACTGAAGGCGTGGGCTGACCTGGTCGCTCGTGGCGGCCGCACCTTCGAGTACGGGGAGAGCGGCCCCGCCGGCACGTTGCGCGACCGCCCGGCCTACATCGTTGCCGCCTCCGGCGGCGCACCGATCGGCAGCCCAATGGACTTTGCCACCCCGTGGCTCACGACCTTCCTTGGGTTCCTCGGAATCACCTCGGTCCAGACGATCGCCGCCTCGTCGATCATGTCGGACCCCGAGGCGATCATCGCTGCTGCCCACGCTGAGGTACAGCAGCTCGTCGCCGGCTGATTCCGCGTCGGTCAGCTCACGTAGCCCTGGCGGCGGTCGTTCTCGGCCGCCGCCGGGTCGCGTTCGGCCGGGTCGCCGTAGCCACCGCCACCGGGCAGCTCCATGATGAGCCGCTTCCCGGCCGCGACCGTCTCGACCCCTTTGGTCGGGAATGGTGTCCCGTCGTCGAGATACACCTTGCCGGGCTCGCCGTCCTCGCCGCCATGGCGTCCACGGGCCGGGTTGGCGACTCGATCAAACATGGCCGAGAACTCGAACTGGTAGCCGTCGGTCGGGCCGACCTCGAGGATCTGCCCCATCCCGCCCCGCTGCTTTCCCGCACCCCCCGAGTTCTCGCGGATCTCCTTGCGCCAAATCACGATCGGCCCGACCTGTTCGGTGGCCTCCGCCGACATGGTGCGCACGCCGGACGGGAACGCGGTCGCGGTCAAACCGTCGAGCCCGGGTCGAGCGCCTGACCCGCCGCTGTTGAACATCAAGAGCTCGACCGGCGGCTTCGGGTCATCCGGTGAGGTTTGTCGAGCGCTGGCCTGGAAGTTCCACAGCGCACCCGCACCTTCGGCCGGGATCACCTCGGGAAGCGCCTGCGCAATGGCCCCCAAGGTGAGGTCGGTGACGAAGTGGCCGATCACGTGGCGGACCGACACGGGCGCGGGGTGTTCAGCGTTGAGGATCACGCCGGGTGGTGCGCTGACGGTGAACGGCGCAAGCGACGCGAAGTTGTTCGGGAGTTCCGGCGCGAGGGCGACGAGCATGGCGTACGTGAAGTACGCCTCGGCGTAACCGAGCGGGACATTGATGCCATAGCGAGATATGGGGGATGTGCCGGTGAAGTCGGCGTGCATGCCGTCATCGGCCACCGTCAGCGTGACCGCCAGCGTCAGCGGAAGGTCGTAGCCGTCGACCACCATCTCGTTGCGATACGTGCCCTTGGGTACGTGCGTCAGCGCAGCCATGGTGGCGGCGTGGGTGCGGTCGAAGACAAAGCCGGCGAGGTCGTCGAGATCGTCGAGATCGAATTCGTCGAGCATCGAGAGCAGCCGACGCCGGCCGGTTTCGTTGCAGGCGGCGAGCCCGTGAATGTCGCCGATGACCTGATCGGACTCTCGGACGTTCCAGCGGATCATGGTGACGAGGCTCTCTTGCAGCTCGCCCCGCTCGACCCACTTCAAGATCGGGATGCGGATGCCCTCTTCGTAGACCTCTCGTGCTTCGGGGCCGTAGCCGCGGCCACCGACATCGACGACGTGAGCGGTCGATGCGAAGAACCCGATGAGCGAGGCATCGTCGGCCGGGTCCGCGAACACCGGCGTGGTGACCGTGATGTCGTGGAGATGCCCCGTGCCCTTCCACGGGTCGTTGGTGACGTAGACGTCACCGGGATAGATCCGCTCGGGCCCGATGTCGTCGATGAAGTGGCCAACGGCGGCGGCCATCGTGTTGACATGGCCGGGTGTGCCGGTCACGGCCTGCGCGATCATTCGGCCCTGCTTGTCGAACACCCCGGCCGACAAATCTCCGGCCTCTCGAACCGAGGTCGAGAACGCAGTGCGAACAAGCGTCAGCGCCTGCTCCTCGACGATCGAAATGAGGCGGTTCCACATCACCTGGTTGTGGAGCTCGCGTGCGGCGTCGCTCATGATGCCCTCCTTCGCACGAGCAGGGTGCCGTCGGTCTGCATCACCGCTCGGTGATGCGACGCCAGCACGGTGGTGGTTTGTTCCTCGACAATCACGGCGGGACCGTCGACGATCCATCCGGTGTCGAGCGAGCTGCGCTCAACCACGTTCGCCTGAGCGTCAGCCGCCGTGACCGGGTCATACATCAACCGAGTTGCGCGCTCGATGGCGTCGGGCCCCTCGGCGAAGCTCAACTCGACTGGTGCCGGGGACACAACAATCGACGCGACCCGGACCGACCAGCTCACCGCTTCGATGGCCAGGTCGTCGATTGCTCGGCCGAAGAACTCCGCGTACGCCTTCGTGAACTCCGCAGCGAGGAGTTCGGCCGCCATCTCGTCGAAGGGTGCGTCGCCCAGTCGGACCGGAATCTCCCAGCCCTGCCCCTTGTAGCGCATTGCCACCTGGCGCTCGACAGTTACGTCGGCGTCGGTGCCTTCTCGTACGAACGTCATGGCCTCGTTGGCGAGTTCGGCAAGCATGCGGTTGGCGCCGTCGACATCGAAGTCGACGGTGGAGGTGTAGAAGCTGCGAACCGCTTCGTAGGCGAAGGGGGCTCGAAGGAACCCGACTGCTGAGCCCACGCCGGCATCGGGTGGCACGATCAGCTCGTCGAGCCCGAGCTTGTCGAGCAGCCGGCTTGCGTGGAGCGGGCCACCACCACCGAAGGCAATCATCGAGTATCCGGCGAGATCCTTGCCGTTCTCGACTGCGTGCACGCGTGCGGCGTTGGTCATGTTCTCGTCAACCACCTCGGCCACGCCGCGGGCCGCGTCAGGAGCAGAGAGACCGAGGCGTTCGCCGACGCTGCGGACGAGCGCCTCGGCGGCCAGAGCCGGCACGAGGTCGATGTCGTTGGCACCGAAGGTGTCGGGGTGGAGCCGACCCAGCTGGACATTGGCGTCGGTGACCGTGGGCTCGACACCGCCTCGCCCGTACGAGGCAGGCCCGGGTTCGCTACCAGCGGAGTGAGGCCCGATGCGGATTTGGCCGAGAGTGTCGACCGACGCGATGGATCCACCGCCCGCGCCGATCTCGATCATCTCGATCACCGGGATCGAGATGGGCATACCCGAACCCTTCTTGAAGCGGGCTGTGCGGTCGACCTCGAAGGTCTTTGCGGTGGCCGGGGCGGAGTTCTCGATGAGCGCGATCTTGGCGGTGGTGCCACCCATGTCGTAGGACAGCACCCGGTCGCGGCCGTAGCGGGCGGCCAGGTCGGCGGCGAAGATTGCACCACCGGCGGGGCCTGACTCGACGAGCCGGACGGGGAATGCGGCTGCCGACTCCACCGACATCAGGCCGCCGCCGGAGTGGATGAGATAGAGCGGGCAGTTCGCGCCGCGGGCGGCCAGCTCGTCGCGCAGTCGTACGAGGTAGCTGGCCATCAGGGGTTGGACGTAGGCGTTGGCGCAGACGGTGTTGAACCGCTCGTACTCGCGCATCTGCGGCGAGACATCGCTCGAGATCGAGCAGGCGATGTCGGGCACGTCGGCGAGCAACATCTCGCGGAAGCGGTGTTCGTTGACCGGGTTGACGTAGGAGTGGATGAACCCGACGGCGACCGACTCGTATCCCGACGCCGCGATGTCGGCGATCAACGCCCGGGCGCCGGCCTCATCGAACGCGACGAGTTCCTCTCCGCGTGCATTGAGGCGCTCACGAATGACGAAGCGGTCGGCCCGTTGGATGAGCGGCGTCGGCAACACGATGTTGAGGTCGTATTGCTCGAAACGGCTTTCGGTGCGGGTCTCGATCACGTCGCGGAAGCCGTCGGTGGTCACCAGCGCGGTCTTCGCGCCCCGCCGCTCGATCAGCGCGTTGGTCGCGAGCGTGGTGCCGTGGATGATCTGCTCCACATCGTGCAGATCGACGCCCTCTTGCTCGGCGATGCGGCTGATCCCGTCGAGGATGCCGATCTCAGGCGCGGTGTGGGTGGTCAGAACCTTGGTCGACGAGTACGTGCCGTCGGCGAGTTCGATGACCACATCGGTGAACGTGCCGCCGACGTCGGCGCCGATTCGAAGACCCATGATCAGATCTCCCGGATCCGGTCAGCGACGGCGACGAGTGCGGCTTCGTCGCGCCGGCAATACGTCCAGCCCTTTCGACGGATTGGGAAGATCAGGCCGGCAGCGCCCCGCACCTTGTGGTGTCGGCTCCCGCTCGGCTGGCTCACACCGAGTCTCCATAGCGACATAGCCAACACGTTAGGTGGTTGCGGAGCAACCGCAATCGTCGCAGCGGAGCAACCCCGGTCGACAACCGAGTGTGGCCCGTCGACCGGGGTTGAGCCGTCGTCAGCGCCCGGCGTCGAGCTTGCCCGTGCTTCCCGTGTCGTCGTCGCCGCCGGCGGTCGGCTTGGCAGGCGCCTTTCCCTTCGCATGGATGGCGTAGGCCAACACGAATCCTGCGGCGAAGCCCACGGCCACAACACCGAGCGCTGCAGCACCGAGCCCGACGAGAACTCCAATCTGCGGGGCTCGTTCGTTGCCCCCGGCCAGTGAGACCGCCTCAGCGATCTCACTGGCAGCCGTCAGCTCGTTCAAGGCCTCCGCAATCTCTGGGTTGTCCTCCAGCACGGCGGCGATCGCGGCTGCGGCGATCGCGATCGAAGCCTGCACGTCGGCGCGTGGGTAGAGCGCCGCAATGCCGTCATACATGCTGTCGGGAAGCCCGGGCCTGTCCGGCAACGGCCACGGTGACGGGAAGGGAGGCCGAGTGGGTGCGCCAGGAATCGGGAACGTCTGGTCGTCTTGGCCAGGCACTGGCATGAACTGACGCTCGCCGGGCTCATCGCCGGGCTTGACGGGAGTTCGGTCGTCGTTGCCAGCCCCGTCGCCGGTGAAGTAGTCCTTGCCGACTTCGTAGCCGAACTCTGCGGCACCCAACAGCAATGTCGCGGCGCCGAGTGCCATCGCCGTCTTTGCAGCGAGGTCAGTGATGGTGATGGCGATGACGGGTACGGCCGCAGGGAAGCGCTCCCCGTCATCATCGAGCAGACCAGCATCCTCGAGCATGGTGAGAATGAGGGCCAGCAGCTCGTCCTCGCCGACCGTCTTCAGCTGGTGGAGCGCTTCCTGAAACGCCTTGGCAACGAGCGCTTGTGCCTCGGCGTGGGCGCTCGGACGGTACTTGAGTGTTGCGATCTCCTTCAACGCGTCGAGCAGCCACCGCTCAAGGCGCTTGATGTCGCCTTGGGTCAGCTCTGGCACTTTGGCCATGTACAGGTACTGCTGGGCCACCCGTTGGCGTGACTTGAGCGTGGCCATCGCCGTGTCGACGGACCGCTCGGTGGAGTCTGCGTTCGGCTGTTCCGTGTGCGTCGAACCGTTGGGCGTTGATCCGTTTGACGCTCCGAGGAGGTCGGTCAGTCGGCTCAACACGTCGGTGATGTCTTCGGTTTCGGTTGGCATCGCCATTCCTTTCATGAGGTGATCGCCGAAGCGATCGTTTCCAGTGCCGGGTTGATCCCGGCGGGAACCGACGGGGCGTTCCCGTCGGCGATCTGCGCGCCCATCTCGGCGCAGGCATGCAGCACGGTCTGGGTGGCGACCCCGACCCGGGGGTCGTGCGTTGCCAGCAAGAGAGGGTCGATTCGTGCGGCGAGGGCCTCGAGCACGTCGGAGGCGCCGCGTTCGCGGAAGTACTCGAGGAAGGAGGTGAGGTCGGCGCGGCGATCGTCGAGGCCGGCTCGGCGGATCAACACCGCGACGGTGTCAATCGCTGCGACGGCCCGTGCCGCATCGATCAACCCATGCCCGAAGCGATCATTACGTTCGGCGGTGGTCGTACCCGGCGGGAGTGCCTTTGCCGTCGAGGTGAGCAGGGCACGAATCTCGGGCTCGGCGAGTTCGGGTGCGAGCGAGAGAATGAGCGCTGCAACGCCTGCGACCATCGGTGCCGAGGCGGAGGTCCCGCCGAACGAGACCGTGTAACCCTCGTTGATGGCGGTTACAACGGAGCGCTCGCCACCCGACGAGGGGCCGACGAGATCGAGTTCGGGGCCGGTGTCGCTGTAGGGGGCAAGCTCGCGTGTCTCGGTTACGGCTCCCACCGAGATCGTCAGCGGGGAGGAGGCCCACTCGTCGGTGGAGATCGACTCGCCTCCGTTCCCGGCGGCCCAGACGATCACTGCGCCGCGGCCCGCTCGCCCGTTGGTCGTGATGTGTTCGAACGCCGCGTGGACGATGTCGGGCAGGATCCACGGGCGGCCGTCATAGCCAAAGCTGCACGACAAGATGTCGGCGCCATGGTCGGCGGCCCACACCAGTGCCTCCGCCATCGCCAGGTGGCTCGACAGTTGCCCACGTCGAATGCTCATCAGTCGGACGCCTGGGGCGACACCGACGACGGAGCTGGTGGCGGAGCCGGCGGCGACCAGTGCGGCGCAGGCGGTGCCGTGACTGCTGGTGGTCGGGTGCGGGTCGTCGTCGTGATCGGCGAAGTCGTACCCAGGGACGAATCGGTCTGGGCCGAAGCACTCGTGGGCTTCGTTGATGCCTGAGTCGACGACGGCGACGACGATGTCTGGTCGGCCGAGCGTGTGTCGCCATGCCTCCAGCACGTTCGCCATCGAGAGGTGCCATTGCTCGTCGAGCAATGCTGGCAACTCGATGTCGAGGGCGGCGGGTAGGCGACCTCCGAGCTCCTCCATGAACACGGGGTGCGCTACCTCGCAACCGAAACCATCGATCAACAGATCGGCGGCGTCGTAGGGGTTGGTGGCGTCGTCTACCCGGAAGACGTGGCCGTCGGGCAGAAAAGCGAGTGGCCGGTCATAGCGACATCCGACTGCGTCGGCGATGTCGTCGACTGATTCGGTCTGGCCGGCGGGTCGCCGCATCACGATCTCGCCCGTCGGGAAAAGCGCGCTTGTGCTGTCGGCAGGGATCGCAACGGGCCACGCGGCCAGGTCGATACCCAGGAACGGCGCGATCTCGATATCGGCCCGGTCCTGCCCGGTCGCGCTTCGTTCGAACCGCCGATCGTGCTCGGCCCGTCGGACTGCCTCGGCGGCGATGACGGCTCGTGCGATGTCGCTGGTGCCGGTCCTCTCGGTCGTCGATCGTTCTGTGGCCGCATTGGTGATGTCGTCTCGAACGAGGAGTTCGAGACCGTTCGAGAGCGGGCGGCGTGTCCAGCCGCCGGCAATCGCAGACCGGTTGTCCGATCGTGGTGTGACGTACGCCGACTCGGCGAGCCACACCACGACCGGTTCTCCGGCCCGGATGAACCGGGCATACATGCTCGACGGCTCCTACTTGCCGCCGTTGACGGTGGTGGTGGTCGTCGTCTCGCCGTCCGAGTTGGTGGTCTGGGTTGTCTGCGACGTGTTGCCGGTCTCGGAGTCGGTGGTGGTCGTGGTGCTGGTCGTGGTGCCGCCGGACTTGACAGTGACGTTGGTGGTGACCATCGACCCGTTGATCGCGATGGTCTCGCTGAACGACACACCGTCGCTGTAGGCCTCGACATTCGACTCGTACTGGTTGCCGTTTTGGAGGAAGTCCTGCATGGCCTTGACGCTCATGCCCGCTTCCTTGAACTGGAACCCGAACGACGACGGCCGTTCGATCTTGGTCATCTTGCGGCCGACCTTTCGTTCCGCAACCTGCATCTTGTTCGGCATCTCGCCATCTCCCTTTGCTTCTTGGTCACGCCGTTTGCGTGTGACAGCAACAAAAGCGGGCAGCCGCTAACGGTCCGTAAGCAGTTGTGTTTCGGCTCGGAAACGCCTGGATCGGGGCGTCTAGGATCCAACGTGATGCACCTGCGTGGCCTCGGTCCGGTCGCTGTCGTCGACAAAGGCGGTGCGGTTCGCGGCCTCCGTGGCCAGCAAGCCACGCTGCTCGCGACGTTGATGGCGAGTTACCCCAGAGGGGTCAGTGCCGACACGCTCTCCGAGCAGCTGTGGGGCAGTGATGCGCCACCCACCGCGGCGACCGGTTTGCGGGTGGTCGTGAATCGGCTACGTGAGCGTCTCGGCGACGACATCCAGATCGAGCATGAAGGTGACGGCTGGCGGCTCATTGCAGAGCCTGACCAACTCGACCTGGTGCGCTTCGAGCGCCTCCACCGGCGCGGTGAGCAGGAACTGGCTGACGGAAACGCCCCGGCGGCGATCTCCACGTTCACCGAAGCCCTGGGACTCTGGGGTGGGCGGGTGTTCCAACAGTGCGAGCCGACCCAGGTGCTCGATGGGCGGTCGGTCCATCTCGAAGGACAACGCCTCGATGCCCAGGAACGATTGATCCAGGCACTGTTGGCGGGGGGCGACTTCGATCGTGCCGCCGAGCTGTCCTCCACGGCGACCAACGCCGAACCGTTCCGAGAGCAGCGATGGGAGTTGCTCCTCCGGAGCCTGTACGGCGCCGGCCGACATGTCGAAGCGCTGCGTTCCGTCCAAGACGCTCGGCACGTGTTCTTGGAGGAACTCGGTGTCGACCTCAGCCCATCGTTGGTCGAACTCGAAACCGCAATCCTCAACCACGAACTCGAACCGTCGGCCTCCGCTACGGCTGCTGCCCCGGGCGGGACCGAGCTCCGACTTGCCCGAGCAGCACCTCGAATTCCGGCGCCCGCGTCGTCGTTCTACGGACGGGAGGACGAGCTAGCGCTCCTTCATCGCCTCGCAGGTGAGCAACGCATGGTCACCGTGGTCGGACCGGGAGGCTCCGGTAAGACCCGGTTGGTTGCGGAGTACGTGCGCTCGCTCCCCGAGATCGACATTGTTTGGGTCGACCTGACCGGGTCACCTGACGGCTCGGTCGTTGAACTGCTCGCCGTCCAGTTGGGTGTCCGAACGTCGGAGCGGCCGCTCGACCAGGTGCTCGATGCGATCGCCGGCGATCCGCTCGTGATCGTGATCGACAACTGTGAGGACCGGCCAGCCGACGTGGCGGCGTTAGTCGAATCGGTCATGCGCTACACGGCTGCGACGGTCGTGGCGACAAGTCGGGTCGCGCTCGACTGCGAGAGCGAGGTCCGGCTCGAGCTTCGATCCCTTGACACCGATGCCGCCCGGCGTTTGCTGCGCGACCGGGCGTTTGGCTCCGGCGAGCCGTGGTCACCCGATGCCGCATCACTCGACCCCGTGATCGATGCGTTGGATGGCTTGCCGCTCGCGCTCGAACTGGTTGCGTCTGAGCTCCGCGTGGTGGGCCCCGACGAACTCGCAGAACGGGTCCGACGATCGTTGACGCCGGTGTCGTCAACGCAACGTGTCGATGGCCGACATCAGCGGATGAGCGACACGATCGACGAATCGCTTGCGAGATTGTCACCGCCGAGTGCGTCGCTGTTGAACGTGCTCGCAAATCTCGATGCGGGCATAGGTTTCGAAGAAGCCACCTTGCTCGATCCATCCGGCGACCGTGAGGTCGTGGCGGATCGGCTCGGTGAACTCACGGCCCACTCACTGCTTCAGCGCCAGCAGGCGAGCCCTCCGTCGTTCCGGGTGTTGTCGACGGTCAGGACGCGTGTACGCGAGCGGCTCACCGATGCCGAGACCGCCGCAACGGCGGCACGTTCGGTTGATGTGTTTTCGGACATCGTGGCGACATGGTCGCCGCACCTGCGGACCGAGCGTGAGGTGATGGCTGTCCGCCGCATCGGCGCTTCGGTCGCGCACATCGAGCATGCGCTCAACAGCGCCCTTGCGTCTGGGGATGTCGAAAAGGCAGCAGCGATCGTCGTTGGTATGCACGACTACTCGGTCTTGCGACTTCGGTACGACCACTTCGGCTGGGCTGATTCGGTGCTTGCCCTCGATGCGGCTTCGTCGATCGATGATGCCGCCGAGCTCCTTGCGGTTGCCGCGCTTTCGGCGTGGGCGGATCAGAGATTCGATGATGGTGATCGGCTCACCGCCGCCGCGTTCGAGATCGCACAACAGCGGGGGGCCGCACCGCCGTTTCGTGCCTTCAGCGCAGCGTTCAACCTCGCATCGCAACGTGGACGTTTCGATGAGGCGGGTCGCCTGTTGTCGACGATGATGCACCGAACCGGCTTTCGTGAGGATCCATATGAAGCCGTTCTGAGCCTGGGCAACTTGACCCTCGGTTTGGTCCACTCCGGTCTGGATGACGAGGCGATGAGGGCGGCAGGTGAGTGCCTGCCGGTTGCCCAGGCGAGCGGAAACGTCTCGCTGCTGGCCTGGGCGCACCATGCCGCCGGAGCGGCACAGTCTGCCGCCCGGCCGGCAGATGCGCTGCGTTCCTTCCAAGAGTCGATCCGGTTGTCGATGACGGTCGACAACCGATGGTCGCAGGGCATGGCGATGTCGGCGATGGTCAGCTGCCTCCGCCGGCTTGGCCTCATCGATGAAGCGGCGGACACGGCGGCGCAGCTCATCGATCATTGGCGTCGCGCACAGTTCGCCGCTCACCTGCATCACGCCATGCTCGAGGCCGTGCCGCTCTTGGTCGAGCGCAGGCATCTCGATACCGCCCGCTACGTGGTGGCAGCCGTCGACGGCGAGGCGGATGTGCACCCGCTCACACCGAGCGACGAGGCTCACCTCCGAGAGCTCCGGTCCGCGCTGGGATCGCTGCCGATTGGAGCGACCCTTCAGCGGTCGTTGATCGATGAGGTCCTCGTTGCCCTGCGTTCGTTCGGTGGTGGTCAGCAGCCGGTGGGCCACAAGTCGTAGTTCACGGCGCCGACGGCCGCCCGATTCGTTGCCGATGATTCGCTGGGGGTTGGTCCTCGCCGGAACGGGGGAGACGACCCTATTTCGAGAAATGGGACCAGCCAGTAGTCCCCCACGGACTCCAGCATCCATCGCGCAGGCCATCGTGTGAGTCGGTTGCCAAACATGGCGCGCATGGCGGCGCCAACGAATGCGGCACGGCGTCGGCCCCTACCCTCGCCGATGAGTAGATGACGATTGATGGTGTCGTCGCCGACCGACAGGACCATCCCGAGCGGCACCCAGTCCATCCAGCGGGGGAAACCCTCGCCGATCCCGTGCAAGAGTGCCTCGGTGAGACGAACCCCGTCGAGCGAACAACGGTGGTTGCGATGGCGAATCAGCGCCATGACGTCCCGGGCCTCCTCGTACGTGAGCGCCCGCCGAGTGGCACCGTCGTCGATGGTGACGAGCTCGAGCGGCAACCCGAGCAGATGGGCGATCCCACACCAGAAGCGCGTGTAGGCGTCGCGAACGGATGGCTTTTGGTCGAGCCCGAGCCGGTCGTACATTTCGAAGGGGCCAAGCACGAAGGTGAACATCGTGCCGAGCGTGTCCTCTTGGTTCACCGGCATGCCGTGGACGTCGGCGTTCCAACCGGTGGCGAGGAGTTTCTCCGAGACGATCGAGTGCATGCCGCGCACGCCGATGACGGAGCGGGCCGCCTGGCCATGTGCATCGAAGGAGCCGGCTGGCGCGTCGCTGGGTTCGGTGAGGAGATCGATGAGGAAGTTGGCGGTCTGTCCGGCACGCCGAAAGGGGTCGTTGGCGAAGGCGCTCACCGAGCTGAGGACCTTGACCCCGTCAGCGGCGGCGTACGCGTCAGGAAGCGCGCCGAAAAGGAGGCCCATGAAGTTGGAGGCTTCGTTCTTGGTGAAGACGGCGCGGGCGGCGGTGACGGTTTCCGGGTCGAGCAGGCCACCCGGCGCGGTCTGGGCGTCGAGTTTCTCGGCGACATCGCCCGCGATCGCCATGAACGCCAGCCGCGCCGGGTCATCATCGACGGGTTGTCCGTCGTTGCGGGCCACATCGCTCAGGCGAACATGGGCGAGTGCCTCGGCCCGAGCGTTGGTTGGTTGCATCCGGAGTTGTTCGAGGTCGCCCGGTGTCAGCGGGCTCTTCCCCTGCTCGGGCGGCTCGACAGGGGCGATCGATCCGATCCGGTCGTTTCGGGCGGTGACCTCGTCCGTGAGGTTGGACCACAACGCTGGCCGTTGGACACAACCATCAGCGTCGAACCAACCCGGATTGCGCTGTTCACTTGCGACGAGCGAGGCGATGAAAGCCATCCGGTCGGTCCAGTCCGCCCAACACGTCGCTCGCCGGCCATCGATGGCAACGCCGAGGTCAAGGTCGGCGGCCAGCCGCGAGTCGATCTCGAGCCCGTGTGTTTTGGTTGGGAGTGGCTTTCCGGCTCGCACGTTGGTCCACGGCATTTGGACGGCGACGAGTCGACGGGTTGCGAATCGGATCCACCAGGACTCGATGGCGAGGCGGCGCCGGCCGGGTGGATGGTTGTGCCACTCGTGTTTTGTTTCGAGGAGCCGCCATGCGGTGGTGCACTGACGGACAAATGTTCGAAAGCCCAAACTGATCGAGCTCTCGAGCAGGAACTGTTCGTGCGCGGCGATGAGCAGGTTGCCCCGGAGGATGTATTGGGATCGCTCCGCAGCATCTTCGGTGAGGAGCGCGTCCGTGTAGGCACGCAGGCCGTCGATCATTCGGGCATTGTCGGTACGAACGGTCGGGTCGAGCTCGAGGCCGTCTTCGGTGGTGGCATCGCGAGCGGTGGCAGGGGTTCCAGGCGGGTACGGCTCGGTCCGGCGCAGTCGCGCTTCGCATACGGCCCACGCCGTCTTGACCGATGACGGGTCGCATGGCGCTCTCGCTACCGTCTCGAGAAAGGCGACATGAGCCCGGGCGACCTCGATGAAAATGTGTCGGTTGCCGTAGCCGAACGGGTGGGCGACCATCCGTCGAATGAACGGGATCGGAACGGTCAGGTAGTCCGCGATTGCGGCCGAGGCCCATTGACCGATGCCACAGAAGGTGATGTCGTCCGTGCCAAGGTGTTCGGCCATCGCGTCGGCAATGTCGCCATAGGTCTGGGTGATGAGTTGGTTTCGCAGCCGACTGTCCATTGGCGTGAACGCCACCGCTTCGACTCGGTCGAGATCGACCAGGCGCGAATGGAGATCGGGATGGAAAGTGTCGTGTCGTTCCGCCGAAGACATCGGTTGTCGATGATAGGCGAGCGGAGCTCAGGCTTGAAGGGCGGCGATGATGCGGTCGACGGTGCGCTCGATGTCGAGCTCGGCGACTTTCTCGGGATAGAGCAGGGTGCGAGCCATGAATGGCCCTTCGAGAAAGTCGAAGGCGTCGGTGTGGTCGAGGTCGCGAGGAATCTCACCCCGTCGTTGGGCACGCTCGAAGATGGTCTGCATGAGACCGATGCGGTTCTCGACGGCTCGGCGATGAAGCGCATCGAGCTCCGGGTCGCGAGCAGCTGCCGCCATCAACTCGAGACTGACGGCTCGCAGCTCCTCGTTGTCGAAGATCGGCATCAGCTCCCCGTAGAACTCGATGAGATCTTGACGCAGGGTGCCGGTGTCAGGCAGCTCGGGGAACGCGGTGGCCCCGTCGAGGGCACAAACCAACAGCCCGTTCTTGGTGTCGAAATGGCGATAGATCGTGGTTTTGGCGACGCCCGACCGTCGGGCGACCTCGTCGAACGTGACGGCATTCACGCCGTCCTCGAACACGATCTCCGCGGTCGCTCGTAGGGTTTTCTCGCGGGCTGCTTCGCTGCGGGGTCGGGCCATGGTCCTGCTTGGAGAGAATTCTGCTACGAGAGTGTAGCGAAACACAGCCCCGCCTGTTATAACGCTACGGCGGCGTAGCGGAAGTGCTGTTCGCACGTCCGCCTTCAGAACTCGTCCTTTCCCCCGAAGGAGTACCCATGTCTATCGCTCTGTACCGGCTCGGCCGGTTTGCCGCCCAACGACCCTGGCTCGTGCTCGGTGTCTGGTTGCTACTCGCCGTCACGGTCGTGGTCGCCAACTCCACCGTTGGTCGGGAGTTCGAAGACACCTTCACCGTTCCTGGTCAAGACAGCGACAACGCGCTCGTCCTGCTCGAAGAGGCACAGCTCGATGCCGCAGGCGTGAGCGCCCAGCTCGTGGTCGCGTCGGTCAGCCCCGGCGCGTCGATCGTCGACGAGGTCGAAGCGATCGAAGCGATCCGGGGCGAGTTCGCCGAGCTCGACGACGTGGTCGCCGTCGGCGAACCGCAGCTCTCCACTGACGGGACGGTTGCGTTGCTGCGGGTGCAGTACCCGCCGAGTGACACCATCACCGGCGTCGCGTTGGAAGAGCTCAAGGAGCTGCGCGAAGAACTCGATGAGGCCGATGGACTTCGAGTCGAGGCCGACGGCGAGTTGTTCTTCGTCTTCGAGGAAGCCGAGACCGGTACTGGCGAGATGATCGGCATCATCGCCGCCGTCATCATTTTGCTCGTTGCGTTCGGGTCAGTGATCGCCATGGGCCTTCCGATCGGGACGGCCCTGTTCGGCCTTGCGCTTGGGACGAGCGCCCTCGGTCTCGTCAACTATCTGATCGACATCCCCTCGTGGGCACCCCAAATGGTGGCCATGGTGGGCATCGGCGTCGGCATCGACTACGCCCTCTTCCTCGTAACTCGGCACCGTGAGTACCTCGCGCAGGGGATGACCGTGCAGGAATCGGCAGGCCGGGCCACGGCCACCGCTGGCCAGGCCGTGATCTTCGCAGGCGGCACGGTCGTCATCGCGATTCTGGGTCTCGCCGTCGCCGGTGTGCCGTTCGTGACCGCCGC
>JBCCYT010000040.1:0-28376 GCA_039188975.1 Actinomycetota bacterium
AAGCCCATGTCGGTGAGCAGCGCTCGGGTGCCGGGCTCGATTGCATACCGGTGGCGCATGCGGAGTCTCCTGGCGCTGGCGGGTAGACCGACGGTACCGGCTCTGGGGGCCTAGACGACTGGCAGATTCCGCCAGATGGCCGGCAGATGCCGCCAACGACCAATGGCAGGATCTGCCGGTGATCTGGCGCAATGTGCGATACGGCGCCAGCCGGCGGACACCTACGGTTCGCTTCGGTAACCACTGCTCGTCGCTCACCGGGGGTCTTCATGCTGTCTGTTCCCACATCCGCCTATCACCCAGACCTGCGACGGTCGGTTCGAGCGGGCCGGGCCGTCACCTGGATGGCTCGACGAACGTGGGGGCTGCGAGTGATGCAGCGCTTCATGATGCAGCCGATGGTCGGCAACGAGATCGAGGGCGTGATCAACGACCAGATCATGATTCCCAGTACGACGACGCCGGGTCACTCGATCCGGACCCGGATCTACAAACCGAGCGATTCGACCGGCCCCCTGCCGGTGATGCTGTATGCGCACGGCGGCGGCTACCAGGTCGGTGTGCCCGAGCAGGCCCACGCGTTTTTCGAAGCCCTACTCACTCGCCGCGACGTGGCGATCGTCGCGCCGGCCTACCGGCTCACCCTCGCCGGCAACCCCTACCCTGCGGGGCTCGACGACTGTGTCGATGCGATTCAGTATGTGAAGGCGAACGCCGCTGAGCTCGGGTTTCGCGACGATCGCTACATGCTGGCCGGGCACAGTGCGGGCGGTGGCATGACCGCAGCGCTGACCCACCGCATCGTCGACAGCGAGGCCGCTGACATTGCGTTCCAGATGCCGGTGTATCCAATGCTCGATCACCGCATGCAGACCGAGTCGTCCCAACTGAGCGGGACCGCCGTGTGGGACACGAGGAGCAATGCCGACGCGTGGGAGCGCTACGTCGGCCACCTCGGCGGGGAGGTCCCCGAGTACGCCTCGCCGGCGTTGCGTTCCGATGTCACTGCGCTGCCGCCGACGATCAGTTGGGTCGGGGACATCGAGCCGTTCAAGGACGAGGTCATCGCCTACATCGACAAGCTTGATGCCGCCGGGATCGACACCCGCTTCATGGTGTTCGAGGGTGGATACCACGGCTTCGAGCACCTGGCGACCAAGGCTGATCTCTCCCGAGAAGCGACCGAGTTCGAGGCCGACGCCTTCGCTGACTTCTACGATCGCTACCTCTAGACCGCCGCCGAACGGGCCGCCAGCGGCTTGCGAGTGCGAGCGTGCGTATCGGGTTCAGCGCGGCGCCAGATCTCTGGCGATGAGGGGGTTGCGGCGGACCCGCACCGGGATCCGCTCTGCTCCCGGAATCCCCCGTTCGATGATGAAGGGACGCAGCGCCTCCATCGCCCGTGGCTCGTCCCAGTGCGGAATCGTCGGGTACATGTGATGGATGATGTGGGTCTGCATCGACTGGAAGAGGTAGCGCGGCGCGAGGGTCGTCCAGAACCGTGTGTCCCGGTAGCGACCCACTGCGTCGCCGGGTCGGTGGGGCTGCCATCCGAAGTACACAAAGAGGTACGACTGGGCCAGGGCGCTCGGAAGCCACCACACGACCAGCGTCTCGAAGGGGAAGAGCACGACCATCACCAGCTGAATTCCTCCGAGCAATCGAGCGATCGGCATTCCCTTGGCGATGCCCGCAGCGAAGCTCGGGTCGCGCGCCGCATTCGCGGCCAACACCGAGGCGCGTGGACCCCGATGCACGGAGATGGCGGCGTTGAGGATCCCCCCTTCCATGCAGTGATGGTCGACGTCGAGTTCGGGGTTGTTGGTGTGGGCATGGTGCTTCATGTGGGTCACTTTGAGCACCTGGTGTGACTGCTTGAGTGGGATCAACGAGATCTGACCCACCACGGGATCGATCCATCGCCATTTCTTGCGGCGACCGGAGAGGTTGCCGTGTTGACCTTCATGCGATGGGAGGTAGGCGAGGCAACAGCAGAGCAAGGCGACCGCGAAGCCGATCCCCATCGACAGGCGATCGGTGATCACGAGCACGAACACGGCCATCCAGGTCACCGATTGGCCGACGCCGATGAGAATCATTTGCCACTGCACCCGCCCCATGAACTGGCGGGCAACCGCCCGCTCGGCCTTGACGGACAGATCGGGGCCGTGGTGGATGTCGGTCACAGCCAGTACCCCCGTCGGCGGGCAACGAGGCCAGCACCTGCGCCGATCGCGGCCGAAATGGCGGCGACGAGAAGCACGGCAGCATTCGGCACGAGTTCGCGTCCGGCCGCGACAAGGATGCTCCCCCAGAAGATCGCGCCGAACCACACGCTCCCCCATTCGTCGACATGGGCAAGACCAGCGTCGAGCAGCGATGGGCCTCGGCCCCGCTCTCGAGTGTTGTCGGTCGAGTTCCGTTCCATCGGTCGTACTATACGTACGTATAGTAAGCAGCGTCAAGCGCGGCGTGAACGACGGCGTCAACCTGGTCACCGCGCCGGGGCTCAGCAGTCGACGTCGGCCAATAATCCCTCCACAACCCGTAGGCCCAGTTCGGTCGCGCCGGCCGAGTCAGGGTCGGTGTCGGCGCCGCGGTGTCGCAGCCAGAGTCCGTCCGCCGTCGCCAACGTTGCGACCGCACACTGCTCCGGGTGCTCGACCCCGGTTTGGGTGTACGCCGTCGTCAACTGCTCGACCCAGCGTTCGTGGGTTCGAACCCGTAACCGGTGCAGCTCCGGGTCGGAGCGGGCTTCGACCGACAACGCCAACCAGGCGTCCACCGCAATCGGCGTGAACGCCTCGGGGGCAAACATGGCCGCCACGATGGAACCCACCTGGTCTCGGCCCGACAGCTGCGGATCCGGCTCCGTAGCTGCGAGCCACTGCCCGCACAGTCGATCCAGCGCGGCGATCACCATCGCATGTTTCGATCCGAACTCATGGCGAACCATGCCCCGAGAAACCCCCGCGAGCTCGGTCACGGTCGTCACGGTGGTCTGGGTGAAGCCGTGAACATGAATCGATCGCAAGGTCGCGTCGAGCAGGCGATCTCGGGATCGGGGCTGCTCGGGTGCTTGGCGATGCTCCATTGGATCTCATCGTAGGCATCGCCGCGGCCTCGAGCCGCGCCTTCGACCGTGGCCGCGCCCGTCGTGCGCTACCTCTCCGCCGACGCTGAACGGGCCCGGCGAAGCTCAGCGAAGAATCCCTTGAGGGCCTGGGTGCACTCGTCGCCGAGCACGTTGTGCACGACCTCGAAGTTGTGGCGAAGCCGCGGGTCAGTGCCGAAGTGATAGACGGAACCGAGCGCCCCCGCTTCGAGGTCGGCGGCACCGAACACGACTCGGCCGATCCGGGCGTTGACGAGCGCCCCGGCGCACATGGTGCACGGCTCGAGGGTGCAAATCAGGGTGGCGTTGTCGAGTCGCCACGTACCGAGGTGTTCGCAGGCATCGCGCATCGCGAGGATCTCGGCGTGTGCGGTCGGGTCGGTCGTCAGCTGGCGTTCGTTGTGGCGAGCGGCGATGACCTCGCCATCGACGACGACGAGCGCACCGACGGGGACGTCGCCGTGCGGGATGGCGCGGGCGGCCTCGTCGAGCGCCAGCCGCATGAAGTCCTCGTCGGTCATGGGTCGACGCTAGCTCGGAACGATCGAAGCGCTCGCGGTGGAGTGCCGACGGGTCAGCGAGTTGGTGGCCCTTCCGCGTGTCGGCTGGCTACGCGTCCTCAGGTCCGTCGCCCACCACCTGGAACTGCCCCATCATCCCGCGCTCCTCGTGGGGAAGGATGTGGCAGTGGAACATGTACGGAACCTCGCGGTTCGTGTACGTATTGAACCGGGCGGCCACCGTCACGCTGCGATTCTCCGAGACGAAAACCGTGTCCTCCCACCCTTGCTCCTCAGGCGGCGGCGGTTCGCCGTTGATCTCGAGAATCTGGAACTGGGTCTGATGCACGTGGAAGGCATGGGCCCCTTCGTCGGACGTGAGGATCCAACGTTCGGTGTCGCCGAACTCGACCACCTGATCGATGCGGCTCATGTCCATCTGGGCGTCGTTGATCACCCATTGCCCATCCACCCGGTCCATGTGGAAGAACCGGTCGTTGGTGATCGTCGCCGGGTCGATTCGGTCGATCACCGCAAGCTCGGACGGAATGTCGGGAGCCGGTGAGAGCGTCTCGTCGGGGCGAAGCTCCAGGATCGGGCCCCAGTCGTCGTCGATGAGGTTCACGATGCCGTCACGGGTGTCGAGGATGATCTCGACCCGGTCGCCGGGAACCACGGTCAGGTCATTCACCCGCACCGGCGCTTCCAACAGTCCACCATCGCTGCCCACCACCAGGAAGCCGTTGCGATCGGAGCTGAGCTCATAGATCGCCTTCTGTGACGCATTGAGAATCCGCAGCCGGACCGGGCCGGCCGGCACATCGATGAACGGATCGAACGTCCCGTTGACCGTTGTCTCGGGACCCTCTTGCTCGTCCTCCCACAGCAGCTGGCCGTCGTCGCCACGGTCTGGATTCTGCAGAATCACCGGAATGTCATCGATGCCGTACCGGCGCGGCAGCGACCGAGATGCGAGGCTGTCGTCTTCGACGATCACCATGCCGACCGCGCCACGGAACACGCTCGATCCGGTCGTGCCGTCACGGTGGGGGTGGTACCACAGCGTCGCGGCCGGTTGAATCACCGGGAAGTCGGCGGTCCAGGTCTCACCGACTCCGATGCCGCTGTGTGGTCCCCCATCATCGGCTGCCGGAACGTCGGCGCCGTGCCAGTGGGTCGTGGTTGTCGCGTCGGTGCGGTTGGTGACATCGATCGAAACATACGAATCCGTGAACCACCGAAGGGTCGGTCCGTACATCGACTGGCCGTTGTAGCTGAGCGTGTCGACCGCCACCCCGTCGCCGTAGTCGTGCACCGACTCGTCGACGGCGAGCTCGAACCGGGCAACCGAACCGTCCAACGCCGCATCGAGGAGCGGCGGGACGTACAGCCGATTCTCTGCCAGCGGTTCGATCGGGTCGGGCCGCGATGCGACGACGAACACTCCAACAGCCAAGAGCCCGACACCGATCGTTGCGCCGAGCATCACCCTCGCGCGGACGCGACCACGTTGCATGGCCTGCATCATGACACGGTCGACAGTGAAGCCGTCGACAAGGGCGAAGCGGTGGCGCGAGTGGCGGCGCCCGCTAGGCGCGGAGCTTCTCGATGCGGGCCGGCACGTGTTTGTGCCAGGGGGTGAGCGCGATCTCGTCTTCCCAGCCGACCTCGGTCAATTCGTTGAGCGCGACCCCGACGATGTGGTGTTCGCCATCGTCGTCAGGGTACGACAGGCCAAGTCCGTTGGGCAGTGAGAGGTGGCCGGCCTGCATCTTGTCGTCGACGACGACCTCGGCTTCGGTTTCGCCCGCTCTCGTGACGAGCTTCACTCGATCGCCGTCGACGAGACCGAGGGAGTCGGCATCGGCGACGCTGACCGCAAGTGCTCCATGCCGGTCCGTTTTTCGCCAGTCGGGATCTCGCATGATCGTGTTCGCGGTGAACGAGCGGCGGTCTCCCGCCGAAAGCACGAAGGGGAACCGGTCGGTGGTGTAGCCGCGCGGGGCGTCGGGCAAATCCCGGAAGGCATCGAGGAGATCGCCGATCTGGATGCGGATCTTGCGGTCGTCCTTGACGCTCGTGAGATCCCACGCCTCGTCGGTGAGGTGGCGGGTGAAGATCACGCCGTCGTCGCGCTCCAGCATGGCGTCGAAGAGGGCGTCGCCCGCGGTGCCGTGATCGCCTGGTGTGAAGCCGGCCCGTTCGATCGCGTCGGGGTAGTTGTTGGCCGTCGTCTGGGCAAGGAACCACAGGGATGCAGCACCGGCCATCCCAGGGGGCAACGTCGGGCCGAGGGTTCGATACAGCACGCATCCCCCTACCGCAGCCAGCACCGGCTTCGCGAGGGCTGCTTCCATGAACGCGGCGGCGTACTGGTGCCGTCCAGCGTTCGCCGCCTCCGTCAAGGGTGCGAGATCGTCGTCGTCGTACACCCCCAATGCCTCGACCAGCCGTGTGTAGATCTCCGGCTCGGGCAGGGTTCCATCGAGCGGCGGTCGCAGTGGCTTGCGAAGGGTGAAGACGTTTTCGGGGAACTCATGGGTGAAGAAAACACACTCGGGCTTCTCGAACTGGCTCGATGCCGGCAAGACATAGTCGGCCCGCCGGGTTGTTTCTGTTGCGGCGACGTCGATGACGACGGTGAATTCGAGCGCGTCCATCGCCTGTCGGAAACGTGCCGAGTCGGCGATCGAGTGAGCGGGGTTCGAGCTGTCGATGATCATCGCCCGGAACCGGTTCGGGTGATCGGTGAGGATCTCGTTGGCGATGGCGTTGCACTGGATCAAGCCGGCGATGATGGGGGTGCCGGTGACAGGGGCGAGGCGTTCGCGCCGCTCGCCGCTGCCCCCACCTCCGAGCGCGGTGAGCGTGGTGTGGGGGGCCATGCCGCCGACCTTCGCAAAGCTGCCCTGGAGAATCCAGATCATGCGTTGGAGGTAGGACACCAGCGTGGAATGGGGAGCTTGTTCGATGCCCAGGTCTTCGTACACGGTGCAGCTTTGGGCCTGCCCGAGACGCCTCGCAACCGCTTCGAGTTCGGGGACCGAAATGCCGCATCGCTCGGCGTAGTCGTCGATCGGGACCTCGCCGATCACGTCGAGCACCGGACCTGCGTCTGCGACGTGATCTCGTAGGAAGTCGCGGTCGACGTGGTCGTCTCTGAGCATGATGGCGAGGATCGCGGCAATGCAGAACGCGTCGGTTCCGGGCCGGACGGCGAGGTGGTAGTCAGCCAGCTCAGCGGTCTTGGTCCGACGGGGGTCGAGCACGATCATCGACCGATTCGGGTCGTTGGCGATCTCTTTCAAGACGCGTCGGGCCTCGGGGAAACCGTGGCTGAACCATGGGTTCTTCCCGACGAAGATCGCCACCTCGGTGTGCTCGATGTCGCCGACGGTGTGCGCGTGGTAGAGCCGGGCTTCCACATAGGACTGGCCGCTCTTTTCCTGCGCGAGTGGATTGGACCGGTACCTCACCCCGAGCGCGGCGTGAAGGGCTCGGCCGTAGGTTCCGCCGAGATGGTTGCCCTGGCCGCCTTGGCCGTAGGTGAAGATCTTGTCGCCCCCGTGTTCGTCTCGGATCGCGGCGAGACGTCCGGCGACTTCGGAGATGGCGGTGTCCCAGTCGACCTCTTCGTAGGTCCCGTCCGGCCGGCGCCGAAGTGGCGAGGTGAGGCGGCCGTTCTGGTTCTGGTAGTGGTCGAGCCGGAGCGCCTTCTCACACGTGTAGCCCTTGGAGGCGACATGGTCCTTGTTGCCCTTGATGCGGCTGAAGCGTCCGTCCGGCTCAACTCGGATCTCGATACCGCAATTCGACTCACAGAGAATGCAGGTGGACCTGTGCCACGTGGGTTCGGTGGTGGTCGTGGGTTCGGTGGTGGCCGTGGGTTCGGTGGTGGCGGTGCTCTCCGCAGTCATGCGATCCCCCGACGGGCGCCGTCGTGCACGAAGCGGTCCGGTTGTGTGGTCATCAACGGGTTCATGGGAGAGTGACTACAGATTAATAAGTCACTTGTCAAGACGAAGCCCGTTCACTACCGTCACCGACATGAAGTGGTCAGAGGTCGGCACCCAACCGTGCTCCATCGCGCGCACCCTCGGCCTCCTCGGCGATGGCTGGGCGCTGCTGATCTTGCGGGATTCGTTCTACGGCGCCCGAAAGTTCAAGGATTTCGAGCGAGGGTCGGGAGCACCACCAAACGTGATCAGCAACCGGCTCAAGCGGCTCGTTGAACTCGAGATCTTGATGCGGGTCCCCTATCAGGAGTACCCCACCCGACACGAGTACCGGCTCACCGACAAGGGCCGAGACCTCTACCCCATCTTTGCGGCCATCTTGGCGTGGGGCGACACCTACCTCGCTGGCGATGATGGTCCGCCCGTCGCCCTCACCCACCGAGATTGCGGCCATCCCGCGGACCCCACGATGGTGTGTGGCCACTGCCGAGAACCTCTCGATGTTCGCGCCGTCTCCGGCCATTTCGCATCCACCGAGCCGACCTGACATCGATGATGGGGTGGCGGGAAACGCCGGTTCCCTAGACGGGCTCCCGCGGCGCAACGCCCGGCAACCCGGCGTCATCACCCACGTGGGAGACGTCGAGAACCCCTGACGATGAGCCAAACGGCAGAGGAGCATTCTCTGCTCCGCCGTGTGCCCGTGGCCTGCGCTGGAGGATGCGCCTCGCGACCCACACCCGAGCGTGACGGTCGAACGTCATCGCCAGACCGACCACCACAAGGGCCACGGCACCATCCAGCCACCAGTGATGTCCGGTGGCGGTCACAACAAACACCGTCACCGGCAAATGCGCGACGAACAACCATCGCCACCGCGACGTCGACGACGCGGCGACACCGAACGCAACCACCGCAGCCCACGCCACATGGATCGAGGGCATCGCCACGAACTGGCCCGACACCCCGGTACCGACCGCACCGTAGACATCCATCCCATGGTCCACGGTGACGTCGACAAAGCCCATGTCGTCGAGGAAGCGGGGCGGGGCAACCCGCCAGAACCGGATGATGAGGCAGCCCAGGGTGGTGAGGGCGAGCACGTTGCGCCATCGACCGTAGTGGTCTCGGTGCCGCCAGAACATCCAGGCCAAGAAGGCGAGGGTTGCCGGCACATGCAGGCCTGCGTAGTAGGCAGACGACGACCAACCCACGGCGCCGTGGTCGACAGCGAGCTCGTTGAGCGTCAACTCAGAGGGCAGCCTCAGCGTCGATTGCAGGTCGACGATCGACCGTGCCCGGTCGATGGCCCCGTCGGCCTGCACCAGCGGCAACCGCTTGGCGGTGCGCCACAACCCGTAGAGGGCAGTCAGCACCGCCAGCTCGCGGACCACCGACTCGACGCCGCGGCCGGTTGTCCCCCACTCGACTCGACGCAACCCGGCAGCCACGACAACGCAGAGCACGGTGACGGCCCACGCCTGCTGCCACGTCGGCCAGGAGTTCGCAGCAACCACCACCACCAGAACCTAGGCCGATCGGCGCCCAACGACCCGCTCACACCGTTCGCGTCGGCTCGCCGACCCGATGTCGGGCCCGGTGGCACGGCGCACACCTCGGTTCGAGTTCGTCGGTGCGGGTCCGTCGGGTCAGCTGGTAGGGCGGGTTGTGGTCGAGTTCGAGGAGCTCGGTGCTCTGACAGTCGACGCATTCATGCCCATGGGCTTCGAGCACGACCCGCCTTTGCCGGACGGTCGGGAACCGGCGGCGACTCGACGCATTGACGGGCCGGCGTTCGGCGTCGTGGATCAACAACCGGACGAACGATCGGTCGAGCTGTCGCAGAACTGCGTGCTGGGTGGTTGGTGTGCCGTCGTCGAAGGTGCTCCCATCGCCCCGCACATGGACGACCACCTCGATCGTCAGTCCGATCCCGAGTCGGAGGAACATCGCAGCGAACGCATCGGCCCGTTGCTGTCCCAGGGTTGGGATGAAACCGTCATCGCCACCAGTGGGCTGCCATCGGTGACGCAACTCGCGAAGCGTCGCCGCCAGGTCGGGTGGCCCGTCGTCTGCCGGACGAGGCACAGCACCGCTCTCAACCGCAGGCGGTGAGTCGCTCGCCACGCTGAGATGATCACCCGCGCCCGCGGGCGGATCTTCGTCACCCAGCGTCGACGCTGCCGCCACTCGTCGTCGACCGGACGCGCCCGCGGGCGGATCCCGCATCTCGTCCTCGTCGTTCCACGGCATCGACGCAACCTGGCGGACCAGTTCATCCACGGCGGCCACAATCGGCTTCGCGACCGAGGGCGGCAGCGCAATGCGCAGCACGGTCATGCCATCGCCGTCGGTCCAGGACGTGAACGAACGCTGGTGGTGCAGACGTTGATCTCGCTCCTCGTCGGTTTCGCCGTGCCCGGCGAAGAACTGCGCGATCGCGACGTTCAGCCGGTTCGCCGACCGCTCCTGAGCGAGTTAGAGCAGGTGTGCTTCGTTCTCCGGGTCGGCCCATCGGGTGACGATCCGAGCCTTCGCATACGAGAGCTCCTGGCCCCGCAACGCTGCGTCGACCAACGGAAGGTACCGGAGCGCATAACCGACCCGAATCCACTCGCGGGCGGTCGACGAGCAGATCTGCAGATGTTCCGAGATCCAATGCGCCGAGCTCTTGAGGCCCAGCCGAAACCACTCCTGCTCCTCATCGAAGCGAGCGGCGAGATGGACCAACCGGTACTGGTTGGCGTTGATCTCCCAGCCCAACGCAAGAAGCGCTTCGCCCGCCGAGACCGTCGACGCCCCGTTGGCACCGGACGGCGCTGGTTGCGTTGCGACAGGCAGGATTGATGTGGAGAGAGCGGTTGTGGGCATGGCGATTCCTCGAGTCACGGCCCCGGACGTGCCGGGGAGCTTGAACGTGAGAGGACCGCTCAGTGGGTGCAGCAATCGAGCACCGCCGTCGTGACCGACACGACCAGCAACCCCCAACCTACTGACCCCCACTGACAGCCCCCGACGCGCCGCGAACCCCGGGCCACGCCTTGGAGCCGGGTCGTTCACGAACCGGCAGGGGTAGCGGCGGGGGTCCGAAGCAAAACGATGCCGGTCCAGGCGAACCAGGCGATCGAACCGAGGCCGAAGATCATGCCGACGTCGCTCAGGCCAGGGACGAGGGTGACGAGGGCCGCGACGGCGCTGACAATGCCGAGTGCGTTGAGGCCATTCGGGAGCCGGCCTGTTCCCCAAGCGGTGAGGCTGACCAGCAGAATCCACATACCGCCGACGAGTTCGTTGCCGCCGCCGAGGCCGTCGGTGACGGCGTCGACCGCCGACCAGAGATGCGCGGCGGCCTCGGGGTCGGTCTCGTCGAGGTCGGCCACCGCGGTGATCCCGATGTTGGAGATCATTCCGGTCGCGAACATCAGGCCGGCCCATATGAGGGCGAACACGGCACCGATGTCGGCCACGAGCGGGCTGACATCGACGAGGCGACGGTGCAGCGATCGAGCGAGCGGGATGATGGCACCACCGAAGACGAGGAAGATCACGAGGTACCAGACGTAGAGGGTGGTCTGGTGCCCGACGAGGAAGTCGACGGATTCCGCCGGTGTCTGGTCGCTCGTCGTGTACTCGCTGAGGCTGGTCACGAAAAGCGCGATGCCGAAGATGAACGTAGCGGCGGCGATGAGACCGCCGAGGCCGCCGGCTCGAGACGCCGAGACGGCAGCCCGAGGATCGAGTGATGTGGAGATGGTCATGGTGCTTCCTTTGCTGAAGTCGATGATGTGGAAGAGGGCCGCGCACCGGCCGGCGCAAGGCTCACGATCTCGATCGCGAACGACGTCAGCTGGGCGATCACGCCATGCAGCTGGGCCGGGTCGCGAACGTCCCCGACCAGGCGGGTGAACCCGTCGGCGGTGGATTCGATCGCGAAGTCGTCGCGGAGGCGGGTCAACAGTCGTTCGGTCGCCCGGCCCCGGAACACGATTTCGTAGGTGATCGGCTCGCTCATGGAGCCACCATCCGCCACGTTCGGGTGGTTCGTCGTCGCCCCCGCCTCGATCTCACCCGGGTGAGATCGCTGGGGCGGAACGTCCCGCACGACCGCCCGACCCTAGGATTCGTGGCATGGAAGCCGGCGACGAGAACGCGCTGGTGGCGACAAAGCTGACGCCGCCGACACTGCCGAGTGGCCTCATCGACCGGCACCGCCTCGATGACCTGCTCGACGCCGCGGCCGCAGATCCCCTGGTCCGGGTCGTGCTCGTCAGCGCCCCTGCCGGTTCCGGTAAGTCGACCCTGCTCGCCTCGTGGCAGCGGGGCCGTCATGACGGGGCGTGGATGCAGGCCCACGCAGCCGACCGTGACCCCGCCCGGTTCTGGAGCTATGTCGTCGGCGCCCTCGACACCGTGTGCGCAGGCATGGAAGCGGCCGCGCAACCGGCGGTATCCGCCGCCGCCGAGCTCGTGGACCGAATCGTCAATGAGCTCACCTCCGCTTCCCCTGTCACCCTGGTCATCGATGACTACCACCTGATCGACAACCCGGAGATCGACGAGGCCCTCGAACGCCTCATCGAGCTGGCGCCGGAGCGCTTTCTGCTCGTGCTCGCAACCCGGATCGACCCCGGCATCCGCCTCTCACGGCTCCGGGTCCGTTCCCAGTTGGTCGAGATCAGGGCGGATGACCTGCGCTTCGCCCCGGGCGAGGCCCGACGTCTCCTCGCCGACCCGGGGCTCACCGACGACCACACCGCATCGCTGTGCGAGCGAACCGAAGGCTGGGCGGCCGGTCTCGTTCTCGCCCACCTCTCGCTACAGCGCAGCGACGACTACGACGGTTTCGTGGAGGCATTCCAGGGCGACGATCGTCTCGTCGTCGACTACCTCACCGACGAGTACCTCGCCGGAGTAGATGCGAACACCCGCCGGCGCCTGCTCGAGAGCTCGGTGCTCGACCAGATGACGGGTCCCCTCCTCGATGCCGTCTCCGGCGCCGATGACGGCACTCGCTGGCTTCGAGCGCTCGCCGCCGCCAACCAGCTCCTCATCGGGCTCGACCGCACCGGCACGACCTTTCGCTACCACCATCTCCTCCGCGACCTGTTGCTCGTCGAAGCTGAACGCGAGATGCCGGATCGGCTGCCTGACCTCCACCTCGCGGCTGCCGCCTGGTACCGACAGCACGCCGACCCGTACCGGGCGATCCACCATCTCATCGAGGGAGGTGAGCTCGTCACCGCCGGCGACCTGATCGCCGTGCACGCCACCGAGCTGCTCAACGAGGGCCAGGTCTCAACCGTGTTGGATCTGCTGAAGCGGCTCGGCGACCTTCCAGAACGGCATGCGCCGACCGCGGCGACGCGTGGGTGGATCGAGTTCAGCACCGGCCGATTCGCCGGCGCCCGCCGTTGGTACGACATCGCCGCCCGCCACGACGACGGCAGCGACGGCAATCTGATCGGGTCGCTCGGAATCATGGTCAGCCTTGCGGAGGGCGATCTCCGCGGCGCGTCGACCATCGCCGCGACCATGGGGAACCCGACCGAGTCGACCCAGGCGATCGGGCTGGCCGCCGCGCATACGTGGGCAGGGCGGCTCGACGAGGCGCAACGAGTCGTTGCGCTGGCTCGTGAGCTCGCCGCGAGTGAGCCCTCCGATTATGTGGCGGCGGTGATGCCCGGTTTTGCGGCCGTGCTCGCGATGGAGGCCTCCGACCCGAACGCGGCAGCGGCGCATGCGCGAGCCGGACTCGACCACGCCTCCGAGCGAGGAATCGCCGGAGTGCCGGTGCTCTCGCTCGCCCACGCCGTCGTCGCCCGCACGACCACCGACGCCGCCACTCGGCTGGCCTCGTCCGAGCGAGCCATCGCACTCGTTCGGGGCGCGCCGGAGCCGTTCACCCTGGCCTATGTGCTCGCGCTGGTCGCCGACGTCGGCATGGAACACGACGACCCGAACGCACCGGCGCGTTTGGCCGAAGCGCAACGGGTCGTCGACGCGTGTCCGGACCCCGGAATTGCGGGCCGGATGGTCGCCAGGGTCGCGTCGCGCCACCGTCATGCGACCCGACCGGCCCCGTCACCTCGTCTCGTCGAGGAGCTCACCGATCGGGAGCTTGCCGTGCTGCGCTATCTGCCCTCGGCACTGTCGCAACGACAGATCGCCACCGAACTCTTCGTGTCGCTCAACACGGTGAAGACCCACTGCCGGGCGATCTTTCGCAAGCTCGCCGTCACCGATCGCAAGGCCGCGGTGCAGGCCGCCCGCGACATCGGTCTGCTGTAGCTCGTAGCTCGGGGCTGACGATCGCGTCGACGGGTAGCGTTCGCTCATGGCGCCATTGCCCGAGACCCCGATCTGGCAACGTGACAGCTCGCACGCTCAAGTCCTCGACTACCACCTGAGCATGCTGCTCGACACGCATCGGCTCGATGCGTTTCGTCGTGCCATCGACGCGACGGTGTCGCCGGGTGATGTGGTGGTCGACGTCGGGTGTGGGACTGGGATCTTGTCGTTCATGGCGTGCGAGGCGGGCGCCCGCAAGGTCTACGCCATCGAGGGTGCGCCGATTCTGGAGGTCGCCCGAGATCTGGCGGTCGCAAACGGCTTCGACGATCGGATCGAGTTCATCGAGGGCTGGTCGATCGACGTCGACCTTCCGGAAGTGGCCGACGTGTTGATCACCGAGACGATCGGGAGCGCCGGCTTGGATGAAGGCATCGTCGCCTGGGCTGTCGATGCGCGAGCGCGGCTGCTGAAGCCAGAGGCATCGGTGATCCCGTCGAGGCTGCGGCTCTGGGTAGCGCCCGCGCACATGGCGGATGATCACGCGCTGGTCACCGACTGGCTCGACACCGGCCTTCCCTACGATCTCGCACCGGCGTATCGCCGCGCGGCGCGGAGTCTCTGGTTCACGCGGGTCGTGCCCGATCACCTGCTCGGGCAACCGGAGCTTGCCTTCGACGTGGACCTCACCGCCGCTGACGGTGAGGCCATGTCGGCGGCGGGCGTGATGGCGGTCGACCTCGACGGCACCGTCCATGGCCTGGCCTGCTGGTTCGATTCGCTGCTCGCTCCCGGCATCACGGTCGACAACACGCCGCCGCGCACCGAGTCCAGCTGGGGCCATGGCTTCATGCCCATCCCGGATCCGCTGCCGGTTCAGCGGGGTCAGCTCCTCCGCTGGTCGCTGGAGGTCTCGGCGGGCGGCCACCACTGGACCTGGGACATCGACGAAGCCTGATCCGATCGTGACGGTCTCGTGTGCGTGGGAGCGACGAGAGCCCCGGAAACGGTGTCACGTCATCGGCTGACCGTCATGGCCCCGGTGAGTCGCGTGGCTCCGAGGCCGCCGTTCGGGCGCCGGTGAGGAAGGCGTCGACCGTGTCCTCGATATGGCGCAGCTCGATCCGTTCCGGCACGAGCAGGCGCCGATACGCGAGCGGTCCGATCAGTTGCGCAGCGACCTGCGTCTCGTCCAGACCTGAGCGAAGTTCGTCCCGGTCGGCCGCGTCGCGAACGATGCTCGAGATACCGCCCCGGGCGAGGCGTGACAGCCGGCCGTTGAGCGCCCCGAGTTCTTCGCTCGCACCGGACTGCTGGATGAGCGTGACCACAATGTCGTAGGTGAGGCCGTCGTTCATGACCGTCGCGAGCGCGTGCAGCTCGGCGATGAGATCGGTTCGGGTGTCTCCGACGTGGGGAACTGCGTAGGACTCCGACGCGAGCGCGTGTTGGAGGATGTCGGCGAGCAGCGCCGACTGTTCGGGCCAGTGTCGGTAGGCCGTTGCCCGACCAACACCAGCGACCTCGGCCACTCGTTGTTGCGTGATCTGGCTCCAACCGAGGGTGGCCAACAGGTGGATGCCGGCTTCGAGCATCGCGGCCCGGCTCCGCGCGGCACGGGAATCCACCGGCTTGGGAACCGCCGCCTCTCGATCGTCGCTCGTCACCTTCCAAGTGTGCCATGCAAGAACCCCAGGTTTGCTATGAGACATGTTGTCTCATAGTTTGCCGGGATGGACCTCCCTGACGACAACTCCCGGTACCGCATCCCTTCGCTGTCCCCCGTGCCGATCGAGCACACCCACACCGAGCTCGTCGTAGACGGAACCATCCCCGCCGAGCTCGACGGCCTCTATGTTCGCAACGGCCCGAACCAGATGGGGCCGATCAGCCCGATCCTCCACTACTTCAGCGGTCACGGGATGGTGCACGGCGTTCGCCTGCGCGACGGGCACGCGCACTGGTATCGCAACCGCGTCGTCCGAGCCGGCGACGCAGCCGACGTACTCGGCGAGGCCGACCCTGGGGGGCCGGTCCTCAACGGCATCGACTTCTCACCCAACACCAACATCGCTCGATTTGGCGACCGGCTCTACGCAACGGTCGAAGGCGGCGCAGCACCGGTCGAGATCAACCACGAGCTCGGCACCGTCGCCCGCAGCGACCTCAACGGCGCGCTGACCGACGGGTTCTCGGGCCACCACAAGATCGACCCCACCGACGGCGACGTGCACGCAGTCGTGTACAGCATGGTGCTGGGGCCAACCGCGGTCTATCTCCGGTTGAGCCCGCAGGGCCAGGTCATGAACCGGGTCGAAGTCCCGCTGAGCGGGCTCACCCAGATTCACGACATGTCCATCACCGAGAACTATGCGGTCATCTATGACCTCAACGTGGTCTTCGACCCCGCGATGTTGGAGCGGACCACACTGCCGATCGCGTGGGACCCCGAAAAGCCTGCCCGGATCGGGGTGCTGCCAAAGGACGGTGGAAGCGCCGACGTGCGCTGGTTCGAGGTCGAGCCCTGTTACGTGTATCACCCGCTCAACGCGTTCGAGACCGGCGATGGTCGCCTCGTGCTCGACGTCAGCCGCTACGAACGCGCCGCTCGCGATGACGTGTTCGGACCGCTTGGCGACACGCTCCCCACCATCGACCGCTGGACGCTTGACCTCAACGGCGCAACATCGGTCGCCGCAGCCGAACGCGTGACTGATGAGCCGCTCGACTTCCCGATGGTGAACCCGGCCCACCAAGGTCGCCCCTACCGGTATGGCTACACCGCGCGAGCAAGCTTGGCTCCGGCCTTCGAAGGGGCCGTCAAGATCGACCATCAAACCGCCGCCACAACCCACCAAGACTTCGATGGCGGCAGCTGCGGTGAACTGACGTTTGTCGCGCGTCCCGATCCGACCAGCGAAGATGACGGCTGGCTCATGGGGTTCGTGTATCAGCCCGACCGCAACCGCTCACGGCTCGTCATCCTCGACGCCCAGGACTTCGACGGCGACCCAGTTGCCAGCATCTGGATCCCAGACCAGCGAATCCCGATCGGCACGCACGGCGATTTCCTTCGAACGACCGACCACTGACCAGAACAGGATCGCCCCACGACGACCTCAGCACCGACGATCAGATCGGCGGTTCCGTCGGGCGATTCAGCCAGACCACGAGACCGTGCACGCCGATGCCCGCACTCCAGCCGAGCACAGCCCACAACGACCACCACGCCGTGAACTCACCGGCGATACCGGCGGACAGGTTCGTCATCAGGTTCACCCCCAGGATGAACACCAAAGTTCCGGCGGCGATCACCGCATGGACGTGGAACGCCTGGACCTGCCGTCGGTACTCGGCGTTGACGTTCGTCGGTTCGGTGGTGTGGGTGGACATGGCGGGTTCTCCCTCGCTGGACGATCTCGCAGGTAGTTGTTGCGACATGCCTTCACCCTGAACGGCGAAAGGGCGACGCCGCCTCGCAAAACCTCAGATCTCACCCGGGTGAGATCGAGTGAGCCGACCCGAGTGAACCGGACTCGGTCTCTCGTCGAAGCGGCACCGCGCTCACGTCGTGGCCCGAATCCATACGGTCCAGACAGCACGGGACCTTGCCTGGTCGAGCGAGCACCCTCGCACTGGGCTGAATCACCCATATTGACGGACCGCAGCACTCGACGGTTAGGGCCGGCAACAGAGCTGCCGAAGCTTCGGTATGGCCGAACGGCGGCAATCGCATCACTACCGACGCCAACTGCGTCCGTTCATCCCGCTCCTGGTGGTCTGGACGTTTGGGCTCCTCGCGTTGGCCGCTGCCCTCGGCCAGGGTGTGATCCGCCACGAGACGCTGCTGCTCGACCCGGTCGCCACCGGTCGGCTGCCCTGGTACACGGGCCTGATCAGCCAGCTCGGGGCCGTCGTGTGGTGCATCGCGGCATGCGCCGCCGCCTTCGGCGCCGCGGTGTCTCACCTGGAGGGGCGAATGGGGGCCTTCCGGTTTCTGCTCGGTGCGGCAGGGGTCGGCACGCTCATGCTCGTCGACGATCTGTTTCTCCTGCACAGCACGGTGCTCCCCCGCTTCCTTGGAACGTCGAAAACGATGGTGTTGGCCACGTATGCGCTGCTGATCTTGCTGTGGCTCGCTCGCAGCCTCACCGAGATCGCCCGAACCCGTGTGCACCTCCTCGTCGCCACCGGCGCGGCGCTCGGCTTCTCGGTGATCGCCGACCAGCGCGGCTTCGCCCTCTGGCTGGAGGACGGGCCGAAGATGCTCGGAATCCTCGCGTGGGCGACCTACCTGACGACCACCTCGTGGGACATCACCCGCTCGGTCGTCGTCGCGGCTCGCGCCAACGCCCGGGAGTCGGTGGCGGCCGAGCGCTGAGACCTGCGAAACACGAGCGATTCCGGAGCCCGTGAGCCCCGGAATCTCAACGAAGTCTGTGGTGTCGGAGGGGGGACTTGAACTGCTCCCTGGCGGTTCCGACCGTTCCTGGCGATTCCGTGTTTCCCCTGGTCAGCAGGAGTTTCGGGCGATTTCGGTTCCGATCGGTCCGGGCCAATCCCGGTCGTTCCCGAGAATTCTGATGACATCGTGATGACAAAGCGACACAAGCGTCGGCAGCCAAAGGCTTGCTGGCACTACGCGAGGTCGAGTTCAACCACAGGGCCGGGCTCTGCTCCGTGCTGACCGTGCTCGTTGATGATCGAAACGAGCAAGTCGAACAGAGTCTCCCCCTCTTCCCGACGGGCGGCATCCAAGTCCCTTGCGACGCTCTCTCGGTTCGAAGGATGGCAGCTCTCAAGCTTGCGCTCGATGAAGGCGACCGTCTCGGGCCACCCCAACATCTGACGGGAACGGTCTGAGTGGACCCACTTCAGTACGAAGCCATCCTCCGGCGTCCCGAAGCCTCCCCACAGGATGTCGTTGAATGCGTCGAGGTTTCCGTTCCAGGTCCAATCCGGGAGCAGGCTGGAGAACTCCCGACGGAATCCGGCAAAGTCATCGAAGCGATCTCCGTCGATGACGAGGATGGGCTTCTCCCAGCCAGGATCGCCTCCGGTAAACGAGGCGGCGTCGTCGAGCGCATCCCCAGCCGCGCCTGACGTCAAGGGATCTGAAGCGAGCCATCGAAGCCGAGCCCAGGAGGCGCCGTCCAAGTCACGAAAGCGCCGCGCAACGTGCCCGAACGAGATTGCGACAACCCGCCGAATGTCGGGGGATCCGTCGCGGGACCAGTGGCGGAGCAAGGTCTCCATCCACTCTCGATCAGGCTCGTGCAGCGCGAGGGAGAGCAGGATGGTTTCAACCTCGCCCCCATCTGTCGGGTTGCGCAGGCGCTGCTCCGCTTCCGCTCGGGCGATCGGCCCGATCGATTCGTACTTGCGGTCGGCCCCGTCATCGCGGTGCTGGGTCACGGAGCTTCTCCGCTGAGCATCGACCGGAGCGACGCGGCACCGAGCTCTGAGAGCCCGGGCTCTGCAACAAGTCGCCTCAGCAACCGCTCTTCAGCCTTGCCGAGATTGGCCGCCGCTCGGTCGGTCGGACCAAGCAACCGGGCCAGCGAGTCGAAATCCCGCAGGTGCTTCGCTCGGCTAGCCGCCGACTGAGAGCTGATCTTGACCACGGCTGAGGCCTTGCCCACCAGAGCGCCGACGAGGTTCGGCCGACGAATCACACCCGACAAACCATCAAGGTCGACAGTCACGAGATCGCAGCGACGGAACGCCTGGGTTGTGCCGGGAGCTTCGATCGTGCGGCCAGCTCCGAGAGTCAGTTGAGCGCGCTCGCCCACGTTGTCGGGCGCCAGCACGTCGAACACCGCGCCGCCTCGCCGGTAGCGGTGCGCCGCTCCGTCCGGGCTTGGCGGGTCCTGTGAGAAGTCGGCGCCAACAAGCGTCTCGTGGATGCGGGCCAGCCCAGCGGGCTCGGCTCGGAGGTTCACCACGACGTCGATGTCATCGGTCGGCCGGATGTCTGTAGAGCGACGCTCGACCTCATGCAGGAACACCATCTGGCCACCGACCAGAAGCCAGTTGTCGCGGAGAGTCGGAGCGAGCTCGACGAGCGCCGCCCAGGAGTCTGCTTGACCACCTGCGAGAGGCGGGAGCTGAATGACCGACTCAGCCATGCGCCTGCACCAAGTTCTCCGCTGCCACCCAGTGACGCGCATCTCCCGAGTCCATCAGGTCGAGCGCAACCGCCGCTGCGGGGGCGACCAGCCGGCCGCCGTCCGGCCTCGAGGCCAGCTCCTCCACTTCAGGCCATGCCTCGTCGGACACAACCCGAAGGACGACCGAGCCGAGTGGGTCCTCTACTGCCGCAACGACCAAGGCGAGACCGTTGTGCATTCGATGAGACACGTAGAGATCCAGCTCTGCACCCTCGGCTTGCAGGAGTTCACCATGGAAGACTGCCCCGGCGACTCCGCTTTCGACGGCGCCGAGATCGCTCACCAGGTACGCCGCATCGGCCGCGCTCATCGAGTAGCGCTCGACCACACCTCGGTTCCGGTACCGGCTGACATTCGAGAGATCGACGTCGCCGGAGCCAATGGCCTGCCACGCGCGACGCTCCCCCAGCGGACGACCCCGCCGGTTGGAACTCTGTCGCCGAGCGGCAACCGCGTCCCGAGGAACGGCCCACGCATTGCCGAACCGGACACCCGGAAGATCACCAGCAACCACAAGCTGCCGGACGCGCTCCGGCGACACACCGAGCAACTGCGAGGCGTCCGCGAGCGAAACGAGGTCGGAGGCCATACGGAAAATATATTGGAATACTCCAATATTTACAAGGGGAGCTTGTCCAGGTCCAGCGTCAGCCACAGGCCACCAACGACGACATGCAACCGCTGACCGCGGGCAACCAGGCGCGCACTGTCAGGGACGTCAGTGCTATCGGGCATCACCAGCTGAGACACGGTCTGGTTTGTTCTTCCGTCACTTGCGAGCGTCACCACCACAGCGCGGTCGAAGAGCCCGCGATAGCCACCAACGAGGAGGGCTCGTTCGTCGGTGGCGGCGATCGCATGTGCGCCTCCCACTCCGCTCTCCCACCCGACGACATCGAAGTCAGCCCCTACCCGCACCACGGGGAAATCGGAGTAGTAGCAGGCCCAGATCGTCTCGCCGGACGCGCACATCGCGTAGCAGTCGTCGATCGACCCGAAGCCCGCCGGAGCCTCGAAGCCGTAGCGCAGCTCGCCGTCAAGCGACCAACAGACAAGGCCCGACCTGCCGAGGGGCTCCGACGAACCGGGATTGCCCCAGCCGAAGTTCCCGAAGACTCCCTCGTCGAAGTAGGCGACCCACAAGAGACCAGCAGGTGTCACCTGAACGTTCTGGATTCCGTCGGCGGCGCAGAACGACCCGCCGACTGTTCCGCCTTCGGAGACAAGCCATGCGTTGTGTTCGGCCCGGCCGTCGGCCCACCGAGCTCTGGCACCGACAATCACCAGGTCACCCGAAGGCGCTAGCTTTACGATCGGATGGGCGACCGGGACACCATCGACGCGGCGCCGCTCAACGCCGCCGTCGACGTCGACAAGCTCAACGTCGATCGCGTACCTCTCTGAGGCCGTCGAGTGCGGGGACGAGGCGAACCCTGGACTCTTGTCTCGACCGGCGAAGGTCGCCGACGGATCGGCGGTGCTGCCGACCACGATCAGGCGGTCGTCGAAGGCCACGCCGAGGTGAACGAGCTCGTCCCGCAGCTGAACCTCGCCAACCTCGGTCAGAGGCAACCGCGGCGCTCCATCGAACGCCTCGATTCGTGCTGCGGCGGCTTCCCGCCGGCGCTGCTCCTCCCGCTCAGCGACCTGCTCGTCGTCGAGGTGCCTCACCGAGATCCCGCGAGGCGCGGGATCCCGCTTGAAGACTCGACGCAGCCAGTCCTTCATCCGTCGCCTCCGGCCGGCAGAGCTGGCCGCCAGAGTTCTCGGATCTCCACGGCGATCCGTCGATACCGCTCGACGGGGCCAGCGATTCCGTCGCCAAACCAACGAACGAACTCCTCGATGTTCGTCGACTCCGAAGGCGCCGGTGGTCCAGACGAGGACCTACGGCGTCGGCGCGTCGAAGTAGGTCTGGACGGCGGGCCCGATGAGGGCGACGAGCTCGTCGATCGAAGCCTCGGTGAGCGGTGCGAGGGACAGCAGCTCGCGGCTTGCGACCACGCCCATGAGGTGAGCGCCGATGAGCGCAAGCCGCTCCTGGGGTTTCGGCCCATCGATCAGCTGGTCGGCATGGGCAAGGAACACGGAACTGATGAACTCCTCGAACATCGACGCCGCAACGTCGTTGGTGAGGGCCGAGCGCAAAAGCGACAGCATCGGCGAGCCATCGAACAGTGCCGCGGTCAGGTAGATGAGCGTGATCGCCTCGCCCCGCTGCCCGATTGGCGTGTCGATCAGGCGTTGCCTCATCTCGATCGCGCCCGATCGCGAACGAGGTGATGTTCGGATCGACGGCGAGCACGTCTCCGGACACGACGAAGGCGCCGATCGCCGTCGAGGCGATCCGGTAGACGTAGCCCTGGACGAAGAGCGACATGGCGACCGCGTCATCATCGGTTCCACGACCGGCGGCGGTCGATCGCACCAGCGCCAAGAGCTCGTCGGGCCGTTCGAGCAGGTCGCCGCATCGGAACCACTCTCGCTCAGGGTCGCAATCGGCTCCCGTGGTGATGCGGAGATAGCTCACCATGGCGAGCATGTCGCGGAGAATCGGACCGGCAGGGGTGCTCATGATGACTCCTCGACGAGCCGCTTGGTGACGTGGCGGCACACGTCTTGGATCGAACCAAACCGGACCGGGTCGGCGCCCACGATCGCCAGCTCGTAGTGGGTACCGACGGGGCCGACCACGACTCGTACGTCAACGTCGGCGTCGGTTCCAGAAGGCGCGTCGTTCACGGCGAATCCCACGCGGCGAAGGGCGCGAGCGCACAACACCGCGGCGACGCCTTCACCCTCGACCGTCGCCACGCCAGTGAGCGCCGACCGTCGACTGAAGGTGCCGCGTTCGGCGTCGAAGTCGAGATCCTGCGAGCCGAACACCTCGCCGATCGCCCCGGACAGTGCGAGGTCTTCAGGCGCCCCCACCCGGATCTCGCCCTCGCCGCTGAGCAACCAGACGGTGTCGGCCGTCGCCAGCGCAAGATCGAGATCGTGCGTAGAACACACTACGCCGAGTCCTCGCTCGTGAGCCAGGCGCTGCAACATGGCGCCCAGCTCAATTCGGCTGGTCACGTCCAAGAACGCTGTGGGTTCGTCGAGAACGAGCAGCGCCGGTTCCTGGGCCAGACCCCGAGCGATCATCAGGCGCTGCCGTTCACCGTCGCTCAGTTCGTCGACGTCGCGCTCTGCGAGATGCGCTGCACCCACCGCCATGATCGCTTCGGACACGACGCGATGATCGTCCGCGCTCAGCGCGCCACCCCATCCAGTATGCGGGTGGCGGCCGAGTGCGACGAGATCGTACCCCGCGAGCTGACCGACCGTCACCCGCTCGGTCAGCACCGTGGCGAGTCGCCGAGCCCGCTCGATGCGACCAATCCGGTCGAGCGGATCGCCGACCAGCGCAACGCTGCCCCCAAGCGGTTGCTGGACACCCGAGACGGTCCGCAGCAGGGTCGACTTCCCGGCGCCATTTGGTCCGAGAAGACACACCAGTTCGCCTGGATCGACCCGAAGGTCGACAGGCGGAACCACAACCCGTGACTGGCGCCGTTTCCGGTACCCCGACGCCAACCGGGTCGCCTCCAGCACAGGGCCGTGCATCAGAATCCTGCCGTGGCCCGTCGGTTACGAACGATGACCCAGATCACCACGGGCGCGCCGATCAGCGCCGTCACCGCGTTGAGCGGCAAGACGCCGGCCCGGCCCGGGAGCTGAGCGGCGATTTCGGCGGTCAACGCCAACGCAGCCCCGCCGATGGCCGACGCCGGAAGGATGAAGCGATGGTCGACGGTGCCGAGCACGGCGCGGGCGAGGTGCGGCACGGCGACACCGAGAAAGGCGATCGGACCCGCGAACGCGGTCACGACGCCGGCAAGGAGTGATGAGAGAACCACGGTCGCTCGGCGCGTTCGCCGGACGTCGACACCGAGGCTCGCCGCGTACCGCTCGCCGAGCAGCATCGCGTTGAGCTGCTTGGAGGTGAACCAGACCGCCGTGCCGGCGACAATGATCACCGGCGCGAGGATCTGGAGCTCCTGCCAAGAAACGCCTCGGAAGCTCCCGAACGACCATTGGAGGTATGCCTGGATGCGTTCGGGCTCGGCACCGGCGATGAGAACGGTCGTGATGGCGAGGACCACCTGTCCGAACATGAGGCCCACGATCAAGATCGTGGCGACCGACTCCACCCGGCGGGACACGGCGAGCACCATCGTGAGGACCACGACGCTGCCCGCCGCGGCGGCCGCAGCCACGCCAAGGTCGCCGAACGGTCCGATGCCGGAAAGAAATCCTACGGTGCCACCGGCGCCGGCGGTGAGTACCACCAGCGCCACACCCAGGCTCGCTCCGGAACTGATTCCGAGGACGTACGGGCCCGCCAGCGGATTTCGGAACAGGGTCTGCATCTGCACCCCGGCCACGGCAAGTCCTGCGCCGCACAGGGTCGCCGTGAGCGTTCGCGGCAGACGGATGTCGCGAACGATTGCTTCCCAGCCGGGCGTGTCGGAGCTCGCTCCTGCGAGGATGGCGATCACGTCAGCAGGCGGAATCCATACCGATCCGATCGCAATGGCAAGCACGAACGCCGACGTTGCGATCACGGCGAAGCCGCTCATTCCGAGGATCGCCCGGCGTCGACTGGGCGCAGCGACGGCGGGCGCAGCGTCGATCGCTACGCCCGCCGGTACGCGGGTGGCCGCAACCATCAGGTCAGGCTCGATGTGAGGTCACGAACCGAGCTGCTGGTACCACTCGAAGGTGTGGTCCTCGGCGAGCTCGGGATGGAAGATCTTCAACAGGTCCGCAAGCACGAGGTCGGGCCGGGTGACACCTCGCTCGAAGTAATCGACACCACCGTTGTCGTTCTGGATGCGGTTGAACAACCACACCTGCCCCGACGCCTGTGCCGCGAACTCGCCGTAGCGCGGGTCGTCTTCGAGCATCGCGTCGAGTGAGGTCCATGCCGTCGATCCGTTGATCCAGATCTCAGCTTCGGCGCCCCGCTCGAGCTGGGCTTCCAGATCGAGGCTCAAGCTGCCGGTGTCGGTGTTGTCGGACCACACATACGCGCCACCAGCATCAGCGATGAGGGCCGCAACGTAGGAGTCGCCTCCTGCCGCGAAGTAGGTGCCGTCGAATGCCGACCCGGTCTGAACCGATGGACGCTCGCCGTCAGGCACGTCGGCGGCCCGAGCGACGATTTCGTCATAGGCCAGCTCGATCTCGGCGAACTGCTCGGTGGCGGACCCTTCTTCGTTGAAGAGCACGGCGGCGTACTTGATCCACTCGGCGCGACCAAGCGGAGTCGGCTCGAGCCACTCGGCGTTGGCGACGACCGCCAGCCCCGCGTCTCGCAGGACCTCGTGGGCCGGGTCTTCAGTCCCGCCGGTCATCAGCACGTCGGCGTCTGCCGCGAGGACGACCTCGGTGTCGAGCACGAAGTCGGGCGAGTACTCGATGAGGCGATCAGCTTCAGCCAGCACCGCCTCGCTGCTGACAAACCCGAGGCTCGAAACGCCGATGAGGTCGTCGATGCGACCGAGCTGTTCGATCAGCGGCAGGTGGGTCGTCGACGAACTCAGAAGGCCATCGATCGGGACCTGGATCGTCGCCGCGATCGGGGCTGGCGCCTCGGGTTCGGCCGGTGCCTCGGTGCCACACTGCACGAGCACGTAGGACTCGGCCGCGCCGCCGGGGAACGGTTGGTTGATCGTCAGGACCTTGTAGGTGCCGTGATAGCTGACCGAGAAGTTGTCGGCGTAGGTCGTCGAGACCTGCTCGGGGAACAGCTCGGAGCCAGCTGGTGCGTTCTCGACACACGAGTCGGTCAGGTTTTCGGTCAACACGACCGGCTCGGGGTCTGCATCCGGCGCCGGTTCTGCGTCATCTTCGACGTCGTCCTCGACTGCCGAACTGCTCGCCTCGTCATCGGCGGTTGCGTCGTCTTCGTCGTCGCCGCAGCCCGCAGCGACCAGGGTCATCGCAAGCAAACAGAGAAGCAGGGAGAACCAGCGCGAGACGCGCGGGTTGCGAACTGAGATCGCCGTCATGGCGTTCACCGTCCTTCCATCCATCGTGGATTGTGGTGTTGGTTGTGAACGCTGCAGTCGGTCTCCTGACTCCCGGATCAACATCTCACCCGACCTTCCCAGCCCGAAGGCCAGTGGCACACGAGGGGTTCGACTTCCCGGTCACAGTTGCGTGGACAGTTCCGGATTCACACCGGATTCCCGTAAGCACTGCAGCAGCGTCAGTCAAGCAGTTACCGCGGACCGATTCCAACCGTTCGATCCGTCATCCGTGGGCAAACCCGGCGCCAGAACGGTCGAATGCATCCGGGCCGAGGTCGAGGTACCGTTCACGAAGCAGATCCCAGCAGGCGAGATGGTCCCAGTCGGGTTCCGCCAGGATCTCCTGGCGGTTGGACAGAAAGGGGTTCGGCAACATGATCGTCGCGATCTGGGTGGCCTCGCCGTTGAGTAGGCGCAGCCCCCAAGACACCGGCGTGCCGTCGGGGCCAATCGTTCGATAGAGAAACGCTTCTGCACATCGTCGGATGCGTCCAAGCTCGGGGCCCGAGGCGCTGTGCTCGCCGATGCACAGGTGGAAATGCCAGCGGCCGAAGTCGACGGTCAGGTAACCGTCGAACATCGTCATCCGCTCAGGCGGGCCCGGAGCCGCAATCTCCCATGCCCCTCCCTGGACGAGGGTCCCGAAGAAGATCTCGTCCCACCAGTTCTCGAACAGCTCGGTGAGAATGCTGAGGAGCGTGTCTTCGTCGGCCGAAAGCGGAAAGACCTCGTGGGTCGACCCGTACTCTTCGAGCCGCTCGGGGGGTGTGGTCTCCGGTGTCGTCGACGACGTCATCGTGCCCCCTGGGGGATCCGTCGGGCGGGGTAGTAGATCGGGCCGAGGTGCCAGCCTTTCGGCACGGTCATCGCATCGGGAAGGTCGAGGCCCACCGCCAACACGTCGGGCAGCAGGTGGGTGTGCGAGCCGGTTGGCGACTCCCCACCCGGTGGCGGGATCGGGGCACTCACCTCGATCCGACCGAGGGCGGTCTCGACGACCCGTGTCGGCGAAGCGGCGACCAACGCCTGCCAGACGCCAGGTTCGATGGCGTCGATTTGTTCGCCGCTTGCGTTCTGCAGCTGGTGGGCCAGCTCTCGATCGTCGACGCGCACCATGAAGCGCGCCGCATCCCGGCCGAGGCCCAGGTCGAACAGCACCTCACCACTGCTCGTCCGAAGGATCGGCTCGGGGTCGGGCCCCACCTCGGTCACACCAGGCCGAGACGTCAGCCCGTTGCCGGTACGAACGACGACGAACGCTTCGGGTTCCTCGGGAGCATCTTCGGCTCCGAAGGCGAACAGTCGAGTTGCGCCGTCGAGCGAGAGGCGCATACCGCCCCCGGACCCGACTGCAGTGAGGGTGGCTTCGTCGGCGTCGAGGTTGAGCTCGAGCGCCGCAAGCCCGGCGGTGTCGAACTCCGCAATCGCACCCGGCACACCCATCGTCCAGGTCCCGCCGGCCCGCGTCAGACCAGCTGCGACGTCGGCGAGGTCGGCGCCGCGCTCGGGCAGCAGGCGACGGCGGGCACGGGTCCCAGGCGGCTCGAATCGTTGGGCCTCGAGCGACGTCGGAAGTGGCTGGTCCACGTCGGTGAGCCAGTCAGCGATGGTCGCGGTTTCGTAATCGCCAACGGCCCCGAACCAGTGCCGGTCGGCTCCGTCTCGGACCACCACGACGTTGGCCCGCTCGCACGGGCCGAGACATTCGACGGTGTGAAAGCGGGTGCCAGCTGCCGTCGCGGCATTTCGGAAGGCCGTGACTTGGGCTTCGTGGTCGACCTCGGGGTGCTTCGTGGCGGAGCCGCAGCAGCAGCCACGACAGACAAGGACCGAAGATGCGGGTCGGCTCATCAGAAGTCGATGCCCTTCTTCGCGCGGATGCCAGCCCGGTAAGCGTGCTTGACGTCGCCGATCTCAGACACGGTGTCGGCGATCTCGATCAGCCGATCGGGAGCATTGCGCCCGGTGAGGATGACACTCACGTGGTCGGGACGGCCGGTGATCGTCGCAATCACATCGTCGATGTCGATCCACTCCCAGTTGATCGGGTAGGTGACCTCGTCGAGCACGACCAGCTGATGATCCCCAGCCTGGATCAGACGCTTTGCCTGGCCCCATGCCGCCGCCGCGACCGCCTCATCGATCGAGAGATCCTCGGAGTCCCACGTGAAGCCCTCCCCCTCCGCCCACCAGTCGACCCCGAGTTCGCAACACACCTTCTCTTCGCCGGTGCGCCACTTCCCCGACTTGAGGAACTGCACGACACC
>JBCCYT010000041.1:0-28374 GCA_039188975.1 Actinomycetota bacterium
TCGGTGACCAGCTCAAACCGGGCCATCGGCTGACCCTACGTCTCGTTCGCGGAAAAGTCCGAGGTCGGTGGGAACCAGTGGTCGAGGGAGAACGTCGGAGAGGCTATGAACGCGACCCATCCACCCCGTTTGCTCGTCTCCCTGCTCGCTCTGCTGCTTCTCGTTTCGGCGTGCAGCGAGAGCGACGATCTCGACATCGCCACGACAGCCGACGCCTCGGTTTCGGTGGCTGGTGGGAGCTCGGGATCCGCGTCGGCGAGCGAGACGGCTGACGTCGCCGATGCGAAGGATGCCGACGGCTCGACGGTCGAGCGAGGCATCGATGAGGTCGAGATGGCCGAAGAATCGGAGGCTGCCGCCTTCGCCGGCGAGGACATGGCCGAGTCGGCCACGGCCGAGTTGGCCACGGCCGAGTCGGTGCCTCCGGTCGATGGCGACGTTGCCGAGCCGCTTCCGCCGATCGAACCCGAGCCGCAGCCAGAACCGCAGGCGGGCCAGCTCACCGCAGCCGACATCGACGACAACCTGAACCTCGATTCGTTCGCTGACCTGGTCGCCAACTGGCAACAGGATGCAGGCGCGGGTGTGCCGTTCGTCAACCTGCGCGATCGGGTGGTCATCGACCTGGTCAGTGGGAATGGTGTCGGCGTCGGCAACACGTCGATCATGGTGGCCGCCGGTCAGGAGTCCCGTACGGTCGCGACGAACAGTGCGGGACGGGCGTATCTGTATCCAGGCTGGCTCGGCCTCGATGTCGGCGGCGGTGCGCAACTCACAATCGGCGACACCCAACAGACGGTGACCGCCGACCAGCTTGCCTCGGGTCGCCTCGAGCTGGAGATCGATGGTGACACCTCCCCACCCAGCTCGTTGGACGTCGCGTTGGTGCTTGACGTTACCGGCAGCATGGCCGACGAACTCCGCTACCTCACGGTCGAGTTCGAGTCGATCGTGGCCCGAGTCGAAGATGACTACGGCAACGTCGACCTGCGCTTTGCGCTGGTTGTCTACCGAGACGACGGTGACGCGTTCGTCACCCGCACGTTCGACTTCACGAACGACGCCGGCCAGATGCGTCGATGGCTGAGCGACCAGGCAGCGAGTGGGGGCGGCGACTTTCCCGAAGCGATGGATGCTGCGCTGATCGACGCCGAGTCGCTCAGTTGGCGAGATGGTGAGGACGTGGCTCGAGTCCTGATCCTCAATGCCGACGCGCCGCCACATGAACCGCGCATCGAATCGACGTTCGCCAGTGCTCGTGCCCTCGGCGAGGACGGGGTACGGCTCTACCCGTTGGCGGCGAGCGGCGTCGATCGCACTGCCGAGTTCTTGATGCGAGCGATGGCGGTGACGACCGGCGGACGTCACCTCTTCTTGACCTCAGATTCCGGAATCGGGGGCGAGAAGCTCGAACCGAAGGCGGACTGCTACGTCGTGACTCGTCTCGACGACCTGCTGTATCGGGTACTCGCCAGCGAGTTGGCGGGTGAGCGAATCGAGCCGGCGGCCGAGCAGATCATTCGGTCGGTTGGCGAGTACGACCGGGGCGTGTGCGGCGGGCAGTAGCGCTCAGGGCCGGCGTCCCACACCGATCAACGGGCGCATGACGATGTCGTCAAACGCCACCTCGAACGCCGTGTCGACGTGCACGTCGGCCAATCCGGCTGCATCGAGCGCACTGTGGATCGCACTCCGGCCGAGACCATGTGGTTCGTCGGCCTGAGGGTCGAGTTCCCAGTCCCACTGCACGAAGACACCGCCGGAGCCGAGGAGTTGGACGAGACGCTTGGTCGTCGCTGTGTAGTCGTCGACGAAGCCCAGAACCGATGAACACACAACGAGGTCGTGCTCGCCCCGTGTCGACGGCAGACGCGGCGAGAGCAGCACGTGCGCCCACCCGTGGGTGTCAGCCTTCGTGCTCAGTCGGGCCAGCATTGCCGGCGACGTGTCGACCGCATCGACCCGGCCAACGACGTGGGCGAGATGCTCGGTGAGGAGGCCCGTCCCGCACCCAAAATCGCAAACGTTCATGCCGTCGAGATTGCGTTCGAACCGGCGAAGCGTTGCGGTCAGGGAGTCGAAGGCCGCGGCCGCGTAGGCGCGCGCAACAAGATCCTCGTCCCACCCGTCCGCGTACTCGTCCCACGGATCGATCTGGTCAGTCACTCCGCCATGGTCGCATGGCCGCCGACCGGCCGACAGATCAGGTCGGTGGGGGAGCGGCCGGATCCTGCTTGAAGTAGTCGGCGAGGGCGGCGTACAGCTCCGGGTTCTCGTGGTGGAGTTCTTCTGGCCGTTCGAAGAACACTTCGACCACCTCGGCGAAGAACTCGATGCGGCTGGTCTTGCCGTACGCGTCGATCAGCGCTTTCTTCGCATTGCTGCGGCGGTGGTCGCGGTACGAACTCCCAACGATGCGCTCCCACCGACCGGTGTTGCCGGCACCGACATCGGGGCGCCCGTCGACGAACCCGTCGTAGCCGTCGAGAATGTGGGCGAACTCGTGGTACACGACGTTGCGGCCATCAGCGTCGTACAGGCCGGCGGTGGTCTCGATCCAGGACAGCGCCACATGACCCCCCGAGTCGGCCGCGCCGTTGGCTCGCACCGGGCCCTGGCGGGCTTCGATGTGGAAGGCGCGCGGCAAGAACGTCACCCGATGGACGTACCGGTACGGCTCATACCCGAGCCCGAGAATCAGGCGGCACGCCTGCAGGGCGGTGAGCCGGATCATGCGTTCGTCGACCTCGATGCCCTCGCGACCATCGAAGCGGACGACTGCTTCGAACATCCGGGAAAGCTGCACGAGACGCCGCTTCTCGCCGTCGTCGAGGGTGCCGACGAAGTCGACCTCGCGAAGATACGGCTGCCAGTCGTCGGGGATGTCGCCCCGGTACCGAAAGGCCAGCATGCGTTGCATCAGCTTGTTGACCGCCACGTCGTCGGACCCTAGCGGTGCCGCCGTCTCGTCGTCGGCCGTGTCGCAGCCGTAGCGTGCCCGGCATGGCCGCCACCATCTCCAACCTTCGAAGCAACGAGCAGACCTTGGCGGCCGTCGTCGTCTTGCATGCGGTGGCAACCCTCGTCATGGTCGGGCTGATCTGGACGGTGCAAGGCGTTCACTATCCGTTGTTCGAGAACGTCGGGGCCGACGCCTACCCCGACTACCAGAGCCGACACGTCGATCAGATCGGGTACGTGCTGGCGTTGCCGTGGAGTCTCGAAGGCGTCTCGATCGCGGCCCTGCTCGTCCTCGCAAAGCGTGGCACGATGCGAATCCTTGCGATCGTCGGAGCGGCGCTGATGGGGCTGATCTTGGTTGTCACGGCGATCTGGGCGGCACCGGTCCATGGCGAACTGCTCGACGGCTTCGACGCAGAACAACACGACACGCTGATGACATCGAACCTCATTCGGTCCTTGCTGTGGACGGCCCGCGGTGCTGTGGCGACGGCGATGGTGTGGCTCTTGCTCGATCCCGCTCGCCGGCCCACGCCGTAGCATCCAGACGATGCGTGCGAGCTTCACCGAGACCGCTCGAGACGGTGGCGCCCGTCGTGGCGTCGTCACCACGGGCCGGGGCACGTTCACCACGCCCCGGTTCATGCCGGTCGGCACTCGGGGAGCGATCGTGCATCTCGACGCAAGTGACGTTGAGCGGCTGGGCGCCCAGGTCATTCTCGCCAACACCTATCACCTGATGTTGCGGCCGGGTGCCGACATCGTCGAGAAGCTCGGCGGCATCCATGGCATGGCCGACTGGGACGGCCACGTGCTCACCGACTCCGGCGGCTACCAGATCTTCTCGCTGGGTCCGGAGCTCAGCGATGAAGGCGCCACCTTCAAATCGACCTACGACGGCTCGACGCATCTCTTGACGCCGGAGACGGCCGTCGAGGTGCAGGCCAAGATCGGTGCCGACATCCAGATGGTGCTCGATGTGTGCCCGTCCTCGGTCGCTGACCTTGCCGTCGTACGCAGCGCGGTCGACCGGACGAGAGAGTGGGCGGCCCGGGGCAGGAGCGCCTTCCTCGATCACCCTGACGCGGCACGACGACAGTGCCAGTTCGGCATCGTGCAAGGCGGCACCGACGAAGGTCTTCGCGAGGAGTCCGCCCGGCAGATCACCGACATCGGTTTCGATGGATACGCGGTCGGCGGTCTCAGCGTTGGCGAAGATCGCAGAGAGATGTTGCACGGACTCGACGCCTGCATGGGATTGCTCCCGATCGATCAGCCCCGCTACTTCATGGGACTCGGGGATCCGATCGGCATCGTCGAATCGGTCGCCCGAGGCGTCGACATGTTCGACTGCGTCCTCCCGACCCGCCTCGCTCGCCATGGCACGATCCTGACCGACGCCGGCCGCTACAACCTGACCCGCGCCGAATTCGCCGATTCGACTGAGCCGCTCGACCCCGGCTGGCCCGAGAGCCCGGCGGCCCGCTGGTCCAAGGGGTACCTGCGCCACCTTCTGCTCACCAAGGAACCGACTGCGCCGCGGATCATCACCTTGCACAACGTGGCATGGTTGCTGCGATTCATGGACCAGATGGCCGACGCGATTTCTGCGGGAACGTTCGCAGACTTCCGGGCTGGTGTTCACGAGGTGTGGGCGGCCCGGTAGCCTGCCCTCGGTCCTTCATGGGCCATCGGATCGTCCGCCAAGCGTTGGGAACGCCATGAGCATCGTCTTCCTCGTCGCCCTTCTGGGCATCATGTACTTCATCATGATCCGTCCGCAGCAGAAGCGGATGAAGGAGCACGCGGCACTGCTGCGCTCGCTCGAGCCGGGCATGGTCGTGGTGACCAACGCCGGTATTCACGGCGCAATCGCTGAGGTCGAGGACCGAGTCGTGTGGCTCGAGGTTGCGCCCGACGTCGAGCTGAAGGTCTCCAAGGGGTCGATCGCTGAAGTCGTGAACGAAGACGACGAGGACGGCGAGGACGACGAGATCGAAGAAGCCGCTGCGTCTGCGGACGAGGACGCGTAACCGGGTCGCTCCGGTCGACCCCAGGCCCTCGTGCGTCAGCAACTCACCTACGTCATCGGCATCGTTGCCATCTCGATCGCCGGCATCGTCTACACGCTGGTGTCGGGCAACGAGCCGCTGCTCGGGCTCGATCTGCAAGGCGGCGCATCGGTCGTCCTCGAACCCGAACCGCTGCCCGACGGTCAAGAGATCACCGAGGAGATGCTCGATCAGGCGGTCGACATCATCCGCAACCGAGTTGACGGTCTCGGTGTTCGTGAGCCCGAGGTGACCCGCCAGGGCGACACGATCCTGGTCCAGATTCCGGGCGTCGACGATCAACAACGTGCGATCGAGCTCGTCGGCCAGACTGCCGAACTGCGTTTCCGGCCCGTGCTCGAAGACGGCACGACGTTGGAGGTCACCCCCGACGCAACGGTCGACGAAGAATCGGTGTTGCAGTTGCGCGGCGATCCGACCCCAGCCGGACGACTGCGGATGGGGCCGGTGCCACTCGTCATCGATCAGGAGAATGAGCCCGGTCAGCACGTCACCGGTGTCACGGTCGAGTCGGCGGCCGCCCGTTTCGCGGTCAGTGGCTGGTCGGTCAACCCGGTGTTCAATTCGGGTTCGCCTGGCATCGATGACTTCAACGCCCTTGCACTGCAGTGCTTCAACCTGCGCCCGGAGTGCCCTACCGGTCGAGTCGCGATCGAGATCGACGGTTTCGTCGAGAGTGCCCCCACGGTGCAGGCACCATCGTTCGATCGCGACGTCATCCAAATCACCGGCCAGTTCACCGAGGAAGAAGCCAAGGATTTGGCGCTGGTCCTGAACTTCGGTGCCTTGCCGCTCGAACTGACACCACAGGAGAGCCGCATCGTCTCCTCGACACTGGGTGAGGATGCGCTCGATGCCGGCGTGGTCGCCGGTCTCGTCGGCGTCATCCTCGTCTCGATCTACCTGATTGCGTACTACCGCTGGTTGGGCGTCATCGCCATCTTGAGCTTGCTGATCTCGGGCGCGTTGTTGTGGACCGTGGTTGCGTGGCTCGGTGAGTCACAGGGGCTGGCCCTCACCCTGGCCGGCGTGACCGGTTTGATCGTGTCGATCGGTGTCTCGGTCGACTCCAACGTTGTCTATTTCGAGCACCTCAAAGAAGACGTTCGCAATGGCCGCACCGTTCGGTCTGCGGTCGAGCGGGCGTTCCCCATTGCCTACTCGACGATCGTGAAAGCCGATGTCGCGAGTCTCATCGCGGCGGTCGTGTTGTATTGGCTCACCGTCGGCCAAGTCCGTGGTTTTGCGCTGTTCCTCGGGCTCGCCACCGTGCTCGACCTGATCGCCACCTACTTCTTCATGGGTCCTGCTGTTCGCTACATGGCGGGGCGTGGCTTTGGTGACAACCCGAAGAGCATGGGTATCCCCGAATCTTCTGAACCAGCGACCGCCGTTGCGGGAGGTGCCGCATGATCGCGTTCTTCCGGATGCTGTATCGGGGCGAGCAGAACTTCGATTTCCCGGCGATGTGGCGCAAGGCGCTCATCGTCTCCGGTGCTCTCGTGCTGATCAGCCTTGGCGCGCTGCTGTTCCGGGGGTTGAACCTCGGTATCGAGTTCGAGGGCGGAACCAGTTGGGAAGTCACCGCGTCGGATCTCAGCGTTGCTGACGTGCGAGATGCGTTGGCTGGCTCCGGTGCCGAGAGCGGCAAGATTCAGACGCTCGGGACCGACGCCATCCGCGTTCGCGCCGATCTCGACAGCGCGGAGGATGTCGAGGCCGTCACATCGTTGCTGGCCGACCTGGCCGGAGTCGACGTCACCGAGGTGAGCGTCACGACCGTCGGCCCATCCTGGGGTGATCAGATCACCAGCAAGGCCCGCAACGCACTGTTCTGGTTCTTCATCATCGTCGCTGGCTACATCGCGATCCGACTCGAATGGAAGATGGCGGTCGGCGCGCTCGTTGCCGTCGCCCACGACATCTTGATCTCCGTGGGCGTGTACGCGCTGTTCCAATTCGAGGTGACGCCCGCGACCGTCATCGCCTTCCTGACCATCATGGGGTACTCGCTCTACGACACGATCGTCGTCTACGACAAGGTCCGAGATGTCGGTGGTCGACTCACCGTGACAGGTCGCTACACCTACAGCGAGATGATGAATCTGTCGCTCAACCAGGTGCTGATGCGCTCGATCAATACGTCGATCACATCGGTGTTGCCCGTGGTGTCGATGCTGGTCATCGGTTCGTTGTTCCTCGGAGCGCTCACGTTGCGAGAGTTCGCCATCGCTTTGTTGATCGGCATTCTCGTCGGCACGTACTCATCGATCTTCGTTGCGGCGTCGGTTGTCGCCTACATGAAGGAACGCGAGGCGGAGAACCGAGCGACCGCCGCGAAGGTGGAGGCGAAGTCGGGCGAGACCGGCACGCGCCGCATCGCCGACGACGATGTTGCGTTGGCCGGTATCCCCACCACCCGTGAGCTTGAGCCACGTCGGTCGCGGGGCGAGCGAACGACGAGCCGAGCGGCGACATCTCGTCCGGCTCGGGGGCAGGCGGCGCAGCGGTCCGACGCTGCGAAGCGGATCACGACCACGTCCGGTCAGCCGCCGAAACCCCGCAAAAAGAAGAAGTCCTGAACCCGCTACGGTGGAGGGATGGGCGACCTGTCCGTTGACGCCATCGCATCGCTGATCCGCGACGTTCCCGACTTTCCGGAGCCGGGGATCACGTTCAAAGACATCACGCCGCTGCTCGCTGACCCGGAGGGTCTCGACTCGACGATGCGGCTGCTGGCGGAACCCTGGCGCGACCGTGAGGTCGACGTCGTGGTCGGTATCGAGGCGCGGGGGTTCATTCTCGGCACGTCGGTCGCCCGGGAGCTGGGGGTTGGTTTCGTCCCGATCCGCAAGGCCGGCAAGCTCCCCAGCACGACGGTGGCCGAAACGTACGGGCTCGAATACGGCACCGACACCATCGAAATGCACGCCGACGCCGTCGGTCCGGCGGCGCGGGTCCTGGTTCTCGACGACGTCTTGGCCACCGGCGGTACCGCCGCGGCGGCTGGCGCGTTGCTCGAGCGGGTCGGGGCCGAGGTCGTCGGCTATTCCTTCTTGATGGAGCTGGCGTTCCTGAACGGTCGCGCCAAGCTCGGCGGCGCCACGATCGAGTCGATGATCGAGGTCGCCTGATGGCGACGGTCACGAGGGTCTTGCCGTGGCGGCGGGCGGTCAATCGTCCGGCGTCGGCGGAGATCGCGTCGTTGCTCACCGAGTTCTCCGATCATCATCCGAAAGACTCGACCGAGAAGATCGAAAGAGCGTTCGCCATCGCTGAGGCCGCTCACAACGGTCAGCGACGCAAGTCGGGCGAGCCCTACATTCGCCATCCGGTGGCGGTCGCAACGATCGTTGCTCGTCAAGGCCTCGACGACACGGCGATTGCTGCGGCGCTGTTGCATGACGCAGTGGAAGACACGGCGGTGAGTCTCGACGATCTGGTGAAGGAGTTCGACGCGGAACTCGCCCACATCGTCGACGGCGTCACGAAGCTCGACCGGGTCCACTACGACACCAAGGAGGAACAGCAGGCCGCAACGATGCGCAAGATGATCGTTGCGATCGCCCAGGACATCCGGGTGTTGATCATCAAGTTGGCCGACCGGCTCCACAATCTGCAGACCATCGCCGGGATGCCCGCCCACAAACAAGAGCGATCGGCTCGCGAAACCCTCGATGTCTATGCGCCCCTTGCGCATCGCCTCGGCATGCAGGACATGAAGATGCAGCTCGAGGATCTTTCCTTTGCCTCGATCGAGCCTCGGGTCTACGCAGAGATCGATCAGATGATCGAGCAACGAGCACCCGAACGCGACCTCTACCTCACCCAGGTCATCGCCGACGTCCAGGCCCGGCTCGCCGAGCTCGGCATTCGGGCCGATGTCGAGGGCCGCCCCAAACACCTCTGGTCGATCTACGAGAAGATGGTGGTCAAGGGGCGGAGCTTCGACGACATCTTCGACCTCGTCGCAATCCGGGTGATCTGTGACTCGGTTCGTGATTGCTACGGCGCACTCGGCTCGATCCATGCGACATGGCGGCCGGTGCAAGGCCGGTTCAAGGACTACATCGCCATGCCCAAGTTCAACCTCTACCAATCGTTGCACACGACCGTCGTGGGGCCTCAGGGCAAGTCGTTGGAGGTGCAGCTGCGCACCCGAGAGATGCACGCCCGTGCCGAATACGGCGTTGCTGCCCACTGGGACTACAAAGAAGACGAAGCAGGCGGCGGGGACCTTGCGTGGCTGAACCGCATCGTCGAATGGCAACAAGAGACCGAAGACCCGTCGGAGTTCATGTCGAACCTGAAGTTCGACCTCGACCAAGACGAGGTGTTCGTCTTCACGCCGAAGGGCAGGGTCGTCGAGCTGCCGGTTGGTGCAACGCCGGTCGACTTTGCGTACACGATCCACACCGATGTCGGGCACAGCTGCATCGGTTCGAAGGTCAACGGCCGACTGGTGCCACTCGACACCCGGTTGGAGTCGGGCGACTCGGTCGAGATCTTCACCTCGAAGGTCGAAGGCGCCGGCCCCAGTCGCGATTGGCTGAAGTTCGTCGCGAGCCGACGGGCCGCCAACAAGATCAAGCAGTGGTACACGCGGGAGCGTCGCGAGGACGCGATCGAAGAGGGTCGCGACGACCTGATCCAGGCCTTGCGTCGTGAAGGGCTCCCGGCGCGCCGCATTTTGAAAGAGCCTGTGTTCGCCGAGGTCATGGAGGCGATGAACTACGCCGATGAGGACGCCCTGTGTGCGGCGATCGGCGAAGGACACGTCACGGCGCAGACCGTCGCGGAACGGCTTGGGCGAGAGCTTCGCGGCGAGGAAGACACCCCGACCGAAGCCGAACCGAGTCGACTGCCGTCAACGGTCACTCGCCGCACCGGAGGTCGTCGCCGCACGAACCAGTCGGCGGGCGTGCACGTGGAAGGCCTCGACGACATCATGATCCGTCTGTCGCGGTGCTGCTCCCCGGTTCCACCTGATGAAATCCTGGGCTTCGTCACTCGTGGCCGAGGTGTTTCGGTGCACCGCAGCGACTGTCTGAACGCAACCGAACTTTCCGCCGGTCAACCCGATCGCCTCATCGAGGTCGAGTGGGACACCGAACACACCGGTCGCTTTCCCACGACGATCGAAATCCGGGCGCTCGACCGCAGCTCCCTGCTCGTCGACGTTGCCAAGGTGCTCGCCGACCACAGTCTGAACGTCACTGGCGTGTCGACCGAAACCGGCGACGATGCGGTCGCCAAGATGCAGTTCGAGTTCGAGCTCGCCGATGTGAGCCAGCTCGATTCGGTGCTGTCCTCGCTGTACTCGGTCGAGTCGGTGTACGACGCGTACCGCATCATGCCCGGTGCGGCCCGGACCTGAGCCTGACGTTGCTGGCCCAAATGGCCGCAAGGTGAGCGAGGGCCGGCGGTAACCTCGGGGGCTGTGGCCGAGCCGACGTTCAAAGCCCCGAAGGGCACGCGCGACATTCTGCCGCCCGAGTCCGGGCGGCGCCGCGCCCTGATCGACGCGTTCGCCCGCCAGGCCGAATTGGCCGGCTTCGGCGAGATCATGTCGCCGATCTTCGAGGACCTCGGCGTGTTCAAGCGCCTGGGTGAGTCGACCGACGTCGTCACGAAAGAGATGTTCGACTTCTTCGACAAGGGCGACCCGCCCCAACATCTCGCACTCCGCCCGGAGCTGACGGCGTCGGTGTGTCGGGCCTACGCCGAACATCGGCCGACCCCGCCGTGGAAGGTCTGGTACGAGGGGCCGCAGTTCCGCTACGAGCAGCCCCAGGCGGGGCGCTACCGCCAGTTCTCCCAGGTCGGCGTCGAGACCCTCGGCACCGAGGATCCGCAGGCCGATGTCGACGTGATCGCGCTCGGTTGGCGGTTCTACGAATCGTTGGGGCTCGAGCAGGTGACGCTGCTCCTCAACAGCCTCGGCGATCCGACGTCGCGGCCCGCGTACATGGACGCCCTTCGGGGGTACCTCACCGACAACCTCGCGTCGCTGTCGGCCCAGAGCCAGGTCACCCTCGAACGCAACCCGCTACGGGTGCTCGACTCCAAGCGCGACGAGGACGCCGAGATCATCGCTGCCGCACCACTGATGGTCGACTTCTTGACCGACGAGACCCGTGAGCACTTCGAGACGGTTCGTGCCGGTCTCGACCAGCTCGCCATCCCCTACGAGTTGTCGCCCCGCCTCGTGCGTGGCCTCGACTACTACACCCGCACCACTTTCGAGTTCGCAGCCGATGCGCTCGCCACCGCCCAGAACGCGGTCGGCGGCGGCGGTCGCTACGACGGTCTCGTCCAGGATCTGGGCGGTCCCGACACGCCCGGCATCGGGTTTGCGCTGGGCGTCGACCGAATCCTTCTCGCCTGTGATGCCGAAGGTGTCTTTGGCCAACCTGCGCCGTCGGTCAAGGTGTTCGTCGTCGACGTGACCGGTGGCGCCCATGCGCTCGGCGTGTGCACCACCCTGCGGGCCGCCGGCATCGGGGCCGACCGTTCCTACGGTGGGCGGTCGATGAAGGCCCAGATGAAAGTCGCTGACCGTTCCGGGGCGCCGTTCGCCGCCATCATTGGCGAGGACGAGGTCGCCAGCGGCGAAGTCACGCTGCGCGATCTGCGCGGCGACGGCGGCCAGGAACGAGTCTCGCTCAACGCTCTCGCCGCCACCGTCAGCCAGCGGTTCGCCTAAGTACGTCTTCCCTCAGAAAGCAAGCACCAAGGATCATGCAGGATCACACCACCTCGATGCGCACCGACATGTGCGGCCAGTTGACGGCCGCCGATGCCGGTCGGACCGTTTCCGTGTGCGGTTGGGTCGACCGCCGCCGTGAACACGGCGAACACCTCGCCTTCATCGACCTGCGCGACCGCACCGGCATCGTGCAGTGCGTCGTCAACTCGAGTCACGACCTGCGCAGCGAATACGTCGCCAAGATGACCGGCGAGGTACGGCTCCGTCCCGACGACACCGCCAACCCCGACCTTGCGACGGGCGAGGTCGAGATCGAGGTCACCGAGATCGAGATCCTGGCCGAGGCCGAGCCGCCGCCGTTCCCGCTCGATGAACGCACCGATGTCGACGAGACGATTCGGCTCCGTCACCGGTATGTCGATCTGCGCAAGCAGCGCATGCAGAAGAACTTGCGCACCCGGGCCGCAGTCAACTCCGCAGTCCGGCGGGGCATGGAAGAGCAGGGCTTCGTCGAGGTCGAGACGCCGATGCTGATCGCGTCGACGCCCGAGGGTGCCCGCGACTTCGTCGTACCGTCGCGCAAGGAGCCGGGGTCGTTCTACGCCCTGCCCCAGAGCCCTCAGCTGTTCAAGCAGCTCTGCATGGTCGGTGGTGTCGACCGCTACTACCAGATTGCCCGCTGTCTGCGAGATGAAGACCTCCGCGCTGACCGCCAGTTCGAGTTCATGCAGCTCGACGCCGAGATGAGCTTCGTCAGCCAAGAAGACGTGTTCACTGCGATCAGCCACGCCGTCGCCAACGCCGCCGAGGCCGTCACCGGCGAACGTCCCACCGAGTTCCCACGAATGACCTGGCTCGAAGCGCAGGAGCGGTTCGGCTCTGACAAGCCCGACACCCGTTTCGGCATGGAGCTGGTGGAGCTCACGCCGATCTTCGAGGGCACCGAGGCCCGTGTCTTCCAAGCGCCGTGCGTGAAGGGCATCCGGATGGAGGGCGGGGTCGAGGCACTCAGCCGCAACCAGATCGATGCCCTCGTCGAGACCTGTCAGCGGTGGGGGGCCAAGGGCCTCGCCTGGATGAAGGTGATCGAGGGGGAAGCCGGTCCGACACTCGATGCCGGCGTCGCCAAGTTCTTGTCGAGCGACGAGTCCTCGCAGGTGATCGACGCGCTCGAGGCTGCGCCCGGCGACATGGTGTTCCTGGTCGCCGACCAGCGTCGGCTGGTGCGCCACGTGCTCGGCCTGCTGCGGCTCGAACTCGGCAAGCCGCCGGTCAACGAGGGCGGTCTCAACTTCTTGTGGATCGTCGATTTCCCGCTCTTCGAAGCGCTGGGCGACGACGGGTCGCCGATACCGGCCCACCATCCGTTCACGATGCCGCATGAAGAGGATTGGGGACTGCTCGACGGTACCGGCGAGGAACTCCTCGAGGTCCGCTCGCAGGCGTATGACCTCGTGCTCAACGGCTGGGAACTCGGCTCGGGCTCGATCCGAATCAACCGCTCCGACGTGCAGAACCGCATCTTCGAGTTGCTCGGGATCGGCGAGGAAGAACGACAGGCGAAGTTCGGCTTCTTCATCGATGCCTTCCGCTACGGCGCGCCGCCCCACGGCGGCTTTGCGTTCGGCCTCGACCGGCTGACGGCGCTGCTCGCCGGAGAGACCAACATTCGCGAGGTCATCGCCTTCCCGAAGACCCAGTCCGGTGCCGATCCGCTCACCAACGCGCCGTCACCCATCGATGCTGGTCATCTCGACGAGCTGGGTATCCGCGTCCTGCCACCGTCGACTTGAGCCTGAGCTGCGGCGGGCCGATCGTTCGGCGTCAGACGAGCTGAAATTCGGTGACGACCGTGCCCGGGTTGACCCGACCGGCGAGCATGCCTTCGAGCCCGAGCTCGTCGTCGGGCAGGATCCGGACCTCGACACACGCGGCAGGGCCAACAGCGGCGATGCTGCGATCATCGAGCGGCGTGAGCGTGTAGCCCAGTCGTTCGAGTTCGTCGGCCAGCATTCCGCCGACCGACGCGGGCGGTGTGGTCTCGGTCGAGAACAACATGCGGCGGGGATCGAACGGTTCGCCGGGAATCGGCGCAAGATCGGCCGGCATGTGAATGCCTTCGAGCGCTTCGGCCAGCGACCGGGCTCGATCGACGTTCGGATCGGTTGGATCGACCGGTTCACGGTCCGGGGCCGAGTACGTCAATTCCTCGGCCGGGCCGGTATCGATGGCCTCGGCGAGCGCGGCATCGAAGTCGAGTTCGCCAACCCGTGGCGGGGTGGGTGCCGGCAATGCGTCGAGCGCTGCGATCTCGACGTCGGCGCCGGTCATCGCGGCCAATTCGGCGTCGAAATCCGCCTGCCGGGCAGCGATGGCGGCGTCGCCGCGTGCCCGCTTTGCCTTCCGCCCTGACGGCGTTGCGGTCGTCTCGTCGGTGGAGGTGTCACCTGACCGGATGGTGCCGGTGGTGGCAAGGCGATAGATCAGGATCGCCATCGAGATGGCGAACCAGAGCCAAAAGAGGATGACAACGAAGCCGGGCATCACCTGGTTCCATCGGCATCTGCAGCCCGACCCTGAGGAAGTAGGGTCCGGCCGTGTCTCAGATGTCAGGAACCGGCGATCTGTTCAGTGCTGCCGCCGAGGAACGATTGGCCGGCCGGTCGCCGCTTGCGGCCCGGCTTCGACCGACCACGCTCGACGATGTCGTCGGACAACGCCACCTGTTGGCGCCGGGGAAGCCGTTGCGCTCGTTGATCGAGGCCGACCGACTGTCGTCAGTGATCTTCTGGGGGCCACCAGGCACCGGCAAGACGAGCCTGTCGCGACTGATTGCATCGACGACCGACAAGGTCTTCGTCGAGCTCTCGGCCGTGACCGCATCGGTCAAGGACGTCCGCGAGGAGATCGCCGCGGCCCGGCATCGGTTGGGCGAGCGAGGGACGGGAACGATCTTGTTCCTCGATGAGGTGCACCGCTTCAACAAAGCCCAGCAAGACACGCTGTTGCCGGCGGTCGAAGAAGGTCTCATCGTCTTGATCGGCGCGACGACCGAGAATCCTCACTTCGAAGTCAACCCGCCCTTGATGTCGCGCTCCACGCTCTTTCGGCTCGAACCGCTCCGCGACGATGACGTGAAAGAACTGGTCACCCGCGGTTTGGACGTCGAGGGCGCGACCGCCGATGCCGAGGCGATCGATCATCTGGCCCAACGCGCCGGCGGCGACGGTCGCCATGCGCTGACCAGCACCGAAGTTGCCGTCGCCCTCGCGGTCGGCCGAGGTCGACCGATCCACGTCACCCTCGTCGATGCCGAAGGCGCCGTCGATGCCAAGGCGGTCCGGTACGGCCGAGATGGTCACTACGACGTGATCAGCGCGTTCATCAAGAGCATCCGCGGGTCCGATGCCGATGCCGCCGTCTACTGGCTCGCTCGCATGCTCGAAGCGGGGGAGGACCCGCGCTTCATCGCTCGTCGCTTGGTGATCCACGCGTCAGAAGACATCGGGCTGGCCGACCCACAGGCCTTGCTGATCGCAACCGCCGCCGCACACGCGGTCGAGTTCGTCGGCTTGCCCGAGGCGCAGCTCAACCTGGCTCATGCAACGATCCACCTGGCCACCTCGCCGAAGTCGAACCGTGTCACCCGGGCGATTTTCGATGCGAGGGCGGCAGCCCGCGAGGCGGGGACCGGCGAGGTCCCGCCCCACCTTCGTGACGCTCACTACAAAGGGGCCGACGCACTCGGCCACGGCGTCGGCTACCGGTACCCCCACGACAGCCCCGATGGATGGGCCGACCAGCAGTATCTGCCCGACGAGTTGGTGGGCCGAGTCTTCTATGACCCGTCGCGTCACGGCCGGGAGGGACGGTTGCGGCAGTGGTGGCCCGGGCATCAACCGGCCACCCCAGACAACACTGCGTGAGTGCAATCCCGCGCTCGGTGCCATGTGCTTGACTGGGCGCAATGAGCGCCGCTGACCTTGCCGCCGTCGTTGTCACGATCGTGTGTTTGGCGGTCGTCGTGGTGCTGGTCCTGGCGGTCCAGGCCCTGGTGCGGACCTTGCGAGAGCTGCGCTTGACCGTCGATGAGCTTCGGTCCAGCACGTTGCCGATGGTCGACGACCTCCACCAGACGGTGGCCAAAGCGGGCGACGAGATCGATCGGGTCGACGGGGTGATCGACCGGGCCGAACGCATCACCGCCACCGCGGACGTTGCGTCGCGCCTGGCGTACCGGGCGTTCGCGCCCGGCCTGATCAAGACGATGTCAGCGGTCGCCGGCGTGGGCCGAGCCGGCCGGGCGATCGCTCGACCCCGGCGACGCGCAATCGAGGTGACGGGGCGCGAACGGCGAACTCGCCCATCGGCGCGGAGGCAGTTGCGATGAAACGAACCTTTTGGACCGGAGTCGGCTACACCCTGGGGGTCGGGACCGGTTGGTACGTCCAACGGCGAGTGAAACGAACCGTGGAGCGCGTCGCCCCGGAGCAGGTCCGTGTCGAGGTCGCGGACAAGAGCCGACAGGCGGCAACGCGGGCCCGCGACGCAGTTCTCGATCTCCGGAGCGCTGCGAACGAGGGCATGGCGGCGATGCGGGCCGAGAAGGCCGACCTGCTCGCCGAGTTCGCGAGCGACGAAGCACTGCACACCGGCCCCGCTCGGGCGGTGCAGCCCCGCACCTCCGGCAATCGCGGCTACCGGCCCCGTAACGACTCCTGACCTGGCCGAAACCGGCTCTCCGGGTCGGAGGCACCGGTAAACTGACAGCCTGATGAGTACCGAGTCGCGGCCCACCACCTCAAACGAAGTTCGCAAGGCGTTCACCGACTTCTTCGTCGAGCGCACCCACAACGACGTGGCGTCGGCGTCGCTGATCCCGCATGACCCGACCCTGCTGTTCACCGTCGCCGGCATGGTGCCGTTCAAGACGTATTTCACCGGGGAAGAAACGGCTCCCTTCCCCCGGGCGGTCACGATTCAGAAGTGTGTTCGAGCGGGGGGCAAGCACAACGATCTCGATGAGATCGGACGCACGAAGCGGCACCTGACCTTCTTCGAAATGATGGGCAACTTCAGCTTCGGTGACTACTTCAAGTCTGACGCGTGCCGGTGGGCGTGGGAGTTCGTCACCGAGGTTCTCGAGCTCGACAAGGAACGACTCTGGGTCACCGTGCATCTCTCCGATGACGAGGCGGCGGCGATCTGGGAGAACGAGGTCGGCGTTCCTCCCGAGCGGATCCAGCGCCTCGACGAGGACAACTACTGGAAGATGGGCGACGTCGGCCCATGCGGCCCATGCTCGGAGATTTTCTGGGACAAGGGACCGGAGTTCGGGGCCGACGGGGGCCCTGAGCACGGCGACGAGGATCGTTTCATCGAGATCTGGAACCTCGTGTTCATGCAGTTCGACCAGCAAGCCGACGGTTCCAAGACGCCGCTGCCGAAGCCGTCGATCGACACCGGCATGGGTCTCGAACGCACCGTTTCGGTGCTGCTCGGCGTCGATTCGGTGTGGGACACCGATGAGCTCTCCAGGCTGCAGCAAGCGGCGGCGGCGCTCACCGGTGTCGACCCCGCCACAGCAGCGTTCGAACAGCTCGTGTCGCTACGCATCTTGGCCGACCACGTCCGGTCCACCTCGATGCTGGTGAGCGATGGTGTGTTCCCGTCGAACGAGGCGCGGGGCTACGTCCTGCGGCGCATTCTTCGCCGGGCGGTACGCCACGCCTACATCCTCGGGGTGGAGACGCCCGTCATGGGAGGCATGGTCGACGCGCTCGTCGAGATCATGGGCGACGACTATCCCGACCTGGCCGCAAACCACCAGTTCGTGCGTGATGTCATCGATCGCGAAGAGGTCCGGTTCCGCGAGACGCTTCGCAAGGGCCAGGCCATCCTCGACGAGCAGCTCGATTCGCTCGCTGATGGAGCGCCGCTGTCCGGCGACGTCGCCTTCTTGCTTCACGACACCTATGGCTTCCCGCTCGAAGTGACCCAAGAGATCACCGGCGAGCGCGGGGTCGAGGTCGATGTCGATGGCTTCCAGGCGGCGATGGCCGAACAGCAGCGGCAAGCCAAGGAGGCCCGCAAGGTCGCCGCGATTGGCGATACATCGCATCTGACCGCACTCGTGGACGAGCACGGCGAGACCGACTTCACCGGCCGCAGTGACGTCACGAGCGACGCAACCGTCCTGTACGTCGACGACGACACCCTCGTGCTCGATCGCACCCCCTTCTACGCCGAGTCCGGCGGTCAGGTCGGCGATACCGGCACGATCACGGTCGCCGGCTCCAGTGTGGATGTCACCGACACCCGCTACGGCGTGCCCGGTCTTCACGTGCACGAGATCAACGGCACCGGCGGGATCGAAGCGGGCCAGACCGTCACCGCCACGATCGATGACGACCGTCGTGGCGCCATCCGGCGCAATCACACCGCGACCCACATTCTCCATTGGGCGCTGCGCAAGGTGCTCGGCGACCATGTGAAGCAGCAGGGCTCCTATGTCGGGCCCGACCGATTGCGGTTCGACTTCAGCCACTACGAGGGCATGACGGCCGAACAGATCGCAGAGGTCGAGGACCTGGTCAACCACGAGGTGCTCGACAACGGCTCGTGCCGCCATTTCGAGACGACGATGGAAACCGCAGAGCAACTCGGCGCGATCGCCTTCTTCGGCGACAAGTACGGCGATGTCGTGCGAGTCCTCGAAGCTGGCGCCAACTCCGTCGAACTCTGCGGCGGCACCCACGTGCGGGCGCTGGGCGACATCGGGCAGTTCCGCATCGTGAGCGAAGGCTCGATCGGTTCCAACATTCGACGGGTGGAGGCGCTCACCGGCACCGCCAGCCTCGAACTCGCTCGTGAGGCCGAGCAGGTCGTTGCCGATGCGGCGGACACGCTCGGCATCAAGAACAAGAACGAGCTGCTCGAGATGGCGCACACCCGCATGGCCGAGATCACGGCGTTGAAGAAAGAACTCGCCCAGCTGAAGCAATCGATGGCGGTCGGCCAAGCCCCACAGCTCGCTGCGCAGGCGGTCGGTGGGGTCGTCGTTGCCCGAGTCGATGATCTCGAACGCGATTCGTTGCGCGACCTCGCCGTCTCGATCCGCGATCACGACGGTGTGCATGCGGTGGTGTTGGCCGGCGCGCTCGCCGGTTCGGGCGTCGGCCTGGTCGCGGCCGTGACCCCGGATTCGCCCCTGAACGCCGGTGTCTTGATCGACGACGCCAAAAAGACGGTCGGCGGCGGCGGCAAGCCGTCCGACGATCTCGCCGTCGCCGGCGGTAAGCATGTCGAGCAGATAGACGCCGCCCTCGACCAAGTGCGAGCGGCAGCCAGCATCGGCTGATGCGTGCCCTCGGCCTCGACCTGGGCCAGAAACGGGTTGGGGTCGCCGTCAGCGACAGCGCCGGTCGCCTCGCGATGCCCATCGAGGTGCTCGCACGTCTCGGCGACCGGCCACGCGAACACCGGGCCATCGCCGACCTGGTCGAGGAATGGGAAGCGGAAATCGTGGTCGTCGGCCTGCCCTACAACATGGACGGATCCGCTGGTCCGATGGCAAAGAAGTACGCATCGGAAGCAAAGGCCCTGGGTGACACCCTGACGGTGCCGGTCGTTCTCTACGATGAGCGGCTGACGACCGTTTCTGCGGAGCGAGCCTTGATGGAGCAAAACATGAACGCCCAAGATCGACGCCAGGTCGTCGACAAGGTCGCGGCGTCGGTGATGTTGCAGTCGTGGCTCGACGCCGGCATGCCTGGCGGCCGTACCGGCACTGCAACGGGGGGTGCAGTGTGAGCGACCAGTCCGGCCTTCCGCCCCAGCAACGCCGCCCGCCATCGAAACAGGCGCGTGGCAAGCGCTCGTGGAGCGCGTTCATCACCGGTGCGCCTGAGGAACCGCAGGTGCCCGAGCCAACGCCACCATCGTCGGTTTCGGATGCACCGCTGTATCCGCCGGCCCGTACCCGCCGCCCCGTCACCCGGGTCGCCCAGCCCGTGTCGGCCACGCCGCCCAAAGCCGCACAGCCGCCCGACATCACCAACGAACAGGGTCAGGCCTACGTGCCGCTCGCCCTGCCCGATCATGCCGCCCCGCCGGGTGCGGTCTTGGTGGCGGGCGTGGACGAACACGGTGTCGAGTACGTCCTGGAAGACGATCCGGACGCCTTGCCCATGGTCGATCCTCGCTACGACCATGAGGACCGCAACTGGGTACGGTACCGCACCAGCTGGGGCGGCTTCCTTCGTCTCGTGCTGTTCGTCTTGGTGATCATCTGGCTGATCACGACGGTTCGCGGCCGAATCTACGGTTGGGTCGACGCCCAGATCGAACCGGACGGACCGGCCGGCGAGCTGGTCGAGATCACGATTCCCAGCGGCGCATCAACCAACAATGTCGCCACCATCCTCGAAACCGAAGGCGTGATCTCCAACGCCACCGTCTTTCGGTACTGGCTTCGTTGCGAGGGCGAACTCACCATCCGAGACTTCCTCGGTTGCGATGCGGAACGCAGCTTCCAAGCCGGCGACTACGAGATCAATCAGAACCTGAGTTTCGAAGCCGCAGTGGCCACGCTCGACCAAGGCCCAATCCCGGAGATCTTCGTCGATTTCACGATTCCGGAAGGTCTTCGGTTGACCGAGCTGGTCGACCGCCTCGTCGCCGTCAACACCAACTTCGATCGCGCCGAATTGCTGGCCGCTCTGCGCAGCCCAAACCTGGTCTCGGACTATGTCGACCCGAATGCGCCGGCCGACCTCCGGTTGGAGGGCACCTTGTTCCCCGCGACGTACGATGTCGCGGAGGAGGACGTCGCCGACGAAGGCCGTTTCTTGCAGCGCATGGCCGACACGTTCGACCAGCGCTACGAATCGTTGCTGGGCGAGGTCGGCCGCGACCCGGCGATTCTCGAACTCGGCTTGTCGGACTACGACGTGATCATCATTGCTTCGATGATCGAAGAGGAAGCGCGAGTCGACGTCGATCGTCCGCTCATGGCCCGCGCCATCTACAACCGGCTGGCGGCCGGCATGCGGCTGCAGATCGACGCAACCATCTACTACGGACTAGGGAAGTCGTTCACGGAGGGTCTCACCCGCAGCGAGATCGACACCGAGACGCCGTACAACACGTACACGATCGACGGGCTGCCGCCGACGCCGATCGCCGCACCAGGGGAAGCTGCGCTTCGTGCCGCGCTCGCCCCGGCCGACGGTGACTTCATCTTCTGGGCTCGCACCGACGCCAACGGCATCGTCGGCGCCCACACGTTCTCGGTGACCAATGCCGAGCACGAAGAGGCCGTCGTGATCTGCCGGGACCTCGGCTACTGCGGATGATCCCAGTCAGCGGATCGACACTCACGGTTGGTGTCATCGGCGACCCGGTTCGTCATTCACTGTCGCCTCGGTTGCACAACGCCGCATTCGATGCGCTTGGCGTTGACGCACGCTCGCTTGCGTTTCCGGTCGCGGCCGGATCTGGCGCCGCTGCGGTCGACGCCATGCGAACGCTCGGCCTTCGTGGTCTGTCGGTCACGATGCCGCACAAGGAAGCGGTCGCTGACGCCGCCGATGATCGTTCCGGCGCAGTCGCGGCCCTCGGCGCGGCCAATTGTCTCGTCAACGACGGCGGGTACATCACGGCCGTCAACACCGATGGCGACGGCTTCGTTCGGAGTCTGATGGCCGAGCAGGAATTCGATCTTTCAGGGCAACGAATCGTCGTGCTCGGCGCAGGAGGCGCGGCACGGTCGGTGGCCGAAGCGGTCGGGCGAGTCGACGTCGCCGATCTCGCGATCGTGAACCGCACCTCCCAGCGGGCGGCAGCGGCCGTCGCGGTCGGTGGCCCGGCGGCGCGGATCGGGACCGCCGACGACGTCGAATTCGCCGATCTCGTCGTCAACGCCACGCCGCTCGGAATGGGGCCCGGCGATCCGTTGCCGGTCCCTCGAGATCTGCTTGGTCCGCACCAACTCGTCGTTGATCTCATCTACCAACCGCTCACCACGCCGCTTCTCGCGGCGGCCGCCGACTGCGGCGCCTCGGTGATGAACGGCGTCGCCATGCTGCTTCATCAAGCAGCGATCCAACTGGAGTTCTGGACCGGTCGGCGGGCGCCGGTCGACGCAATGCGCGCCGCGGTCGCCTCGGAGATGGGCCAAACGCCCCAGATCTAGGCGTCGCAACCCGTTGTCCTGTCGGCAGGAATCCAGAAGAGTGCTTAGTTCCCCGGGACTATGTGCCGATGGTCAGGTGTCTCGTCAAGGAGGACACCCGTGGCGCTTTCGGGCACGCTCGACACCTTTGCCCTACCCGATGTTCTTCGGCTTCTCGCGACGACCGGGAAGTCGGGTCGTCTGCGTATCTCTGGCAACCGCGGCTCGGGCAGCGTCTGGGTTGTTGACGGCGAGGTCGTTTCGTCGGAACTCTCGTCGATCAACTCGCTTGACCCCTCTGCGGTCGATGTCGTGTTTGGGCTGCTTCGCTTCGACGCCGGATCGTTCACCTTCGAGGCTGATGCGGTAGCGCCTGAGGCGGGCCCCGGCATGGCGATGGACCCGATTCTCAGTTCGGCTGAGCACATGCTCGCCGACTGGCAGACGATCGAGGCGGTCGTCCCGTCGCTCGACGTGTGGGTCGGCCTCCTCCCCGAACTCGATGGCCCTGATGTCATGGTCGACGCCTTGCGATGGCGATGTATCGCCACGGTCGGTGCCGGTGTGCAGGTCGGGTTGATCGCCGAGGCGCTCGAACTCAACGAGGTCGAGGCGTGCCGCCTCGTGAAGGAGCTGATTGAACTCGGTCTCTTCGCCTTGATCGACGCGCCGATGGAACTGGCCCCTGAGGAGCCAGCGGCGCCTGCGCCGATGACGGCGCCTGTCTCGGTCGACCACGAGTGGCCCGACGACCCACCGATCGAGGACGTTGCATCGTTTTCGCCTGAGCCGACGGAGCCGGCCGGTTTCGACTCGGCTGACCTCGGCCCGTCAACGGTTCCGAACCTGGCGTCGCTTTCGAGTTCCCACGACGAGGCAACCGAGCCGGTTGCGCCGGACGTGGCCGAGTTCGGGGCCAGCGCCTTCGACGCGAACGCGAACGCGAACGAGCCAGCGCCAGTCGAGCCAGCGCCAGTCGAGCCAGCGTCGGTCGAGCCGGCTTCCTTCGAGGCGGCCGCTTTTGCGCCGCTGTCGCCCGAGAGCAACGAGATCGAGCCAAGCCCGTTCGTCTCCACCGAGCCCGAACCGGTCGAGGATCTCAACCCGGCGGAGATGGCCCGCCAACTCGCCAATCTCTCACCCAAGGCTGCGAAGGCGGTCGCCGCCGCAGCCAAAGCCAACACCGAGGCTGAACGCGAAGCGGCTCTGGCCGCAGTCGAAGCAGAGGACGGCAGCGTAAACCGGGGTCTGCTCCTCAAGTTCCTCGGGTCCGTAGACTCCTGAGCGCCGTGCGGTCGGTGGTCGACGACCTGCCGGGCATGGGAAGGGAGGTGGGTGGCTGATGAGCCAGACACTGTTGATGATCTTGGCGGTTCCCGTGGGGCTGCTCGCCGGCAGCTACGCCACGATGCTGGTTGACCGGATGCAGGACGACACGCCACTGTCGGTTCGGTCGCGCTGTCCGAATTGTGGTGGGCCGCTCGGTCTGCTCGACACCTTGCCGGTCCTGAGCTGGGTCCGTCTCGGCGGCCAGTGCCGCGAGTGTGGTGAGCGCATCACGCCGGCGTACCCGGCGGTCGAGCTGGTCACCATGGCCCTCTTCGTTTTCGTCGCCTACCGCTATCACCAGACCGACTGGCTGATCATCGTTCCGCTGATCTTGGTGGTTGCCCTGGTGTCGTTGTCGACGATCGACCTGTACGTCTACCGCCTCCCGAACCGGCTGGTCTTTGCGTCGTTGGGTCTCTCGTTGGTGGCGATGGCGGTGCTGGCCGTCGCGGACCTTCGCGATCCGGCGGTTTTGCTCGGCCCGCTCCTCGCCGGTCTCGGCTACTCGGCGTTCCTGTTCGTCTTCTGGCTCGTGTATCCGCCGGGTATGGGTTTCGGTGACGTGAAGTTGGCGCTGCTGCTGGGCGCCCACACCGGATGGGTCGGGTACGTCTACTACGACGACTGGGTCGCGGTGGTGCAGATCACGTTCTGGGCGCTCTTCGTCGGCACGCTTGCGGGCGTGGTGTTCTCGATCGCGATGTTGCTGATTCGGAAGTTCGGTGACCGAAACGCACTGGCCGATCCGGAGGCTGAAGTCGATGCGGACGGCAACCCGGTCGAGACGCGGGTGCGGAAGTCGGCGTTCCCGTTCGGGCCGTCCCTGGCGATCGGCACGTTCGTGATGGTCATGTACCCACACTGGGCACTCTGATCGTCGTCATCGCTGCGACGGAACTCCGCCAGCCCCGACGGAGCCGACCGGTATCCTGCAGAGGTGCCCGGAATCTCGTCTGCCTCGACTGTCATCACCGTCGACCTCGGCGATCGCAGCTATCCCGTGATCGTGGGCCATGGTGCCCGTGCCGAACTTGCTGCGGTGGTCCCCGACGGGGTGAAGCGGGCGGCGGTGATCACCCAGGCCGGCATTCCGTGGGACGTCGATCCTGGTGTGCCCAGTGTCCTCATCGAGGTTCCGCCGGGAGAGTCGGCAAAGACGTTGAGCGTCGTCGAGGACATCTGTCGGCGCCTCGCCCAGGAGGGCTTCACCCGGGCTGACGCGATCGTCGCGGTCGGCGGTGGTGTCGTCACCGATCTCGGGGGCTTTGCGGCGTCGGTCTACCACCGGGGGATCCGGTTTGTTTCGGTTGCCACCACGCTGTTGGGCCAGGTTGATGCTGCGATTGGCGGCAAGACCGGCGTGAACCTTCCAGAGGGAAAGAACCTGGTGGGTGCGTTCTGGCAACCGTCGGCTGTCATCTGCGACACCGAGACGCTCGAGACGCTGCCGCACCGCGAGTTTCGAAGCGGCGTCGGCGAGATCGCCAAGTACCACTTCCTGGGCGGTGGTCAACTCGACAAGCTCGCGCTCGACGAGCGGGTCGCGGCCTGCGTGCAGATCAAGGCTGATGTCGTCACCGCCGACGAGCGGGAGGGCGGTGCGCGCGCCATTCTGAACTATGGGCACACGCTTGCCCACGCGATCGAGACCGCGGGCGACTATGACTTGCGCCACGGCGAGTGTGTCGCGATCGGCATCGCCTATGTCGCCGAGGTCGCCCGCCGACTCGGCCGGATCGATCAATCTCGGGCGGACGAACACGCTCGCGTTCTCGCGGCCTACGAGCTGCCGACGAAAGTTCCCGACCAGCTCAGCGATGACGAACTCATGGCGCTGTTCGCCCGCGACAAGAAGGCGATCGACGGCGTGACGTTCGTGCTCGACGGTCCGGCTGGGGTCGAGACCGTCGTCGGGGTCGACCCGGACGTGCTGGCGGCGTCGTTCGAGGCGGTGCGATGACCTCGACCGACGTGCTTGCGTCGTTGCCGCCGCTCGTCGTTGGCGGGCGCGTCGAAAAGGTCCGGACGGCGATGGCCGAACGGGCTCTCGATGCCTTCGTCGTGTCGGGCTTGTCGAGCGTGCGGTGGCTCACCGGTTTCACCGGTTCGAACGCGGCTGTCGTTGTGACCCGCGATGCCTTCACGCTCGTCACCGACGGCCGTTATGCGACGCAGGCGCCGGAGCAACTCTCGGCGGCGGGCTGCGACGCCGCGATTGTGATGGACCGGTGGTTGGTGACGGGAGCCGTCGCTGCGTTGGGCGATGCCCGCCGGGTCGCGCTCGAAGCCGACGTCGTCACATGGGCGGTCCAGCAGCGATGGCAGGACGAGACCGGTCCCGATGTCGAGCTCGTCGCAACGACACGCGTGCTCACCGAGCTTCGCAGCGTCAAAGACGCAGCCGAGCTGGCCCGCATCGCCAAAGCAGCAACGATTGTCGATGGTGTGTTGTCAGGGGTCAAGGAGCTGCTCGTGCCGGGGGTGACGGAACGACAGATCGGGCAGGCACTCGATGATGGCATTCGGGCCTCGGGTGCGTCAGGGCCTGGCTACGAGACGATCGTCGGCTCTGGCCCGAACGCCGCGCTGCCGCATGCTCGCCCAACCGACCGGGTCATGGAGACCGGCGATCTCGTCGTGATCGATGTCGGTGGGTTGGTCGACGGGTATCGCAGCGACATGACTCGCACGTTCGTCGTGGGCGGGCCAGAGGCGGCCGATGAGACCGCCGTCGAGATTCATCGCCTCGTCACCGAGGCTCAGGCGGCGGGCGTCGCGACCGTCCGCCCCGGTATCGAAGCCCGCGAGGTCGATGAGGCGTGCCGGTCGATCATTCGTGATGCCGGCCACGGCGGTCACTTCAACCATGGCACCGGTCACGGTGTTGGCCTCGACATCCATGAGCTGCCCTCGGTGCATGCGGCCGACACGGCTATCCTCCAGCCCGGTCATGTGCTCACGGTCGAGCCCGGCGTGTATCTCCCCGGCATCGGTGGGGTGCGAGTCGAAGACCTGGTCGTGGTCACCGAGACGGGCTGCCGCCCGCTCACGACATCGCCCAAACTCGCCCTTTGATCCCACGCCCTGCGTGTTCGAATCTGCGTCATCCGGAGAACTGCCATGCCGACCATCACCACCAACGATCTGAAGAACGGAATGACCCTCGAGCTCGACGACGGGCTGTTCCAGATTGTCGATTTCCAGCACGTCAAACCCGGCAAGGGCCATGCGTTCGTGCGAACCAACCTCCGCAACGTCCGGGCGGGCGGCACCGTCGAGCGCACGTTCCGTGCTGGTGAGAAGGTCGAACGGGCGACGATCGACAAGCGCGACTTCAACTTCCTCTACCGCGACGGCGACGACTACGTGTTCATGGACAACGAGACGTACGACCAGATCAATGTCACGCCCGAGGCGCTCGGTGAGGCCGGCAATTACATCATCGACGGCTCCTCGGTAGTGCTGGAGATGTTCGGTTCAGAGATCGTCGGCACCGACCTCCCGGCGGCCGTCGAACTCACCATCGAGTTCACCGAGCCGGGCCTGCAGGGCGACCGCTCGTCGGGCGGCACCAAACCGGCCACGCTCGAGACCGGGCTGGTCATCCAGGTCCCGTTGTTCATCGACCAGGGCGAGAAGGTCAAGGTCGACACTCGCAGCGGCGACTACCTGAGCCGGGCCTAGGCCGATTCGGATGTCTCTGGAAATCCCGGGCCTCAGCCGGCGCCGCGAAGCGCGAGAAGACGCGCTCGCGGTCCTCTACCAGGCGGAGGTCGCGGGCGACTCGGTGGAAGCGGCGCTCGCCGCCCGAGAGGTCCCACCCGACGCGTATGCGATCGAAATCGCCGACGGAGTCGATGAGGCACGTGACGATCTCGATGCCCTCATCGGACGGCATCTGAAGAACTGGCGGATCGAACGCATGCCAATCGTCGACCGCCTGATCGCTCGAATGGCGGCATGGGAGCTCGAAACGCAGCCCGAGACCCCAACCGGGGTGGTGTTGTCGGAGGCGGTTGAGTTGGCCTCGCAGTACTGCGGCGAGAAATCGCCCCAGTTCCTCAATGGCGTGTTGAGCAGTGTCGCTGACGAGGTCCGTGGCTGAGGGTCACAACCCGAGTGTCAGCTTGCGCCCGTGGCATGACGACGATGCGCCGGCGCTGGTCGACGCATGGCACGATCCGGTGATCGTCGCTGCTTCGAGCCCGCCGGCGGATCGTTCTTTGTTGGCCGCGCAGCGTTGGATCGAGGGTGTCGGGCTGCGTGAACAGCGTCTCCTCGCCGTCGATCGGGTGATCGATGTGGCGGGGGAGTGCGTTGGTGAGGTCGGGCTGTCCGATATCGACCAGCGTCGCGCCGCAGCTTTGGTCGGCTGGTGGGTGGCTGCTGGTCATCGGGGCCACGGCTACGCCGCGGTCGGGCTGCAGGCGATGGTGCCGGTGGCCGCATCGGCCGGGGTCACGACGCTCGTCGCACAGATCGGGATCGACAACCACGCTTCGGTCGCGGTGGCGAGGCGCGCTGGCTTCGTCATGCTGCGGGAAGGCTCAGCGGCGCGGCCGCATGTGTACGTCCGACGCTGACCTGGTCGGGGGCATCGAGCTGCGTGTGGCAGCCTGTTGACCATGTCGACTGCTGCATCGCTTGGCTTCTCTGAACACACGACCGAGGCCAATGGCATCGAGATCCACTGGGTCGAGGTCGGCGAGGGCCCTCTGGTCGTGTTCTGTCATGGCTGGCCGGAGTCGTGGTACTCGTGGCGTCACCAATTGCCGGTCGTGGCCGAGGCCGGGTTTCGGGCGGTCGCCATGTCGATGCGGGGCTATGGCGGTACGAGTGCACCCGAGGATGTCGCCTCCTACTCGATGAGTCACTTGGTCGGAGACGTCGTCGGGGTTGTGAATGCACTCGGAGGTGGACCTGCGGTGGTGGTGGGTCATGACTGGGGGGCACCGGTGGCGTGGTACAGCGGGTTGATGCGACCGGACCTGTTCCGGGCGGTGGCTGCACTGAGCGTTCCGCTCCCGCCACCGATCGGGGCGTTGCCCGAGGGAGTGACGATGACGGCGTTGATGGAGGCCAACGCCGGCCCTGACCGGGAGTACTACCGCCTTTTCTTTGCCGAGCCA
>JBCCYT010000042.1:0-28274 GCA_039188975.1 Actinomycetota bacterium
CGACATCTCGATCAACCACTATGTCCAGCTCGACTTTCTCGCCTTTCGCGATGTCGTCGAGGAGCTCGACGGGGTCGGCATGTGGTTCCACTACCCGTCTCGTGACTTGGAGACCGGGTTCAACGCATTCGATGCTGGGTGCACGGTTCTCGACGGCGCGAATGCGCTGGGCTTTGTTCGTTCGCGCACGTACGAAGAATTCATCGACGGTCAGTGGGTGATCGATCGGACCGCTCCTGACCTCGATCGCATCGAGCGGCAGCAGCAGTTCGTCATCGCGGCTCTCGATCGGGCGATTGCTCGTGGGGCTCGCAATCCGACGTCGCTGGCCGCGCTCATCGATGCCGCCGCCGAGAGTGTGGTTTTGGACCAGGGTCTGACCCCAGCGGAGTTGATCGACCTGGCCGAGGCGTTCACCGACTTCAGCAGCGAGACGCTCCAGACCTTCTCCCCCGAGGTCGAGGTCGTGATCTACGAACGAGACGGCAGTGAAAAGCTGCGACTCGTCGAAGACCTCGATGCGGAGATGTTCCAGATCTTCCGTGGTGTCGAGGATGCGGTGTCGCTCGGCGACATCCGGTTCTCGGTCGCAGGGACCGATCCCGATGTCGTCGTCAGCGACACCGAGCTCTTCCGGTCGCTCGGTTTCTCGGTCGGGACCGAACGCATCCTCGCCGAGGTCGCGCCGGACAGCGTCATCGTCTACCCGACCGGCGGTCGAAGCGCAGCGGAAACCCTGGCGCGGTATGTGATCCCGATCCCCGGGCTGATCGAGGACCCGGCATCGGCGGAGATGGCGCTCGTGCTCGGCTCGAACCACGACAGTGTGTCGTTCTTCTTCCCGCAGGATGTCGACGAGACGCTCGCAGGGATCGCCGCCGTCGGCGAGGTGGCCATCCCATCGTTGGTGACGAGTACATCGACCACCGAGGCCGCCACCACGACCAGCGCCCCGGCGGCGACCGATGGTACGTCCACGACGGTGCCGGAGAGCACCACCACGGCGCCGTCCTCCACGATCCCGACGAGCTCGACCACGACCGCGCCGAGCACGACCACGACCGCGCCGACAACGACCGTCGTGCCGGCACCGACGACCACCGTCGTGTCGCTGTTGCCCGGGCGTCCACCGGACGGTGAGTCCTGCGGATAGGGCAGCGGCTGTCTGTCCGACGGGTAACCACGGCGCGTGGTTCTGGGCCAATAGACTCATGCGCACGGTGTCTTCATCCGATTCGATGGACGCCGAGCGGTTTTTCCCCGCCCGCACTCAGGAGCTTCCTTCATGACCAGCACCATCGCCGTCATCGGCACGGGATACGTCGGCCTCACCACAGGCGCATGCTTTGCTCACCTCGGCCACCGGGTCGTCTGCGCCGACATCGACCCGGTCAAAGTCGACCGGCTGAATTCCGGCGAGATCCCGATCCACGAAGCGGGACTCGAGGAGATCGTCCGCGATGCCGTCGATGCCGGAAATCTCACCTTCGTGCTCGGTTCGGCCAACGCGGTCGCCGACGCCGAGTTCGTGTACCTCTGTGTCCCGACACCACAGTCCGCCGACGGTTCAGCCGACCTCAGTTACCTCACGGCGGCGGCGGAGCAGATCAGCCCGGCGTTGCAGCCCGGCACGGTTGTGGTCAACAAGTCGACGGTGCCCGTCGGCTCGACCTTGCTGGTCGAGCGGGCGCTTGGCCGGGCCGACATTCCGGTCGTGTCGAACCCGGAGTTCTTGCGCGAAGGCACCGCGGTCGACGACTTCCTCAATCCGGACCGGGTCGTGATCGGTTCTGACGATCAGGCCGCAGCCGGGCGGGTTGCCTCGCTGTACCTGGGCGTTCGAGCGCCGATCATGGTCACCGACCCGGCGTCGGCGGAGACCTGCAAGTACGCCGCCAACGCGTTCCTCGCAACCAAGCTCTCGTTCACGAACGCCATCGCTGCGGTCTGTGAGGCGGTCGGGGCCGATGTCAACGATGTGCTGCTCGGCATGGGGTACGACCATCGGATCGGCCATGAATTCTTGCGGCCGGGCCCGGGTTGGGGCGGCTCGTGCTTCCCCAAGGACTCCAAGGCGATCATCTCGATCGCAGAAGATGCCGGCTACGACTTTGCGCTGATGCGAGGCGTGGTCGACGTCAACGTCGAACAATTCGACCGCATCGTTCGCAAGGTCGAGTCGGTCACTGCGCTCGACGGCGTCACGATCGGCGTGCTGGGCATCGCGTTCAAGGCCGGCACTGACGACACCCGTGAGTCGCCTGCCATCGAAGTCATGCAACGCCTGGTTGCCCGCGGTGCCAAGGTCCGGGCCTATGACCCGGCGGTTGACGCAGTCGACCTCGACGGCGTCGAGGTGGTGGGCGACGCCTACGCCGCCTGCGAAGGCGCAAGCGCGGTCGTCGTCGCCACCGAGTGGGACGAATTCAAGTGGCTCGACCTCGACAAGATCGGCGAGCTGGTGGCCGAGCGGAACATTGTCGACGCCCGCAACCTGTTGGATCGTGGCGCCCTCAAGCGCCGGGGCTTCAGCTACCAGGGCGTGGGGCGAAGCTGACATGGCGCGAATCGTCATCACCGGTGGCGCCGGCTTCCTCGGTTCTCACCTGGCCGACAATCTGTTGGCCCGTGGCGATGAGATCGTCGCCATCGACAACCTCTCGACCGGCAACAAGGCAAACATCGAGCATCTGTTCGGCACCCCCGGATTCACGTTTGTCGAGCACGACGTCTCGAATTATGTGTGGGTCCCCGGTGAGGTTGAGGCGGTGCTGCACTTTGCGAGCCCCGCCTCGCCCATCGACTACCTCGAGATGCCCATCCAGACCCTCAAGGTCGGCTCGCTCGGGACGCACAACACGCTGGGTCTGGCGAAGGACAAGGGCGCGGCGTACTTCATCGCATCGACGTCGGAGATCTACGGCGATCCGCTGATGCATCCCCAAACCGAGGAGTACTGGGGAAACGTCAACCCGGTGGGGCCTCGGGGCGTCTACGACGAAGCGAAGCGCTTCTCCGAAGCAATGACGATGGCGTACCACCGGTACCACGACCTCGACACCCGCATCGTCCGCATCTTCAACACCTACGGGCCCCGCATGCGCCCCGACGACGGACGGGTTGTCTCGAACTTCATCGTGCAGGCGCTCAAGGGTGAGCCGCTGACGATCTACGGCGATGGCTCCCAGACCCGCAGCTTCTGCTTTGTCGAGGACGAGGTGAGGGGGCTGATCGCGCTGCTCGACTCGGGCGAGAATGATCCCGTGAACATCGGCAATCCAAACGAGTTCACCATCGCCGAACTCGCCGAGGTGGTGCTCGAGCTCACCGGTTCGTCGTCGGTGATCGAGATGCACCCCCTGCCGACCGACGACCCCACGCAGCGCAAGCCGGACATCACCCGTGCTCGGGAGCTTCTCGGATGGGAGCCGCAGGTGCAGTTGCGCGAGGGCGTTGAACGCACCATCGAGTATTTCCGCACCGTCATCTGACCCGGTTGCGGGCCTCCGGCCCCGATCCCGCCTCGTCGCGCGGACGGCGGTGGGTCAGGTCGTGCGGGCTTCGGCCTCGGCGCGGTTTGCGAGGTACCAGTCGATCGTGCGGCGTAGACCGGCTCGGAAGTCCGTGGTCGCCTGGAACCCGAACAGGTCCTTCGCCCGGGATGCGTCGACACTGCGGCGAGGCTGTCCGTCGGGCTTGGTGGCGTCCCAGCGCAGCTCTCCGTCGAACTCGGTGAGCTCGACGATGATCTCCACCAGGTCCTTGATCAACAGTTCCTGCGCCGCTCCCAGGTTGACCGGTTCCGTGCCGTCGTAGCGCTCGGCCGCAGCGACGATGCCTTCCGCGGCATCATCGACATAGAGGAATTCGCGGCTCGCGCTTCCGGTACCCCACACCTCGATGTGGTCGTCGCCGGCTTCCTTGGCAAGGACGCACTTGCGGATGAGGGCTGGTACGACATGGGAAACGGCGGGATGGAACTTGTCGCCGGGCCCGTACAGGTTCGTCGGCATCACGTAGGCGCCGCGCTGGCCATATTGGGCTCGGTTCGACTGGAGGTGTACGAGATGCGCCAGTTTCGCGACCCCGTACGGCGCGTTGGTCTCCTCGGGGTAGCCCTCCCACAGCGATGTTTCCTGGAAGGGCACAGGTGTGTGCTTCGGATAGCTGCAGATCGTGCCGACGACGACCGTCTTGTCGACGTCGGCGTGTCGGGCCGCTTCGATGACGTTGGTGCCGAGCATCAGGTTCTCGAGATACAACGCAGCCGGAGCCGCCATGTTGGCGCCGATGCCACCCACCCGAGCGGCGAGATGGAGCACGACGTCCGGACCGGCGTCATCGATCGCCTTCTGGGTCGCCGCGGGGTCGAGGAAATCGACCTCAGCGCTCGATGGGGCGATGATGTTCTCGACGCCACGATCGTGGAGGACGCGCCGGACGGCGCCACCGAGGAAGCCGGTTCCACCCGTGATGAAGACACGCTGAGAGGCGAGAGGGGACGACATCGGAGGAGATCGTAGCCCTTCCTGCCAGACTCCGACCGTGCGCCCCCGAGTCGCTGCTGTCGTCGAATCGTGTTGGCATCGTGTCCCCGGTGGGACCGCCACATCGACCACGCGTTCGCTGCGGGCGGTTCGTCGGCGTGACGAGTACGACATCGTCGGTCTCGCAGCATGGCATCGACGTCCTCCCGTGCTCGATGAGCTCGACGGACTCTCGGTCACCCACCTTCCGTTGCCGAGGAAGGCGCTGTACGAACTGTGGCACCGCTGGAGGCGTCCCCGCTTCACGCGCCAGATCGGGCCGGTCGATGTCGTGCACGCGACCGGCGGAGTGATCCCACCTCGTGTCGCCCCCCTCGTGGTGACGATCCACGACCTGGCCTTCCTTCACCGCCCCGAGCACTTCACCCCGAACGGGGTGCGGTTCATGACCCGTGGGTTCGAACTCGCCCGCGACGAAGCCGATCGCATCATCGTTCCGTCGCAGGCGACGGCGGACGACTGTCGAGCGCATGGGGTGGAGGCCGAGCGGCTGCGACGGATCCCGTGGGGGGCGCACTCCACGACCGTCACCGATGCCGAGCGGGATCGGGTTCGGCGGTCGTTTGGGCTTCCCGACCACTTTGTGCTGTTCGTCGGCACCCGCGAGCCGCGCAAGAACTTGAGGGCGCTGCTCGACGCACACCGCTCAGCTGCGCCCGAATTGCCGCTGGTGATCGCCGGGCCGGGCGGTTGGGGCGACGATCCGATCGACGCGTCGGCCGGTGCAGCAGTTCGTGTGGTTGGTCGGGTCGACGATGCGGATCTCGCCGTGCTCTATGACCTGGCCACGGCACTTGTCTACCCGAGCCTTCTCGAGGGTTTCGGCATGCCAGTGCTCGAGGCCATGGCCCATGGCACTGCGGCGGTAACGAGCGCCGACACCGCAACTGCGGAGGTGGCCGGCGACACCGGCGTGCTGATCGATCCGACGGACCGTGATGCGTTGGGTGGCGCGCTCGCCGACATCGCTGCTGACCCGTCCCGGTGGGACGCGCTCGGCAATGCGGCCAAGGACCGGGCTGCGTTGTTCACGTGGGATGCGACGGGCGAGGCATTGGCCGCGGTGTATGACGAGGTCGCAGCCTGATGCGAGTCGCGGCGAACCTGTCGTTCTTGCTTCCCGGCGTGGTCGGAGGCTCAGAGGAGTATTCGGTTCGTCTGCTTCGAGCCGTCCTCGAACATCACGACGACGTCGCGCTCGATGTCGTTGCCCATGACACGTTCTTCGAGGCGCATCCTGCCCTCGAACATCGAGCGGCGCGGGTTGCCGGGCCGGTGCGGTTCCGGCCGTATCGAGTGGTTGCCGAGTCGGTGGTGGTGCCGCGGCACACCCGGTCAGCTGATGTCACCCATCACTTCGGGGGCCGCATCCCGTCCCGCGCGACCAGCCCTGCGGTTGTCACGATCCACGACATCCAGCCCCTCGATCTGCCCCAGAACTTCTCGTCGGCGAAGCAGTTCTTCCTCCGTCGCTCGTTGCCCGACACCGCACGACGTGCCGACCTGGTGTGTACGCCGACGCAATGGGTTGCGGACCGAGTGGTCGATCGCCTCGGCATCTCTGAAGATCGCGTCCGGGTGATCGGCCCCGCGCTCGGCCGGCGTCCGGTGCCGAGCGAGCGTGACACCCTTGCGTCGCTCGTTGGCGAGCGCCCGTTGATCCTGTTTCCGTCGGTGACGCATCCCCACAAGAACCACCAGGTGTTGATCGACGCAATGGCGCGGGTGCATCAGCACTGTCCCGATGCACTCCTGGTGTTCACCGGGGGAGCGGGCGCAGCCAGTGCCGATGTCGCTGCCGCGATCGCTCGGGTCGATCCGGCGTCGGCGTTCATTCGCCATCTCGGCCGGGTCGACGAACAGATCCTCATGGGCTTGCTGGCCGACGCTGACCTCGTCGTGTACCCGTCGCGGTACGAAGGATTCGGGTTGCCGGTGCTCGAGGCCATGCATGCGGGTACCCCAGTGATCGCAGCCGACGCGGCCTGCCTGCCAGAGGTTGCCGGTGATGCTGGCATCTTGTTGCCGGTTGACGACACGGAGCGGTGGGCGACGGAGATCCTCGCGCTCCTCGATGATCCCGACGCCCGAGCGAAGCTTGCGGCGGCCGGTTCCGTTCGGGCGGAGATGTGGGCTGCGGCTGACGCGTCGGCCCGGCTCGTCGAGGCGTGGCGAGAGGTCGCATCGTGACCGAGGCTGATTCGATGCGGGTGTTGGTGCTGTGCCCCCATTTCGAGCCCGACACGGCGCCGACCGGCACCGTGATGACCGAGATCGTGCATCAGCTCGTCGCTCAGGGCCACCAGGTCGATGTCGTCACGTCGTTGCCGTGGTACGAACACCACGCCGTGCGCGAGGCCTGGAAGGGGCGTCTCTGGCGGCGAGCGCAGACCGAGTGGGGATCGGTCACACGTGTGCATCCTTTTCCAACCGACAAGACGAACATCCCCGCCCGGGCCCTCGGGTTCGCTGGTTTCACCGGTCTCGTGGGACTGCTGGCGCTGTTTCGACGGCGTCGACCCGACGTCGTGTTGACGATGTCTCCGCCGCTGACGCTCGGGCTGCCCGGATGGGTGGTCGCGCGCGTCCGGCGGGCGCCATTCGTCTTCAACGTGCAGGACATTTTTCCTGACGTGGCCATCGAGGTGGGGGCGATCACGAATACGAAGGTGATCGCGGTCTTGAAATGGCTCGAGCGGTTCGTCTACCGACGAGCCGATGCCGTCACGGTGCTCTCGTCGGACCTCGCAGAGAACGTCGAAGCCAAGGTCGGCAGCAAAACCCTGGTTCGGGTGATTCCGAATTTTGTTGACACCGAACGAATCAAGCCGGCTGACCGAGCAACCGAGTACCGGCGCGAGGTCGACGCGGGCGATCGGGTGATCGTGCTGTACGCCGGGAACCTCGGCTACTCCCAGCCCCTCGATCTGGTGATCGAAACCGCCCGGCGTTGGCATGGTCAACGCGACGACGTCTACTTCGTCATCAATGGTGGGGGCTCGGAACGACCACGGCTGGAAGCCCTCGCTGATGGGCTCGAAACGGTCCGGTTCGTCGACTTCCAGCCCACCGAGCGACTCCCGGAAGTGCTGGCTTCCGGCGACATCCACCTGATCGTGCTGAAAGAAGGACTCGCTCGGTCGTCGGTCCCTTCGAAGCTGTACTCGACACTTGCCGCGGGGCGACCGGTGCTGGCATCGATCGACCCGGGCACCGAGATCAGCAGGGTGCTCGACGAGCATGACTGTGGCGTCGCGGTGCCGCCAGGGAACGTCGATGCCTTCGCCTCGGCGCTGGCTGCGCTGCTCGATGATGCCGCGGCTCGACATGCCATGGGGGAGCGAGGGCGGGCCTTCGTCGAGACATGGGTGTCACCTGCGGGGGTCGCGATGGCGTACGGCCAACTGTTCGCCGAGCTGACCTCCGAAAAGGGCTCCGACAGCGCTAGCGTTGCCTCTCGTGGGTAAAGCAAGTTCTTCCAAAAAGGTCGAGCGCGCGGCACGGGCCGCAGCCTCATCGCGTGGCGCCTCCGAGCGTCGCGAACTCGGTTTCCCGATGGCGGTTGCGACCGTCATCGTGCTCGGTATCGCGCTCGTGGTGCTCGCTCGAACCAATCGTGATCCAGCTGCCCCGCCCCGGGTGGGCGATCACTGGCACTCGGCGTACACGATCTACGACTGCGGCAACGAGCTGCCGGTCTTCCAGGGAACCGCGGATCCCGACGGCATCCACAGTCACCAAGACAGTGTGATCCACATCCATCCGTTCAACAGCCAGGCGACCGGCGAAGACGCCCAGCTCGGTGTGTTGCTCGACGCGATGGAGGCCGAGGTCACCCGCGACGCCATCACCACACCGGAAGCGGGGCAGGTGCTCGCCTCGACCGGCTGCGGCGATGATGCCGCTGTCATCAAGGTCGCCCGATACGCCACGTCACCGACGGTCGAGCTCGTCTCGGTGTTCGATGACGACTTCGATTCGATTCCGTTCCTCGAAGATGGCGAAGCGTTCGTGATCGCCAAGGTACCGGCGGGCGAGGACCCGCCGCCGCCGAGCGAAGCCGCACTGAGCCAGATGCGAGCCAGCCAGGGGTCCGACCTCATCAGCACCGGCACGGTCCCGCTCGACACCACCACGACGGCCCCCGACGGCGACACGACCGAAGACGAGTAATCGTGAAGGCTGTGGTCCTGGTCGGCGGGTTCGGTACTCGCCTGCGGCCGCTCACCCTCACCGCTCCGAAGCAGATGCTTCCGGTGCTCGACCGCACCATGCTCGAGCACGTCGTCGGACGGCTCGGGTCTCACGGCGTCGACGAGGTCGTGCTGTCCCTCGGGTACAAAGAAGACATCTTTCGGGCGGCGTTTCCCGACGGCGTCTGCGCCGGCGTGGCCCTGCGCTACGCCGTTGAACCCGAACCGCTCGACACCGCCGGCGCGGTCCGATTTGCGGCCGAGGCTGCCGGCATCGACGAGACCTTCATCGTCGTCAACGGTGATGTGTTCACCGACCTCGACGTCACCGCAGTGTGGAACCGGCACCACGAGGTCGGCGCTGAAGGCACGATTGCACTGACCCCTGTCGATGATCCGAGCCGCTACGGGGTCGTACCGACCGATCTCGACGGCAAGGTGATCGGTTTCGTCGAGAAACCGCCGCGTGACGAGGCGCCGACGAAGTGGATCAACGCAGGTACGTACGTGCTCGAGCCGTCGGTGCTTCGACGCATCGACACCGGGCGCAAGGTGTCGATCGAGCGAGAGACCTTCCCGGCGATCGTGGCCGACGATGGGCTCTGGGCTGTGCAAAGCGACGCCTACTGGGTAGACGCCGGTACGCCCGAGACGTACATCCAGATCCAACTCGACCTCGTCAACGGGTTGCGGGGCGGCGACTGGCCGGCGATCGCGGCAACCGCCACGGTTGAACTCGGCGCCGAGGTCGAGGATTCGGTCGTGCTCGACGGCGCCGTCATCGAAGGGGGTGCCGTCGTTCGCAATTCGGTGATCTCGACCGGTGCACGAATCGGCGCTGGAGCATCGGTCGACGGGTCGATCGTCGGGCCTGACGCCCGGGTGCACTCGTGGGCTCGGCTCAGAAATCTCACGATGTTGGGCGATGGCGCGATCGCCGCGTCGGGTGAAGAGCTCGACGGCGTGAAGCGGCCGGAGTCCCCCTGATGGCGGTGCTCGTCACCGGTGGAGCCGGGTTCATCGGCTCTCACACCGCGGTTGCACTCCACGAATCTGGTCGCGACGTCGTGCTGCTCGACAACCTCCACAATGCGTCGGCTGCCGCGGTCGACGCCGTAAGGGCGCTCACCACTCCCGACATGGCCTTCGTGGAAGGCGATCTGCTCGACGCGTCCATGCTCGATGCCGTGTTCAACGACTACGCCATCGACGAGGTCATCCACTTCGCGGCCTACAAGGCGGTCGGCGAGTCGGTGGCCAAGCCACTCGAGTACTACGGCAACAACCTTGGATCCACGATCGGGGTCGCCCAGGCGATGGCTCGGCACGAGGTCGACCGGCTCGTCTTTTCGTCATCGTGCACCGTGTATGGCCAGCCCGATCAGGTACCGGTGACGGAGGCCGCGCCGACGGGTGCCGAGAGCCCGTACGGCTGGACGAAGTACATGAGCGAGCAGATTCTCGCCGATGCCTCGGCGGCCTCTGACCTCGACGTCGTTCTGCTTCGATACTTCAATCCGGTTGGAGCTCATCGAAGCGGCACACTCGGAGAGGATCCCAACGGCATCCCAACAATCTGGTCCCGTTCGTGATGCAGGTCGCGGTGGGGCGTCTCGATCACGTCCGGGTGTTCGGCGACGATTACGACACCCACGATGGCACGGGCGTGCGCGACTACATCCACGTCATGGATCTGGCCGAGGCGCATGTTGCGGCCCTGGATGGCCTGGCCAACGGATCGATCGACGGCGCGGTACCGATCAATGTCGGAACCGGCGTGGGGTACTCGGTTCTTGACGTGGTCAAAGCGGCGAGCGCGGCGGTTGGTCGAGAGCTTCCCTACGAGGTGGTCGATCGACGACCGGGCGACATCGCCAAGACGTGGGCGGCGACCGAGACCGCAGCCGAGTTGCTCGGCTGGCGATCGACCCGAGACCTCGAGGAAATGGTTGCCGATCACTGGCGGTGGCAGAGCCAGAACCCCGACGGGTTTGCAAGCTGAATCGACCCCGCCGAACTAGCGGAAGAGATCGTCAGCCGGGCTTCGAACGATCTCGTCGACCACCGAACCTCGGCCGAACCACTCGGGCTCGATTCCTCGAACGATTGCCACCGCAACGCCCTTGGCCTTCCCCATGACAAGGTCGGCGGCCGCGGCGATTTCATCGACCACGGCGACTTCGGTGACCATGAGTTCGCGACCGAGCGCATCGGTCGTACCCCGCAGGTCAGCGACGGCCTGAATCCCCGCGCAGCCGATGGCAACGTCGGTGACGCCGCGCCGCCACGGACGGCCGAAGGTGTCGCTGATGATGATCGCGACATCATGGCCGTGCCGGGCCCGAAGTCGGTCGCGAATGCCGCGGGCCGAGCGGTCGCTGTCGACGGGAAGGAGCGCGGCTTGGCCACGTTCCACGTTGGAGAGGTCGATGCCGGCGTTGGCGCACACGAAGCCGTGCTCGGTCTGGGAGATGATCAGCTCGCCGCGGCGACGAAGAATGCGCACCGATTCTGCTTCGACCAACGGCTTGTGGGAGAGCGGGTCGTTCGGATCGATGTCGACGAGCCGGCCTTCGGCCTTCGACACCACTTTCTGGGTGATGACCAAACAGTCGCCGTCGTGCAGGTCGGCGTCGTCGGCCGCCACGATCAGCTCTGCGAGGTCGTCGCCGGGACGGACCTCCCCGATGTCGTGGATGGCGATGATCTCGAGATCGGCCATGGATCAGGCTCCTGTCGCAGCGTCGTGGCACGCCGTGGCGAGCGCTGCGGCCACACCCGGCTCCTTCATGATGGTCGGCATGACGACCGCTCGCATACCGGCGTCCTCCACCGCAGGAGCAAGATCACGATCGATCTCGTCGATCACGAGCGTTGCTGCCAGCTCTCGATACCGCCGGGCAACACCGACGACGGAGCTCTCCTCGCCGAGTTCTCGCAACATTCGGTCGGCCGGTCCCTTGAGCGCGGCTCCGCCGATGATGGGTGACACGGCGACGGTGCGGTCGCGTCGGGATCGCACGAGTGGCTCGAGTCCGGGGACGGCCAACAGCGGTCCGATCGACACGATCGGATTCGATGGGGCGATGACCAGGGCGTCAGCTGCGGTGATTGCCTGGGCCACGGCGGGAGAGAGGCGCGCTTCGTCGCTACCGGCGAAACGAACACCGCTGACCTCGACACTGTGCTGCATCCCGACGAAGTACTCCTGGAAACCGACCTCACGGTCGCCCGCGAGTCTGACTCGCGTCTCGATCCGGTCGTCGCTGACCGGAAGCAGGCGACACGGCACGTCCCAGGCGGCGACGATTTCTGCCGTCACCTCGGTGAGGGTTGCGCCTTCGTGCATGCGTGCCGTTCGGTACAGGTGGGTGCCCAGATCTCGGTCGCCGAGGCTGAACCAGTTTGCGCCGCCGTAGCGGCCGAGCTCAGCCATTGCCTGCCACGTCTCGTCGACAAGCCCCCAGCCGCGTTCAGGATCGATGGCGCCGGCGAGCGTGTACGTGCACGTGTCGAGGTCAGGGCTGACATGGAGCCCGTGCAAGACGACGTCGTCGGCCACATTGACGACTCCGGTCACGGTGGTCGGGTCGAGGGCCTCCAGTGCGCCGGTGAGATAGCGGGCCGCCCCGACCCCACCGGCCAGGACGACGTGGCTCATGAGATGCCCTTGAGCTTTCCCGACAGCAGGTCGATGTCGGCATCCACCATCATCGTGACCAGCCCTTCGAAGGTCGTTTCTGGTTTCCACCCGAGGACGTGCTCGGCCTTGGTTGCATCACCGACGAGGAGATCCACCTCGGCGGGCCGGAAGAAGGCTTCATCGATGACGACCGCGTCTTCCCAGTTGAGCCCGACGTGCCCGAAGGCGACCTCGCAGAATTCCCGCACCGAGTGCGTTTCGCCCGTGCAGATGACGAAGTCCTCGGGAGTGTCTTGTTGCAACATGAGCCACATTGCTTCGACATAGTCGCCGGCGAAGCCCCAGTCGCGTTGAGCGTCGAGGTTGCCGAGCCGAAGTTCGGTTGCCTTGCCCAGCTTGATCTGCGCGACCGTGTGGCTGATCTTTCGGGTCACGAACTCGAGACCTCGCCGAGGGCTCTCGTGGTTGAACAAGATGCCACTCGTCGCGTGCAGGTCATAGCTCTCGCGATAGTTCAGCGTGATCCAGTGGCCGTACACCTTGGCGACGCCGTACGGCGAGCGGGGATGAAACGGGGTTGTCTCCGTTTGGGGAACTTCGTGGACCTTGCCGAACATCTCCGAGGAACTCGCCTGGTAGAAGCGGATCTCCGGGTCGACCAGCCGGATGGCGTCGAGGAGGCGGGTCACACCGAGCGCCGTGGTCTCACCGGTGAGGACCGGTTGTCCAAACGAGGTCTGCACGAACGACTGCGCCGCGAGGTTGTACACCTCGTGGGGTCGATACTGCTGCAGGATGTGGATCATCGAGATCTCGTCGAGCAGATCGCCAGGGACGAAGGTGATGCGATCCTGCAAATGCGCGATGCGCTCGAAATTGACGGTGCTCGAGCGGCGGACCATGCCGAGGACCTCGTAGTCCTTCTCGAGCAGCAGTTCCGCGAGGTAGGAGCCGTCTTGGCCGGTGATACCGGTGATGAGTGCTCGTTTGGTCACGACAGGTCCTTCATTCAGCAGAGGGTGGAGAGCGGGGGAGAGGGTCTAGTTGGCGGCAGCGTTGCGCCACGTCTCGAGCAGGTCCGTGAGCGTCTGTTCGATGGGGATGGTTGGCGACCAGCCGGTCCGTTGGTTGATCTTGGCGTTGTCGCCCCGCAGCACCTTGAGATCGACCGGTCGCATCAGCTCCGGGTCGGGTTCGAGGGTGATGTCGGCCGACGAATGGTCGATGAGGATATCGGCCAACTGCTGCACTGAACGGTCGACCCCCGAGCACACGTGGTAGGCCTCGCCGGGTTCGCCGTCGGCCATGAGGGCCCGGTAGGCGAGCGCGACGTCGCGAACGTCGGTGAAGTCGCGACGTGCGTCAAGACGGCCGACCTTCACGACATGGTCGCCGGTGCGTTCCGCAGCTGCAATGCGAGACGCGATGGCCGAGGCGACGAACTGATCACTCTGTCCCGGTCCGAGGTGGTTGAACGCTCGAACCCGCACGACATCGAGGCCATAGCCGAGGCCGGCTTGGAGACAGATCATGTCGGCGGCCGCCTTCGACGCTCCGTAGGGACTGACCGGACGAACCGGCTGGGTCTCAGTGAGCGGCATGTCCGCTTCGGTGACCTTGCCGTACAGGTCGGCGCTGGTGACCGCCAGCACTCGGGTGGCGCCGCTCAGCCGGGCCGCATCGAGCACGTTCAGGGTGCCTTCTGCGTTGACCCGGAAGGTCTCCACCGGCCGGTTCCAGGAGCCACCGACATCGGATTGGGCGGCGAGGTGATACACGACATCGGGGGCTCGCTCGGCACATTCGGCCACGATGGCGTCGCGGTCGGTGATGTCGGCCTCGCTGGTCAGCACGGTGTCGCCCGCGGCCTGAAGGGTGGCACACAGATGGCGACCGACGAAGCCGCCTGCGCCGGTGACGAGGGCCCGGGCGCTCACGAGTGCTGGGCGAGAGTGGGGGCCGACATCGCAGCGGACTCTAGGTTTCGGGCCGTCTCACGGCAACCATCCGCCTCTCTTCGGAGGTGTCCCCTCGCGGGGCAGAGTGGGCGGTAGCCTCCGCTGATCGTGGCCGACACCAACGCCAACCCGTCGCCTCAGGAGGGGCAGCAAGAGGCCCGTGCGGCGACGCCGTCGGTCACTGCTGTCGTCGTGGCCCACGACCCTGGTGACTGGTTCGACGAGACGCTCGATTCGATCGTCACTCAGGACTATCCCCGTCTCGATCTCGTCGTCGTCGATGGGGTCGGTGATCCGCAGCTGGCGGCTCGGGTGCGATCGGTGGCACCCGCTGCGACCTTGATCGATGCGTCGGACACGGTCGGCTTCGCCGCAGCCGCCAACACGGTGCTCGAGACCGACATCTCGTCGGCGTTCTTGCTCGTCTGTCAAGACGACGTTGCGCTGGCCCCCGACACCGTCCGCACGTTGGTCACCGAATCGCTGCGGTCAAACGCTGGTGTTGCCGGCCCGAAGCTCGTGCCCTGGGAGAACCCCGACGTCTTGCAACACGTGGGGCTACGGGTCGACCAGTTTGCGGTTGCGGGTGACCTCGTCGATCCGGGCGAACGCGATCAGGAGCAATACGACTATGTCACCGACGTCTTTGCGGTGCCGTCGGCGTGTGTGTTGGTCCGAACCCGTCTCTTCGCATCGATCGGCGGGTTCGATCCGGGGATCACTCGCCGGGGTGAGGATGTCGATCTCTGTTGGCGGGCTCAGCTCGCTGGCGCACGAGTGTTGGTGGTGCCCGATGCCCGCGTTCGCCACCGGGAGGATCTGATCGGCCGCACCGGTGTCGACGACATCCGGCGAACCCGGGCCCGACACCAGCTGCGGACCGTCCTGGTGACCGGGAGCGGGGTGCGTCTCCTGGGCACGGTTCCGCTCCTTGCGCTGCTGTCGCTGGCAGAGATGTTCATTGCGCTGATGACCGGCCGTTTCTCTCAGGTCCGTGATGTCGCATCGGCCTGGACATGGAATCTCTCGCGGCTCGACGAGATCCGCCGTCGTCGGCGGGGGCTCCGGCCCCACATCGTCACGCCGTTTGCTGACATTCGGGCTGCGCAAGAAGCCGGCTCGGTGCGGATCAATGCGTTCGTGCGCGGCCAGATCGGTCGGGGCGAGCGGACCTTTGGGCGGGGCCTCGTCACCGCGATGCGTACCGGTACGGCCCGCTTTTCGATGATCGCCTGGTCGCTTGTCGTCGTCTTCGTCGTGTTCGGGTCGCGCTCGATGATCACCAATGGTGTTCCGGCGGTCGGCGACTTCGCCGCCTTCCCCGACACCGCTGGCGAGTTGACGTCGACGTGGTGGTCGGGGTGGCGATCCCGAGACCTCGGTTCGGTCGGGTCGACGCCGAGCGGATTCGGATTCCTGGGGGTCGCCGCATGGCTCCTCGGTGGTTCGGTCGGGCTGGTGCGCACGCTGTGGGTGCTGGGACCCGTCTTTGTTGGGCTCGCTGGTGCGTGGCGGGTACTTGCCGTGACGGGGAGCCGACGGGCGCAAACGGCAACCCTCGTCGCGTATGCGGCTCTTCCGTTGCCCTGGGCGGCCATCGCATCGGCGTCGTGGACTGCGCTGGGGGTGTATGCGGTCAGTCCGTGGGTGTTGCGGGCGCTACTCGAGGCGCAGGCCAGCGCGCCGTTCCGTACGGTGAGCGGGCCGGTCCGGTCGCTTGCATCGGCCGCGGTCGCCGCCGGGCTCGCAGTCGGGCTGGCGGGCATCTTCGACCCGATCGTGGCGACGGTGACCGTCGTCATCGCCGCCGGCGTCGTCGCTGGCGCACTTGTTGCGGTCAACCCGACGGGCCTGGTGCGACTGATCGTCGCCTCGATCGGCGCCGCGGCCGTGGCGGGCCTGGTCGCGCTTCCGTTCTCGCTCGACCTCGTGAATGCGGGTTTGCCGTGGCACCCGCTCGCCGATGGACGTACCGGTGCTGCGACCAACGAGCCGTTGACCGACCTGCTGCGCTTCGCGCTCGGACCCAACGATCCAGGAACGTTCGTGTGGGCCTTCGTCGTCCCGATGAGTGTGCCGCTGTTGATCGGACGGGCGTGGCGGTTCGATCTCACCGTACGCCTGTGGTTCGTGGCGCTCACCGGCTGGACCACGGCGCTGGTGGCGGTCCACGGACTCGTTCCCTTTGGTGTTCCCGAACCCGCGGTGCTCGTCGGTCCTTCGGCGATTGCGGTTGCGGCACTGTGTGGCGTGTGCGTGTCGTCGATCGAGCACGACCTTCGCGCCGCGGGCTTCGGGTGGCGCCAGGCGCTGCTCCCGGTCGCCGTTGTTGCCGGTGCGGTGGCGGTGCTCCCTGCGCTGGGTCAGCTCGAGGACGGCCGATGGGGGCTCGCTCGCACGGGGTATGAGGCGGTGGTCCCGTTTGCCGATCCCGGCGACGACGGCAGCTATCGGGTGCTGTGGATTGGTCACCCGGATCATCTGCCGGCGCAAGGCCACGCGTTCGTTGCTGACATGGCCTGGGCCGCGACCCTCGACGGGTTGCCCGACATCACCGAGCGATCACTGCCTGCGGATCGGGGCGAAGCCGGCCAGATCGACGTGGTCCTCGACGCGATCGTCGCCGGCGACACGGCGCGGGCCGGCCGGCTTCTCGGCGGGCTTGGCATCCGGTATGTCGTCACCGTGGAGCGGCTCGCACCGGCGCCGTTTTCCAGCGAGACGGATGCTCGCCCCGTTCCTGCGGCTCTGGTCGAGACGCTCGACACCCAGCTCGATCTGCGCCGGCTCAGCGGGGTGAACAGTGCCCTGCGGGTCTATGAGAACACCGAGTGGGTGTCGGTCCGCGCCGCGGCTGCCGGCGGTTTCGACGACGGACGCGACGACCTGTTCGACCTCCAGGTCAGCCCGTTGGCCGGGACCATTGGCGTCCTGGTGGGTGACGGCGATGTCGTCACGGGCCCCATCCCTGACTCCACCGAGATCTTCGTCGCCCAGACCGCTGATCCTGGCTGGCGATTCGACGTCGACGGGAACGAGACCGCCGAACGCCGCTCGTTGGGCTGGGCGACCGCGTACGTGCCGTCGTCGGGGGGCGAGGGTTCACTCATCTATTCGACGCCTCGATGGCGACAGCTCGTCACCGTGGTGCAGCTGCTGACCCTGCTTGCGGCGCTCGGGCTGCAGCTTCGTCGCTTCACCGGAGGGCGGCTCTGATGGCGGCGCTGCGGCTTCTTGCTGTCACGATCATCGGTGGTCTGATCACGCTTGGCGTCTTCGCCGACCAGCGTGACCGTGACCTCGAACTCCCTGTCGTGCCGACGGTCCTCGGTACCCCGGACGCGTCGGTCGGCACCTGGTTCTGTGCGGGGGGTTCGAGTGCGACGGGGGCGGCGGCCGTGGGACTCGATGTGATCAATGTGGGCGCGCTCGACGTGCCGGTCGACATCATCGCGATCCGCAACGATGTCGAGAACGAACTTCGGAGCGAGATCGTCGCCACCGCAGGCGAACGAACGGTGGTCAACCTCACGGAGCTGGCGCCGGATGCCGCGTGGGTTGGCGCCATCGTCGAGACCGGCTCGAGCGACGTGATCGTCGAGCAGACGTTCGACGGGCGTAGCGGGACGGACCGGGCGCCGTGCGCCACCAACACTGCGGCGGCCCTCTTTGCGGCCGACGGGGCAACCCGGGTGTTGGCAGAGGGTGAAGAGATGACGCTCGTGCTGCTCAACCCGTTCCGTGAGGATGCGGTTGCCAACGTGCGCTTCGATGCCGATGTTGGCCCTGATCGGCTCGATGCGATCGTTGTTCCGGCCCGCCGAGTCGTCGCGATCGACGTCACCAGCGAGGTGACCGTGGCGGAGCGGGTGCAGACCTCCGTCGAGGTCGTCGCCGGCCGACTCGTCGGGCACCGGCTCCAGGTCAGAAACGGAACCGAGGTGCGAGGGCTGGCCGTGACGCCGCTCCTGCAACGTGGCGCCGCCGTGTCAGTCCTTCCGTCGGTTCGCTCGGATCTCGGGGTCTTTGATCAGATCTTCGTCACGAACCCGTCGCTCGACGAGACGGCGGAGGTCGACCTGGAGATCGTGACCGACGGACGAGCGTCGCTCGATCCCGTCGAGTTGACGGTGCGGCCCGGTCGAACGGCGGTGGTGAATGTCGCCCTCGAGTCGCGTCTTGCGGCGCTGGGCGAGTTTGCGGTGCTCGCTCGCTCGCTGACCGGGGTGCCGGTGGCGGTCTCACTGGAGCGTGAGGTTCCGCTGACCGATCAAATCGTGCCGGGAACGTCGGCCATGCCAGCGATCGACAGCGGAGCGGTCCGCTGGACGGCGGTGCTCGATGGAAACACTGCCGCACTGCACGTCGTCAATCCGTCGAACGAAGCAATCGCGATCGTCGACGTGTCCGTGATCGACCCGACAGGCGCGACCGCCGCACAGTCGTTCGAGCTCGCTCCCGGGCAGTGGCGATCGGTCGACGGCGCAACCCTTGGTGATCGAGCCGTCGTCGAGGTCGAGGCGTCAGCACCGGTTGTCGTGAGTCGAGAGCTTGCGGGGTTCACGTCCCGTCAGCTGCTGAGCGGTGTCGTGATGGCTGACCCCGTCTCGCTCGATCAGCTCGACTGATCGTTGGTTCGGTCCGCGTCGACATCGACGGTGCCGATGCTGTCATGGCAGTCAGGAGGGACCGAGCCGGGCTCTCGTTCCTCAGCCATGGCTGCCCACAGGTCGGTTGCGGTCACCGGACCGAGAAACGCTCGCTTGACGGTCCCGTCGATGTCGGCGATCACCAAGGTCGGTACCCCGTCGATGCGATACCGCTCGTGGAGTGCCCGGTCGTCTTGGTAGTCGATGCGTTGGGCGGCAACCGCGTCGCTGGCCAGCAGGTCGGCCCGTTCCCAGACGCCTTCGCAGGTGGTGCACGTCGCCGATGTGAAGACCGCGACGAGCCACTCCGCTTCAGGACGAATGAAGTCGCGCCGGTCGAGCAGGTTCGGTACGTGGTGGGTGTTGGACGCGGGTGCGCCGGGCTTGCGCCCGAGCACGGCCGCAACGACCGCAGCGATCAGTACTGCGCCCAGAACCAGCAGCAGGCGCTCCATGCTCAGGCGTCGTCGGAGCCGCTACCGACCTCGGCTGGTTCTGCCTCGGCAGTCGATCCCGTGGTGTGCTCCGCAGCCTCCAGAGGGGGCTCACTGTCGCTCGACGCCGCGGCTGGCTGCCTGGAGATCTCGATGAGCCGGGTGACTTCGTCGCCCGAGATCGTCTCGTGTTCGAGCAGGGCTCGTGCGACCAGGTCGAGGCCATGCCGGTACTCGATGAGAAGATCGCGGCAGTCGGTCTCGGCTTTCACCAGGATGCGGCGGATCTCCTCGTCGACCAGCTTCATCGTGTCGGGGGAGTGATCACCGCGGTTTTGCATCATGTCTTCGCCGAGGAAGACCGGTTGACTGTTGGACAGCGACATCGGACCGACCGCATCGCTCATCCCCCACTTGGTGACCATGTCGCGAGCCATGTTGGTGGCCTGGCGAAGGTCGTCACTCGCACCGGTGGTCATCTCGTCGAACACGAGGGCCTCGGCGACTCGGCCGCCCATCGCTCGCACCATGAACGCCTCGCACTCGTCCTTGTCGTAACCGGTCCGGTCCTTTTCGGGGAGGGTCCAGGTCACGCCGCCAGCCATCCCGGAGGAGATGATCGTGACCTTGTGAACCGGGTCGCTCGCGGGAGTGGCAGCTGCGCAGACGGCGTGCCCGGCTTCGTGGTACGCCGTGCGCTCCAGCTCTTCTTGGGTGCGAATCCGAGAGGTGTTCTCGATGCCGAGGAAGGCCCGGTCGCGCGCCGACTCGAAGTCGACCGCCTGGATGTTGTCGCTTCCACGGCGCACGGCGAACAGGGCCGCTTCGTTCACCAGGTTGGCGAGATCGGCGCCAGCCATGCCGGGCGTGCCTCGGGCGACGACTCGGGGGTCGACGTCGTCGGCGGTGTGCTTGCCCTTCAGGTGGACTTCGAGGATCTTGACCCGATCCTCGATCTCGGGGAGCGGAACGACCACCTGGCGGTCGAATCGGCCAGCTCGCAGCAACGCCGGGTCGAGAATGTCGGGCCGGTTGGTCGCCGCCATCATCACGATGCCCTCAGAGCCCTCGAAGCCGTCCATCTCGGCGAGCATCTGGTTGAGGGTCTGCTCACGCTCATCGTGTCCGCCACCGAGGCCCGCGCCCCGCTTTCGACCGATCGAGTCGATCTCGTCGATGAAGATGATCGCCTTGCCCATCTTGCGGGCCGAGTCGAACAGGTCGCGTACCCGGCTGGCGCCGACGCCGACGAACATCTCCATGAAGTCAGAACCGGTGACCGACAGGAACGGCACACCCGCTTCACCGGCGACCGCCTTGGCGAGCAGGGTCTTGCCGGTACCGGGGGGACCGACGAGCAAGACACCCTTGGGCACTCGTGCCCCGATCTCGGTGAAGCGCTCGGGGTGCTTCAAGAAGTCGACGATCTCGGTGATTTCCTGCTTGACGCCCTCGTAGCCGGCAACGTCGTCGAACATCGTGCCGGGTCGCTCGGTCGAGTAGGTCTTGGCCTTGCTGCGACCGATCGACATGATGTTGCCCATCTGGCCCTGGGCGCGGCGCTGCATCCAGATGAAGAAGAGGATCAACAAGCCGATCGGCAACATGAGCGGCAACAACGACGCGAGGAAACCGGGACTCGGCGTGACGAAGGTGAGCTTGGTCGCTCCCGAGATCAGGGTGTGATCATCCTCGGGGAGAGGGATCGGGCCCACGGTCGTGAACTCGATGCCGGCGACGTCGATGAAGTCGATGTCGCCGTCGGTGTTGTCGTATTCGGCTTCGATGACGTCACCTTCACTCACCCGCTGGAGGAAGTCGGTGTAGTCGACCTCTTCGCGCTGCTCATTCGGGAAGAAGACGGTTGCCCCGAGAATCACGATCAGGGTGCCCAGTGCAATCCACACGGCGTAGCGCGAAATGCCCTGGGCGGGAGGGCGGGCACCAGAGGGTGTCCGGTCGTCGTCGCGGACGGGAGGCGGGGGAGGGGGAGGGGGAGGGGGAGGGTTTGACGCCATAGACCAAGGGTAGACGGGTGGATACACGCAACGGCAGCGCTGCGCTCGGTTCTCCTCCCATCGGCCCTCGAGCGGGATCCATGAGGTACCGTCGTTTCATGAGTCGTCGCTGTGCTCGCCCGGGGTGTGGACAACCCGCAGACACCACGCTTTCGTATGCGTACGACCAGCGCCAGGTGTGGCTCGACGACCTTCACCCGGTCGACAGCCCGGCTCACCATGACCTGTGTCGCCGCCATGCTGACCGCACTCGGCCGCCGCGTGGCTGGGAACTCCGTGATCGTCGCACGGGAGCCGACGCACCCAGGGAGCCGACCGCGGCGTCTACGTCTCCGATGGTTCGCCACGACGACGGACTTCGTTACGCCAGTTGAGCGCCGTGGAACCCATGGCGCCCGGACAGCGGGTGTTTCTCGCTATCGCCGGCTTCATGGTGGGGATCGTCGTTGCGTCGTTGCTCGGGAGCATGGTGGTCGCGGCCGGGGGCTGGCAGGCGAGCGTTCCGGCCACGATCGGCAGCGAGGCGGGCCGAACGGTCCGTCAGCTCGGCCAGAACCTGCCGCTCGACGACAATCGGATCCCGGCTGGAATTCAGGCGCTGCTCAATCTGCCGCTGTGGTTGGGGCTCATCGGTGCGCCGCTCTGGGCTCGACGGCACGGGCTCGAGTGGGTGCGCGACATGGGGTGGGGCATGACCCGGCTCGATGTCGTCGGTGGGTTGACTCTCGGCGTCGTCACCCAATTCGCCCTGATTCCGCTCTATGAGCTCGTGTTCGTGGTGTTTGGCCAGCAAGACGTCGCCGCCCCCGCTCGGAGCCTCGTGGCCGCGGTCGATTCCCCGCTCGATTTGGTTGCGCTGGTGTTCATGACCGTCATTGCTGCGCCGGTCGCCGAGGAGATCTGCTACCGGGGTCTGCTCTATCGAGGTATCCGCGACATGGAGACGGCGGCGCGGGGAGCCGGGGTGGCCACGGCGATGATCGTCTCGTCGGTGATCTTCGCTGCGTCTCACTTCCAACTGGTGCAGTTCCCCGGTCTGTTGGTGTTCGGGTTGGTTGCTGCGGTCGTCACCGAGCGAACCGGCCGGTTGGGCACGGCGATCTGGACCCATGTGGGGTTCAACCTCGCCGCGGTCGTCTCGTTGCTTCTCGCGTGATCACGCGCGCTGAGCTCGACCCGGAAACACCACGTTCCGTGTGAATCTGGCGGAGGTAGGTGAAAGAACCTCACGACGAGTGACCTTTTTCTCTCGATAGCTCACACATGGCGCCGAAACTCCGACGGAGAGTGGTCAGCCCATCGAGAGTGAGACGCCCCATGCCTGTATCTGCTGGAACCGCCTGTCCCTCGTGCGGCTCGCCACTGGTCACCATCACCATCAATGTCGGCGCCGGCGAACGCTCGATGTGTAGCTGCAGCACCTGCGACATGCGGTGGTGGCAGCGCGACGGCAAGCTGACGACCCTCGACGGCGTCATTCACGAGCTGGGGACGCCCGACACCCCGCGGGCCCGGTTTCGTCGCTGACCCGCCCCGGTGCCCTCTGCGCAGACGCGCCGCGGCATACCGGTCCCCAGATGGCACCATGGTCTCCTCATGAGCGACCACATCGCCGATCTCCGCGCCGACGCGTCCGAACCGCTGGCCGCTGATGATGATCCACCCAGTGCTGGTCCACCCAGTGCTGCTGTACCCAGTGCTGCTCCACTGAGTCGAGGCGTCTCGGTCGAGGGGCTGATCACCGCATCGCTGGTCGTCGCCGCGACGCTGTTCGTCGGCTGGAATGTCCAACCCGATCTGTGGTTGCAGAACACCACTCCCACCGGTGGCGACATGGGTGCCCACGTCTGGTCACCGGCGTACCTCCGCGACGTCTTGCTTCCCGACCTCCGCCTCACCGGTTGGTCCCCGGATTGGTACGCCGGATTCCCGGCCTTCACCTTCTACATGATCATCCCGTCGCTGTTGATCGTGATCCTCAACGTGGGGGTGGCCGGCGGGCCGTTCGTCGCCGCCGGTGTTGCGGGAGCCATCGCAGCGGCGGCCATCTGGGCTCGTTCACGTTTGGGGGCGACCACGAGCCGCGTCGCGATCGTGTACTGCGTCGCGACGCTGGGCGTGCTGCTGGTCCTTCCGATTTCGTACGGCGCCGCCATGAAGCTGGTGGTCGTGGCGGGCATGGTCAGCTTGCCGCTGGCGGGATGGGCCCTCGGTCGGCTCGGTGGGCTCGCGTTCCCCGGCCCCGCCCTTCTCGCCGTCGCCACGATCCCGTTCCTGTTCGACCGAAGCTTCAACATCTACGGCGGCAATCTGTTGTCGACCATGGCGGGCGAGTTTGCGTACTCGCTCGGGCTGTCGCTCGCCGTGGTGTGCATCGGCGTGGTGGCCCGCGGGCTGGAAACCGGTGACCATCGCGGGTGGGCGGCCGTCCTCTTGGCCCTCGCCGGACTGACCCATCTCTTTGCGGCGTTCTTCGCCCTTGCCGCGATCGGTGCGCTTCTGCTTGTTCGCCCTGGTGTGCGAACGGTGGTGTGGGTCGCCGTGATGGGCCCCATCGCCGCGCTGCTGTCGGCGTTTTGGGTGCTGCCGTTCTTCTGGAATCGCTCGCTGCTCAACGACATGGGTTGGGGTAAGGAGCGGCGCTATGTCGCCGCCCTCTGGGACCGGAGTGGTTCGTTCGGCGACCAGGCCTTTCTCGCCAACGATCCCCCGCTGCAGCTCCTGATCGGGTTGGCAGTGATTGGCGCTGTCGTCTGTGGCATCCGCCGGGTGCGGCTGGGGATGGCGCTGACCCTCGTTGCGCTCTTCTTCGCCGGGCTGTTCCTGCTCTTGCCCGAGGGACGACTGTGGAACGTCCGGTTGCTGCCCTTCTACTACCTGTCGATCAATCTGATGGCCGGCCTGGCGGTGGCCGAGATCGGTCGCTTGCTCGTCGTTGGCGCAAACGCGCTCTCGAGTCGAGGTCAGTCACCTCGATCGCGACCGCTGCTTGCCGCGGCGCCAGCACTTGCTGCAACCGCGGTTGTTTTCGTCGCCTTTGGCCTCACGCTCCGATCGTTGCCTGGCGGCTCGATCGACGAGCAGGGCCGGTACAGCTGGCTCGGGGTTTTCCAGACAACCGAACGTCATCTCGGACCGCTGTGGGCCACGCACAACTTCGCGGGATACGAAGGCACCGCTGAGCATCCGAAGCCCGCGTATGCCGAATACTCACTCATGGTTGCGACGATGGATGAGGTCGGTCGTGAGTTCGGATGTGGCCGGTCGCTGTGGGAGTACCAGTCCGAGCGTCTCGGATCGTACGGAACGCCGATGGCGCCGATGCTGCTCCCGCATTGGACCGATGGCTGCATCGGCTCGATGGAAGGTCTGTACTTCGAAGCGTCAGCGACGACGCCGTACCACTTCTTGTTGCAGTCGGAACTGTCACAGTCTCCGTCTCGAGCCCAGCGAGATCTTCCCTATTCACCGCTCGATATCACCGACGGCGTCGGGCACCTCCAGGATCTCGGTGTCCGCTACTACATGGCGTTCACCGATGAGGCGGTGAGTGCAGCCCAGACCGACAGTCGACTCACCGAACTGGCGACCGCGGGGCCGTGGGTCATCTTCTTGGTCGACGAGTCCGACCTCGTGGTCGGGCTCGATCACCTTCCCGTCGTCGTCGACGGGGTTCAGGGTGGCGGTGAAGACTGGCTCGTACCGACCGTGGGTTGGTGGGAGGCAGCCGAATATCTCCCCCTGATCGCCGCGTCGGGACCTGAGGGTTGGCCTCGTACCTCGATCGCGGAGATCGAGGCGGCCAGCCCGGAGTTGCAGGCGGCGATCGAGAACGGTGTCGATCGCCCTGCCGAGATGCGGGCGATGGCTGCAGCGTTGCCGGTCGCGCTCCCGAGCGACCCGGTCGAGCCGGTGGTTGTGTCCGATATCGAGACCGACGAGTCGAGCATCTCGTTCACCGTCGACCAGATCGGTCAACCGGTTCTTGTTCGCACCAGTTACTTCCCGAACTGGTCGGTGGACGGTGCCGAGGGTCCGTATCGGGTGGCGCCGAACCTCATGGTGGTCGTCCCGACCGACATCAACGTCGAGCTGCAGTACGGCCGTTCGGGTGTCGAAGTTCTCAGCATGCTCTTGACGGTGCTTGGTGTGGCCGCCCTGGTGGCGGTGCGGCGCTCGTCGATTCCCGACGGTGAACCACTGTGGGACTTTGGCGCCTCTGCGCTTGCGCATCTTCCGGATCGAGCGTTGGTGATCGACGAGGTTCGCACGGGACGAGCCAAGCCGGCATCGGTCGCGGCGCTCGTCGAGACCACGGCGCTTCGCACCCGTGGCGCGGTTGTCCGCCTCGGCGTAGGGCTTGGGTTGGTTGCGTACACGTTGGTGCTGCACGGCATCCGCCAACCGACGACCGAGGACATCGCCGAGTCGCTCGGCATCTGGATGCCTGGCATCGCCGGTCTTGTCGTGGTGCTGTTCTCCGCGCTGCCCGATCTCGTCGAACTCGTGCGCTACCGGCTGTTGGTCGTGGAGCCGGCTCGCACCTTTGCAGCGACCGGTTTCGACCCGGCTCCTGCACCGGCCGGGAGCGGCGTTTCGGCCGACGGCGAAAACGTCAGATGACCTCAGCTCACCCCGGTGAGCGGCCCGACGTACGGCGGTTTGCGGTCGCCGGGTTCGTGGCGACGGTGCTCGACGTCGGGGTCGCGGTCGGTCTGGTCGAGCTCGGGATGGGCCGGGTTCCCGCCGACGTGTTGGGTCTGGCTCTCGCAGCCGTGGTGGCACGGATCCTGCATCATCGGTATGCGCTGCGCGGTGATGTTGTCGACCGATGGATCCGGCAGCCGCCCGTGTTTGTTGCGGTGGCGGTGGTTGCCGGGTCGGTGGACCTGATCGTCTTCGTCTCACTGGGTGAACCGGTGCTGCTCGCGAAGATCGCTGCGGTCGGTTTTGCTGCGGTGGTGCGACTGGGGGCGTACCGGCTGGTGTTGTTCCGTGTGGTCCGGCGCGAGCAGTCGTCGCCGGTGGCTCGGCCCCCAGCGCCAGGTGATCGACGGCTGTCGATCGTCGTGCCGGCGTACCGCGAGGCGGAGCGGATCGGGTCGACGATTCGGGAGATTCGGTCTCAGCTCGCTGAGCTGGATCGGGCCAATGATCTCGAGGTCGTCGTGGTCGACGATGGAAGTCGTGACGGCACGGCGGCTGCTGCTACGGCTGCTGGTGCGCATCAGGTCGTGGTGCAACCGGAGAACCGCGGCAAAGGGGCTGCGGTTCGGGCTGGTGTTGCTGCGGCGTCGGGGCGCACGGTTGCGTTCACCGATGCCGATCTCGCCTATGCCCCCCGCCAGCTCCTGTCGTTCCTCGCGGCGATCGAATCTGGCTACGACGTCGCGATCGGGAACCGCCACCATGAGGACGCGGAAACGCTCGTTGGAACCTCTGCTCTGCGCTCTTTTGGGAGTCGGGGGGTCAACATGGCGACGAATCTGTTGCTGCTCGGCAACTATCGCGACACCCAGTCGGGGTGCAAGGCGTTTCGTTCCGATGCGGCTCGGTGGGTCGTGGCCCCGGGCCGGATCGACGGGTTTGCCTTCGATATCGAGGTGCTGCATCTGGTGGAGCGGTACGGGTTGACGATGATCGAGTTGCCGGTCGAGGTGGTGAACTCAGACACGTCGACGGTTCGGGCGTTTCGGGACGGCATCGGGGTGGTTGTCGATATTCTGCGTATCCGGCGGGCTGCGCGCCGGGGGCACTACCCCGATTTCGGTGATCAGGAACTCCCGAACGCAGAGAAGTCGCCGATGGTGGATGAGCGGTCAGGAAGCACGAATCCTCGGGACGAGGATCCAGGAAGCACGAATCCTCGGGACGAGGATCCAGGAAGCAAGGAACGTTGATGACGGACTTCGATGCGATCTTCAAGGCCTACGACGTGCGGGGCACGGTGCCTGATCAGTTCACGGTCGATGGGGCGCGGGCGATCGGCGGTGCGTTTGCTCGTTTCGTGAGGCAAAACGGTGAGAGCTCGATCGTGGTTGGCCATGACATGCGGCCCGAAGGCGAGGCCTTCTCAGCCGCGTTCGGCGATGGCGCCCTCGAGCATGGCGTCGATATCGTCGATGTGGGTCTCTGCGCCACCGACATGATGTATTACGCCTCGGGTGTGCTGGAGATGCCGGGGGCAGTCTTTACTGCATCGCACAACCCGGCGGGGTACAACGGCATCAAGATGTCGCTGGCGAAGGCTGCTCCCATCGGGAAAGACACCGGGCTCGATGCGATCAAGGAGATGGCGAAGGCTGGTCCTGATCCGTCGGGTTCGGTTGGAAGCCGTCGATCCGAGGACATGTTGCCGGGGTATGTCGAGCATGTTCATTCCTTTGTTGACGTCGCTGCGCTCAAGCCGCTGAAGGTGGTGGCGGACACGGCCAACGGGATGGGCGGGCTGGTGGTCCCCGCAGTCTTTGCGTCGTTGCCGTTTGATCTCGACCACATGTATCCCGAGCTCGACGGCACGTTTCCGAATCATCCAGCCGACCCGATTCAGCCGGAGAATCAGCAGGACCTGATGGCACGGGTCCTCGAGACTGGGGCTGATATCGGGCTTGCCTTCGATGGTGACGCCGATCGGGTGTTCCTGGTCGACGAAACCGCCCGTGCGATCTCGGGCTCGCTCACGACGGCCATGGTGGCTCGTTCGATCCTGGCCAAGAACCCGGGCGCAACGATCCTGTACAACCTGATCTGCTCCAAAACGGTGCCCGAGGTCGTCGCCGAGCATGGCGGTGTGGCGGTGCAGACCCGCGTCGGTCACTCCTACATCAAGCAG
>JBCCYT010000043.1:0-28035 GCA_039188975.1 Actinomycetota bacterium
CTTCGTGGCCGACCACGCACCGAACTCGGGAGAGACGGTCATGCTCGGACTCGGCGAAACCGAGACGAGCGGCAGTTTCACCGACATCGACTACGCCATCTATCACCGCTACGGCGTCGTGATGATCTACGAGTCGGGCGCGAACCGTGGTTCGTTTGGCACCTACGCCCAAGGCGACAGCTTCTCGATCGAGGTCGCCGGAACCACGGTGACCTACCGTCACAACGGCACGGAGATCCGCACCGCGACGGCGGCAGCAAACGTCGACTGGTATGTCGACACCGCGGCGCTCGGCACCTCGTTCGCCCAACTCGGTGACATCACCGTCCGCCCGATGTAGGTGCTCTCATGGGACCGGCAACCGATCCGAAACTGGCGGGGTGTGCCGGCTGAACCATCGGATGCGGGGCGCATCCTCGAGCGCCGACGACGGCTTCACGTTGCCCGAGGTGATGGTCGTCGTCTTCGTGATCGGGATCCTGCTCGCCGTCGGCATTCCGACCTACCTGGGTGCACAAGACCGCGCCCATGACCGCGCCGCGCAAACCAAACTCAACGACGCGCTGGTCACGGCGACGGTGGTTTTCGTCGACGAGCTCGACTTCTTCGATGCCGACGCCGCCGGTCTCGCCCTGTCCGAGCCGGCCCTTGCGTTCGTTGCGTCGCCAGCCGAATCGACCGACGACGCGACGCTCAGTGTTGCCCCTGCGGCCGATGGACGTGCGTGGGGCGCAGCGATCCGAAGCGACTCCGGCACCTGCTTCTACCTTCGTTCCTCTGGGGCCGGGCCCCGGACGTTCGGAGCGTCGGACACCTTCGCCTGCACCGGCGATTTCGCGCTCACCGCAAGCGCAGCCGACTGGTCCGGGGAAACCGCCCTGGGTGCGAGCGGGCTCGAGAGCGGCTTCGCACCCGTGACCAACACCGGCAGTTGGAACACCACCGGCGCAGGTGCGGTCTACGGTGATTGGGAGGTCGTCTCCGGCAACGTCGACTTTCACCACAACAACCTGAGCGTCGTCGCGCTGCCGACGACCCATCAAGTTATCGATCTCAACGGCACGACCGCCGGGCACATTCGCCGCTCGGTGACGATCGCGCCCAACCGGACCTACCAGCTCAGTCTGGAGGTGGCCGAGAACGTCTGGGGCGGCCCGGCGGTCAAGCAGATGGAGATCATCTGGAACGGCGACGTGGTCGAAACCGTCGACATCGACATGGCGGCCAATGCGATCGAGACCCGGACCTTCGACCTTCCACCTTCGTCCACTCGAGAAGCGACACTCGAGTTCCGCAGCCTGCATGGCAGTGCCCACGGACCGCTGATTGCCAACCCGCAAGTCACCTAGCGCTCACTCAAATCGCCGCCCGACCAACCGAGCCTGAAGAGGTGCGCAAGACGACAACCTCACCAGAACGTGGATTCACCTTGCTCGAGGTGATGGTTGTCGTGCTCGTGATCGGCATCCTCCTTGCGGTGGGCATCCCGACATACCTCGGGGCGCAAGGCCGGGCGCAAGATCGTGCCGCCCAGGCGGCGCTGGCCGACGGGCTCGATGCTGCTGCGATTGTCGCCAGCGACGGGCAGGACTATCTCAACGCCACCGCGTCCGGTCTCGCTGCCACCGAGCCGGGTCTTGACTACGTGGCTTCGCCTGCGGCTTCGACCGACGAACGAACGCTGAGCATCGCGGTCGACCCGGGCGGGACGGTCTGGGGCGCGGCGGCTCAGAGCGATTCCGGCACCTGCTACTTCGTGCGCAGCGATCGGGAGGGAACGACCACCTACGCGGCATCCGAAACCGCAACCTGTACCGGAGGGAACGCCCTCAACGCAGCCGCTACCGGTTGGAGCGAGGCGACCGAACCACCGAATGCAAGCGTCGGCGTGACGTCGTGGCCGTTCCTCGAATCGGCCGCAAGCACCGACGGCAACACGCTCACGTGGAACGGCAACGCGGGCGGGTGGCAAGAGTGGGCCCATTCAGATCGATTCTCGATATTCGGACTCACTCCCGGCACCGACTTCACGCTGTCGTTCATCGCCAACCACACCCCCAACTCTGGCGAAGCCGCAATGTTGGGCCTGGGCAATATCGAGAATGCAACGACGTACGTCGACATCGACCACGCCATCTATCTTCGCTACGGCATCGTCTGGATCTACGAGTCGGGCGCGAACCGCGGCACGTACAACCCCTATGCCGACGGCGATGTCTTCTCGATCGAGGTCGTCGGCACGACATTGACCTATCGCCACAACGGTGCCGTGATTCGGACAACGACGGTCGCAACCGGCGTCGATTGGTACGCCGACGCTGCGGCGAACAACACCGCCGTCGTCGAACTCACCGACATCACTCTGCAACCGAGATGAGCGGGGCCATGCTCGACGACGACGGCTTCACCCTGGCGGAGGTCATGGTCGTGCTCTTCGTCATCGGGGTGCTCGCAGCCGTCGGCACGCCGACCTTCCTGGGCGCGCGAGATCGAACCGAAGACATCTCGACCCAGACGTCGCTCAATGCGGCACTCGTCGCTGCCTCCGTGGTGTACATCGACGAACTCGACTTCGTCAGCGCCGACCCGGCGGGCATGGCGGCGGACGAACCATCGCTCAGCTATGTCGCCGGGCTGAACGAGTCGACCGATGCGGAACAAATCAGCGTCGCCACCACCTCCGACAATGCGCTGTGGGGTGCCGCCGCCCGCAGCGACTCGGGCACCTGCTACTACGTCCGCACCAACGGCCGAGGCGAGACCAGCTACGGCTCCTCCAACGTCCTCTCGTGCACCGGCCAGATCGCACTCACGACACAAGGCAACAACTGGTCCACACCAGGCGGTGTCGGCCTGAGCGGCCTCGAGGGCGGGTTCCAAAGCGACACCAGCGTCGGCGGCTACTGGAACAGTCATGGCGCAGGACAGCTGGTCGGCGACCAGTGGGAGGTCGTGTCCGGCACCGTCGATGCACGGATCGAGCACAGCAGCAGCTTCAACTACACCGTCGACGGGCAATTCATGGATCTCAACGGCGGCAGCGCCGGCCACATCCGTCGCAGTGTCACCCTGATCCCCGACACGGCCTACAACCTGACCTTCCATCTCGGCGAGAACGTCTGGGGCGGACCTGCGGTCAAACAGATGGAGGTCATCTGGAACGGCACGGTGCTCGTGACGATGGACGTCGACTATCCGGCCCACACCCTCGACCTGATCACCATCCCCATCCCGGCCCAGGCGTCGCCCGATGCGACCATCGAATTTCGAAGCTTGTTGTCTGGCGCCTATGGTCCGGTCCTCGGGAACGTGTTGCTCACGCCGGTGGCCAGCTGACAACGAACCGCATCGCTTCGAATTCGGTGCAAACGGCCTATGGAGGTCAACGTCGGACCGGTCGAAGACCGATACGTGTTTCGTTTCATCAGTCCTCTTCGTCGTTCCTGCGAACGCGGCGCGTCCAGCATGGAAATGGGCTTCATGATCTCGCTGATCGTCCTCGGTGCCGCCACCGCGCTTTCCGGCGTCGGCTCCGCGGCCGGCGGCGAAGACATCGAGACGGCCAACGAGGCGCTCGGCGACGAGCGCATCAGCGTCACTCCTGGCAGCGAAGCGTCGACCACGGCGGATGGCACCTCCCCCACGGCTGGGACCGGAGCCGGCGGTAGCAGCGGCTCGTTCGGTAGCGCCACCGAGGGCATCACCAGCACCGGCATGAGCGGTGCGTTCCACAGCGACCCGTCCATCGGGGGTTACTGGAACACCCACCACGCCGGCAATACGGTCGGCGACGACTGGGAAGTGGTCTCGGGTTCTGTCGACGCCCGAGTCGATCACAACGGCCGATTCGACATGGCGGTCGAGGGCCAGTTCATGGACCTCAACGGCCACGGTGCCGGCCACGTGAAACGCACGATCGACATCCTCCCCAACGCCCACTACAACCTCAGCGTCGACATCGGCGAGAACGTCTACGGCGGCCCGGCCGTCAAGCGGATGCAGATCATCTGGAACGGTGAAGTCGTCTCGACGCTCGACATCAACATCCCGGCTGAGGAAATCGAGACGTTCACCGTCCAGCTCCCGCCGCTGCCGACCGAACAAGGCGTCCTCGAATTCAAGAGTCTTCTCGGGAGTGCCCACGGCCCCCTGATCGACAACCCGACGCTCACCTACATCCCCGACCGCGACTGACCGTCGCCACGTCGACGCCGGCTTCCGAAGAGTGGCAAAAGTCGCAGGCGCCCGAGGCGAGTGACCTATCCAGGCCGGCTCCGGATCTCTCGATGCTGAAGAGGTGATCCGAGCACGCAACCGCTTTCCTCGAGACCGTGAGCGTGGGGCGTCGAGCATGGAGACGGCCTTCCTGGTTGGGCTGATCGCCATCGCCGCCGCGACTGCGCTATCCGGCGTGGGCGGCGCCGTCGGTGGCGAAGACATCGAGACGGCCAACGACGCGCTCGGTGAGGAACACGTTGCGGTAAATCCTGGCTCCGACGCATCCACCACCGCCGGGAACGGCGCACTCAGCGCCGGAACCGGGGCCGGAGGCAGCAGCGGCGCACTCGGCTACGCCATCGAAGGCATCACCCAAACCGGGCTGGGTGGCGGCTTCAGCAGCGATCGAACCGTCGGCGGCTACTGGAACACCCACTTCGCCGGTCAGACGATCGGCGGCGAGTGGGATGTCGTCTCGGGCAGCGTTGACGCGCACCTCGACCACAACGGCGCGTTCGACATGTCGGTCGACGGCCAGTTTCTCGATCTGAACGGCCACGGTGCCGGCCACATCCGCCGTACCGTCGACGTGATTCCCAACGCCCACTACAACCTGTCGATCGACATCGGGGAGAACACCGCAGGCGGACCGGCCGTCAAGCAGATGGAGATCATCTGGAACGGCCAGGTGGTCTCCACCCTCGACGTCGACGTCCCCAACGGCGAGGTCGAGACCTTCACCGTGAGACTCCCGCCATCGGCTGCTGCCGAGGGCGTGCTCGAGTTCCGGAGCTTGCTGCCGAGCGCCCACGGCCCGGTTCTCGACAACCCGACGTTCACCTACATTCCCGATCCGATCTCGGCCTGACCCGATCTAGGCCAGGCGTCCTGCCGAAGGACTGGGTCGGGCGGCCGCGCCACTGGCCCAAAACGACGTTCGATTGGATTCGACCGACCCATCCAGATGGCCGTCGAATCGATCGAAGAGACGATGTGTTTCTTCGTCTGACGTCCATCCAACGCTCCGATCGGGGCGCCTCCGCCATCCAAACCGCCGTGATGATCAGCTTGATCGCCATCGTCGCCTACGCCGGTCTCTCTCGCCTCGGCCGCACCGCCGGCGGCGAAGACATCGAAACCGCCAACGAAGCGCTCGGTGAGGAATACGTTCAGGTACGGACCGGCGGCGAGAGCACCACGACCGCGACCGCCTCATCCAGTGCCGGCAACGGTGCCGGCGGCAGCAGCGGAACCTTCGGAGACGCTGCAGAGGGGGTCAGCCAAACCGGTCTCGGCGGTGTCTTCGGCGGCGAGCGCATCGACAACCACTACTGGAACACCCACTGGACCGGGGACCAGCTCGGCGACTGGGAAGTCGTCTCGGGCTCGGTCGACGTGCACGCGGAGGAAACCCATCGCTTCAACTTTGCGGCCGAAGGCGACTACATCGACCTCAACGGCTACGGACCTGGTCACGTGAAGAAAACCGTCGACATCATCCCCAACGCCGTCTACAACCTCAGCGTCGACATCGGCGAGAACCCATACGGCTCCAAGATCAAGACGCTGCAGATCATCTACGACGGCGAGATCATCTCGACCCTCGACATCAACCTTGGCCGCAACAAGCAGGAGACCTTCACCGTGAAACTCCCGGCGCTGCCGAAGGGAAGCGCCGTCCTGGAATTCAAGAGTCTCACCCCCGGCAAAGGCGGTCCGGTGATCGACAACCCAACCCTCACCTATGTTCCCAACCCGAACGGCTCCAGCGCCTAGGTCGAGAGGGACGTTTGGCCAATCGCAACGAGCCGATCGCCCCATCCAGACCAGCGACGCCCGCGACGAAAACCGTCGTATGGATCGCGCCATGCCCCTCCCTCGCCACCAGCACGATCGCGGCGCTACTGCGATGGAAACCGCAATCATGGTCGGGCTCATCGCGCTCGTTGCCGCGGCCGGGCTCTCCGGTGTCGGGCGCAGCGCCGGCGGCGAAGACATCGAAACGGCCAACGAGGCGCTCGGCGAAGAGGCAGTCGAAATCAGCCAAGGTTCAGAGGCGTCCGTCACCGCCGACGGGACCAGCCTGACCGCCGCAACGGGCGCAGGCGGCAGCAGCGGAGCGCTCGGCTACGCGAGCGAAGGCGTGAGCAACACTGGCCTCGGAGGTGTGTTCGGCGGCGAGAACATCGCCGGCGACCACTGGAACACCCACTGGCCCGGCGACACGATCGGGGACTGGGAAGTTCTCGCCGGGTCGGTCGACGTCCATGCGGACGAGAGCCACCGCTTCAACTTCGACGTCGAAGGCGAGTACATCGACCTCAATGGGTATGGGGCCGGCCACATCCGCCGCACCATCGATGTCATCCCCGACGCCTACTACAACCTGAGTGTCGACATCAGTGAGAATCCGGGCGGCCCGGCGGTCAAGCAGATGGAGATCATCTGGAACGGCGAGGTCGTGTCCACCTTGCACATCGATGTTCCTCGCGGCGAGATCGAGACGTTCACGGTTCAGCTTCCCAAGACCGTCTCGGGTGAAGGGGTGCTCGAGTTCAAGAGTCTGCTGCCGAGCAATCACGGCCCGGTCATCGACAACCCGACCCTGACGTTCATCCCGAACCGCGACGACTGATCCGCCCTACGCTGGTGCCGCAGCGACGGAACGGCCGAGGGTGGCGAGATGTTCTTCGGCGTTGCCGAGGGTGAGTTCGAGCTGGCGAGCCAACAGGAAGTGTCGATGTAGCGGATAGTCGCGATCGACGCCGACCCCGCCATGGACGTGAACGGCAGCGTGCACGACTCGGTAGCCAGCTTCGGCTGCCCAATACCCCGCAATCGAAATCTGGTCGTCCGCCGGCAGTTGCGCATCGATCCGCCACGCGGCTTGCCAGGCGGTGAGCTCGATGGCTTCGGTGTCGATGTAGGAGTCGCCGGCCCGGTTGGAGACCGTTTGGAACGTTGCGATCGGACGATCGAACTGGTGTCGCTCTTTGGTGTACGCCGAGGCGAGCTCGATCGATGAACGGGCGGCACCCGCCATCATCATGCACATCGCGACGATCGCTCGACGAGCGACCCAGTGCACGATCTCCGCACCGTCCGCTTCGAGGCCGCCGAGCACCGCCTCGCGCCCGACCCGAACCCCGGCGAGCGTGATGTGCGCCTGGGGCCGACCGGTCGTGACCTCGACCTGTTCCCGGGCGAGGCCGTCGGTTTCGGTTGGCACCATGTAGACGCCGACGCTGCCGTCGTCGCGCACGGCGGGCACCAGCAACAGACCGGCGCCGAGGCCACCATCGACCATCGGCTTGACGCCGTCGAGCACGACATCGTCGCCATCGTCGCGGGCCGTGACCAACGGAGCGGCCGGCGTCGTTCCCGGTTCGTACAAGGCTGTGGCGACCAGCAGCGAGCCGTCAGCGATCGATGGAAGCCAGCGGGCCTGTTGCTCGGCGGTGCCGAACTCGGCGATGGGCATGGCGCCCATCACGATGGTCGAGAGCAGCGGAACCGGTGACGCGTGCGCACCGGTGACCTGCAGCGCCATCGCGGTGGCGAGGAACCCGAGCCCGGCTCCACCGTGGGCTTCGGGGATCGATGCGCCGACCACGCCGGCGGCGGCGAGGGCGGCCCAGGCATCGTGGTCGACATGGTCGTCGGCTGCGGCCAGCGCCTTGAGCCGCTCATGGGTCGAGAGATCGCCGAGGATCTGAGTGGCGAGGTCGTGAATTGCTTGTTGTTCGTCGTCGAGTGAGAAGTCCATGGCGACGCCTACCGCTCCGCTTTGGGGTAGCCGAGACCGAACTGAGAGATGAGGTCGCGCTGCATCTCGTTGGTGCCGCCACCGAACGTCAAGATGATCGTGGAGCGGTACTGCATTTCGAGCCGGGTCAAGTGCCCGATCGAACCCTTCGCGATCGTGGCTTGCGGCCCGTAGACCTCCATGAGCTTGCGGTAGGCCCGGTGGAAGAACTCGGTTCCGAAGACCTTCACCGACGAGGAATCGGCGATGAACGTCTTCATGTCGTCGAAGTCGAGCTCGTCGAGCCCCTTGCCGTCGATCTTGGTCGCGACCTCCCAGGCCACCTTCCAGTTCATGAGGCGCAGGAACTCGAGTTCGGCGGTGACCTCGGCCAGGTTGCGTTGCACCCACGGTTTGTCGATGAGCATCGAACCATCAGCCATACGGGTGGTCTTGGCGTGCTCGACGGTTTCGTCGAGCGCTTTGGTGACCATGCCCGACGAACAGATGGTGACCCGTTCACGGTTGAGTTGCGAGGTGATGAGCCCCCAGCCGCCGTTCTCCTCCCCCACCATCGTCGAGGCGGGAACCCGCACATCGTCGAAGAACGTGTGGTTGATGTTGTGAGAGCTCAGCAGGTGCAGCGGCTCGATCGACAGCCCCGGGGTGTCCATCGGGATGCAGAACAGCGAGATGCCCTTGTGCTTCTTGACGTCGGGGTTGGTGCGGGCGGCGAGCCAGATGTAGTCGGCGTCTTTGGCGAGCGAGGTCCAGGTCTTCTGACCGTTGATGATGTACTCATCGCCGTCGCGCACCGCTCGGGTCTGCAGCGAGGCGAGGTCGGTGCCGGCATCGGGTTCGGAATAGCCGACGCAGAACGTGATCTCGCCGTTGGAGATCTTGGGGAGGAAGAACGCCTTCTGTTCGCCGGTGCCGTACTGCATGATCGTCGGACCGACCGTGTTGACCGTGAGCATCGGGATCGGGGCGCCGATCGCGACCGATTCATCAAACATCACGAACTGTTCGACGGCGGAGTAACCCCGACCGCCGTATTCCTCGGGCCAGCCGATCGTGAGCCAGCCATCGCGACCCATCTGACCGACGATCTCGCGGTGCACGGGCCCAGTGCCTTCTTCGGCAGCGAGGGCGTCGCGGATCTCGGGGGTCAGCAGGTTGGCGTAGTAGTCGCGCAGCTCCTTGCGAAGCGCTTCCTGCTTCTCGTCGTAGCCGATGTACATGGCTCCGTTGTACCCGACCGCCGCGGGGTGACGTGAATCGATCGGGCCTGCCAGACTGGCCCGATCATGGGTTCCGCCGCCGCGTTCTTCGACCTCGACCGCACGCTCGTGTCGGTGGCGTCGCCAAAGATCTTTCAACGTCACCTCGCCGACGCCGGGTTTGGTTCGGGGGTGCCGGGCCCGCTGGCCGACCTGGCGTTCTCGATCTTCGAGATCGCGGGCGAGTCGGCGCTGGTGGGCCGGTCGGCGAAGTTGGCGCCGCGTGCCGCAGTGGGCTGGCCGGTGGCCGACACGATTGCGGCGGCACAACCGGCGGCGGTCGAGATCGCCGACCATGTGTCGGACTTCGCCCGGGCCGAGCTGGCGATGCACCGCAATGCGGGCCGCACCGTCGTGCTGGCGACGACGACACCGGAGCATCTTGTGCGGCCGCTCGCGGAGCTGTTGGAGATCGACGACGTGGTTGCCACTCGCTGGTCGCAGACCGACGGTGCGTTCACCGGCACGGTTGACGGCGACGTCGTGTGGGGCCCCGGCAAGCGTGACGCGGTCCAGGCGTGGTGTGTGGCAAACGATGTCGACATCGCCAGCTGCTGGGCGTACAGCGACAGCTACTACGACTCGCCACTCCTCGATGTGGTCGGGCATCCGGTGGCGGTCAATCCCGATGCCCGTTTGGCGGCGACGGCAGCGCTCAACGACTGGCCGATCCGTTCGCTCGACAAGCCGGAAGGCATCCCGTCGATGGCGGGACTCGAACTCCAGGACTTTTTCCGTCCGTTCCTTCGCCCGGAGTTGATCCCGAACGCCGATGTGACGGTGTCGGGGGTCGAGCACATTCCGGCGACCGGCGGGGCGATCATCGTCGGTAACCATCGCAGCTACTTCGACCCGGCGGTGATGATCACGACGGTGGCTCGTTCGGGCCGTAACGCCCGCTACATGGGCAAGAAGGAAGTGTTCGACGTGCCGGTCATCGGCCCACTCCTCCAGGCGGGCGGCGGGATCCGGGTCGATCGGGGTACGGGCGATGACGGCCCGCTCGATGCGGCGGCCGCTGCGGTGAAGGGCGGCGACCTGGTGGTGATGTTCCCCCAAGGCACGATCCCGCGGGGCCGGGCGTTCTTCGATCCGGTGCTGAAGGGCCGCTGGGGTGCAGCTCGCCTTGCGGCGATGACGAAAGCGCCGGTGATCCCGGTCGGCTTGTGGGGTACTGATGACGTGTGGCCCCGCAACGCCAAGCTCCCGTCGTTCAACCTGAGCGATCAGCCGGCCGTGACCGCAACGGTCGGCGCGCCGGTCGAGTTGAAGTACCGCAGCCTCGAGCGGGACACCGAGCGGATCATGGCGGCGCTGAGCGCGCTCTTGCCCGAGCGGGCCCGCCAGCCGTATGAGCCGACGGCGGAGGAACTGGCTCGCACCTTCCCCGCGGGCGCCATCGACGACGACCTGGGGTTCACCGACCGATGAGCGACGGGCAGCAGGCGCGGGACACCGATTTCGAACCGGTGATGAGCGCCGAAGAGGCGTTGATGTGGCGGGTGGGAAGCGATCCGTGGCTCGACCCCAGTGGTGGGCTGCTGACGATCCTCGATCGACCGGTCGACGTCGGGTTGGTCCGGCGTCGCCTCGCTGCCGGAGTCACCCGTTTCCCACGGATGGCTGAGCGGGTCGTGGAGTCGAGCAATCCGCTGGAGCCGCCTCGTTGGGAGACCGACCCCCGCTTCGACGTGGCGGTCCATGTGGTCGAGATGTCGGTGCCGGCATCGGGTGACCATCGAGCGTTGCTCGATCTCACCTCCCGCCTGATGGCGGAGCCGTTCCCGGAGAACAGCGCCCCGTGGCTGATCTATGTCATTCATGGGGTGGCGGGGAACCGCAGCGCGCTGTTGTCGCGGCTGCATCACGCCGTCGCCGATGGCATCGGCAGTCTGCGGATGTCGGAGATCTACATCGATCTCGAACGAGACACGGTCGATCCGGGCGAGACCGACCTGTCGGACTTCCTGGCCGACCGGGCCGCTGCGGACGGATCAGCCGAGCCGACCGACCCAGCCGACGTGCTGATCGGGGCGTTGATGGATGGTCTGGGCTTGATGAAGTCAGCCGCAGCTGAGGTTGCGTTGATCGGCGCCGACCCGGCCCGGGCCGGCCGAACCGGTAATCAGGCACTCGAGACGCTGCGCACCGTGATCGATCAGCTGGTCGGCGACCCGTACCTCGACAGCACGTCGGAGCTCTGGACCGCTCGTTCGGGGCAGCGGTATCTCGTCACCGCACAGCTGCCGCTCGAGGCCGCCAAGGCGGCCGCGAAGGCGCGGGGCGGGACGGTGAACGATCTGTATGTCGCCGCGCTGGCTGAGGCGGCGGTCGACTATCACGCCGCGCAGGATTCGACGCCGAGGTCGATTGCGATGTCGTTCGTACGCAGCACTCGTGAAGGGTCCAATGCGGGCGGCAACGCGTTCGTGCCGGTCAAGGTCCGGGCGCCCGGGCACGGCATCGATGCCCAGACCCGGTTCGCGGCGCTGCACACGGCGATGCAACCGGGCGACGATGCCGATGAGCCGGGCTTGTCGGCGGTGAGTTCGCTGGCAGGGATCGTGCCGACGGCGGCGCTGACCCGGTTGGGCCGCGATCAGGGCAGCCGGGTCGACATCGTCACCAGCAACCTGCGCGGCGCGCCGGTTCCGCTCTACATCGCCGGCGCCGAGGTCGAGGCGGCGTATCCGATCGGTCCGGTGGCCGGGGCGGCATGCAACGCCACCGTGATGTCGAACAACGGCAGCCTCGACGTCGGCATCATGATCGATCCGGCTGCGATCGATGATCCGGACTTCTTCGGCGAGTGCGTCCAGCGGGTGTTCGACGGCTACATCGCCGAGGCGGTCTCGGCCTGAGGGTCCAATCTCGGCAGCTGCCTTCAGTGAAGTCCGGGAAGAAGGTCGAATGCGTCGGCATGGCTCGGGCGGACACTTCTGAAGTCTCGTTCGTCGAGCGTCGCGATGACGGTCTGGTTGAGGCGTTCGGCAACCGCGATGATGGATGCGTCAGCGGCATCGAGGTCAATGTCGGCATACGTTTCGAGCAATCCCGCGACGCGAACCCAATCAGCAGCCGTGAGGTCGATGACGCCGACACCACCTGCGGCGAGTGCTTTGTAGAGAGCGACCTCGGCGGCCGTGCCTAGTTGGCGGCGGATCAACCACCCGGCTTCGACGATCACCAACGCGGTAGTGACCAATGGACCATCAGGAGTCTGAAGCAGCGCGGCACAACGCTGATGATGCCTGTCATCGAGGTCAGCGGCTGCGACGAACACCCCTGTGTCGACAAGAAGCATGCCGAGGTCGTATCAACGGTCAGCGGAGTCGACGCCGAAACCGCCCTCTTCGAGAAGCTCTTCAGTTTCAGCACCGCCACGGGCTGTTCCCGAACGACCAGCAGCAATGAAGCTCAGAGATCTCCGCTTCGGCCCAAAACGGGCCGAGATCGTCTCGGCAGCGAGGTCGTCAGAACTCACACCGCGCTCAGCCGCAGCTGCGGCCAACGCCGCTGCGACGTCGTCTGGGAGCTCGATCGTGGACATGAGAGTCAGTGTAGAGGCCGGGTATGACACGGTCACGGTCGCTCTTGTTGTCATCGAGCCGCCATCCACGGCGTCGTTCCGATCAAAGGCCGGGGATGGCGCAGGCCTGGCCGATCTCGACCGGCAGGGTGACCGCGTGGCTGCGGTGGGCACCGGCGCACCAGGTCGGGAACACATAGGAGTAGAGGCCGGCGCCGCCGGCCGCGACGATGAGCACGTCGTCGGGGCGGTTGAAGGCGGGACCGCCGTTTCGCATGGTCGCTCGTTCGGCGATGGCGGTGGCGACCGACATCCGGTCGTGGCCGGCCGCGGCGAGTTCGCTGCGATGGTCGGGCGTGAGCACGATGGCCGCTTGGCCGCCCCCGAGCCAGGCGTTGTTGGTGCCGGGCCCGGCGATCGATGCGGCGAGCGTGTCGAGCAGCCGTTCGGTCGATCGAGTGACGTCGCTGCCGGCGCTGTGGGCGACCGACTGGGGTGGTTCGGTGCCGATGACGGTGACGGTGGAGTCGCTGATGTCGTGGCCGCGGCCGACGTGCAACGGTGTGAACGGGCTGTGTTCTTCGTCTTCGCCGAGGCACTGGCCGAACTTGCCACCGTGGCCGAGCAACGCCATGTCGGACGTGCCCGGCCGGGCCCCGCCGATGTTGATCATCGCGAGGCGGATCGCTCGGCCGATGGAAGCGTTCGCTCGATGGCCGGGACCGAGCGCGCCGTAGCCCGATGCCACGCCGCACATGTGGCGGGCTGGGCCGTTGACGATGATGAGGGGCGCGGTCGAGTGGGTGGTGCCTTGCATCTCAGCGAGATCGAAGCGAGGGTCCATCATCGCCAGGGCCGAGGCGACGACGATCGGCATGTGGTCGGGCAAGCAGCCGGCCATCACCGCGGCCGCGGCGAGCTTCTCGACGGTGCAGACACCCTGCAACGGGCCCATCTCGCCGAGCGCGGTTTCGGCCGGGTGGCCGACAGCCAGCACCATGCGTTCGACCCGTTGCGGGGTGGGGATGACGACGGGCAATCCGTCGGTACAGCCGAGTTCGTGGAGCCGTTCGAGGGCGGCGGCTTCGTCGTCGGCGGTGAGGAGATCGCTCATCGGCGGCGTTCGATCGCGTCGACGATCTCGGCGGCGACCTTCTCGGCGACGAGCCGATGGTTGTCGGTGCCGGTGCCGGCGACCGGATGCGGCAGCTGGACTCGGGGGATGTCGGGCATGCCGAACGAGGTGGCGATGAAGTCGCCTTGGGCCCAGAACTCGTCGGTCACGAGCGATACGGCCGGGATGTTTCGTTGGGCCACATTGATGCCGTCACGCACGGTGCCGGTCGTGCAGCTACCTCAATGCCCGTAAGCGGCGACGACCGCCGAGCACTCGGCTTCCATCTCCCCCAGCATCACGTCACCGGCGAGCGACGATGCGTCGCCCTTGTTCCATCGCGCCAGCGCAACGTCGGGGCGCAGGGCGATGATCGCCTCGCCGACCGCGTCGAGGAACTCGACCGAGTCGGGGAAGCCGTTGGCAAGCAGACCGACCGTCGTGCCGGGTTCGAGCGGAGTGGAGAGTTCGTACGGGGTCGGCTCGACGGCCGACTCGCCACGGGGGTCCACGAAGCTGATCACCATGCCCGGATGGTACGGCGGCCGCCCATGCCGCCGCCATGTCACCGGCTGCTCACACTCGTTGGCACTACCGGAACCAATCCCAGGCAGCAATCGTCTCGACGTCGCCATTGCGGGTCGTCACTTCACACGACCATCGGAGTGGCGTCCACGACGAGCGGTCGTAGACCCACAGATCTGCGTCCACCGGGCAGCGGCGCTCGAGTCGGTTGTTCGTCCCCGCGGCGAAGAACGGGTTGAGCGCAGAAGCACCGAGCATCGCCAAGGCCATGACGAACGCACCGAGCGCGACCAGACGGCCCCAACTGCGGGGCCGGTATTTCGTCGCCAACAAGGGTTCAGCGTCCTCCGCCATCGCCTCGACCGTACGCCCTGCCGGATGCCGCTGACCCGCAGGTCACTCGTACTTGGTGCCCATCTCCTTGAGCATCTGGAGGTACTGGCTGCCGTTGTCGGGGGCGAGGTCGCCGGGCGTGTACCGCACGGCGTGGATCGTGCCGGTGAAGCGTGCGACACCCTTGCGCTCGTACAGCTCCCAGTTGACCGGTGAGCGGCGGTCGATTCCGATGTCGATGCCTTCGAACGGGGCCATCGCCATGAGCCGCGGCACCTGGCCGGCTTCGCCGACCTGTTCACCGTCGACCAGCACTCGCGGCTCCCAGGTGACATCACCGACATCGGCCACGTCGAGGGTGATCGTGTGGCGGCCAGCCGCGACCGGTCCGCAGTCGACCACGGTCATCTCGCCGTAGCCGTTGTGGGCGTGGATCAGGCGACCGTCGTCGATGGCGAGCGAGTACCCGCCGCCCTGATCGCCGTGGGCGACGAGCACGCCGTCGTCGCCGTCGGCCAGGTCGACATCGACGTCGACGGTGAAGCTCCGACTCGAGATCAGCTGCAGCGACCGCCAGCGTTCGACCGTGGGCATGCCGGGCCGGAACGTGACCGGCTCGGCCAGGTGCTCGTTCCACGGCGGCTGCGCCATCATCTTCACGTAGTTGCCCTCGTCGAGCGGGAAGACCTGGTTGGCCCAGGCCGCCTCCTCCCAGGCGTCCTGCAGTTCACGGAGCTTTTCGGGATGCTCGGCGGCAAGGTCGTTGGTCTCGGTGGGATCGTCGTGGAGGTTGTGCAGCTCCCACTGCTCCTCGCTGAACGGACGGCGAGGCTGACGACACGTCACCGCCGACCAGCCGCCGCTATAGAAGCCGCGGTGCCCGATCTGCTCGTAGTACTGCTCGGGGTGGGTGGTGGCGGCAGCGCCGTCGCCGAGCGTCGGCACCATCGACGAGCCGGCGGGCGCAGGCACAGCTCGTTCGCCCTTCATCGTCGGCACCTCGACCCCACACAGCTCGGCGAGGGTCGGCAACAGGTCGGTGACGTGTTGATACTGCGTGCGAATGTCACCAGCGACGTCGAGGCCCGATGGCCAATGCACGATGAACGGCACCTGATGGCCGCCCTGATGGGTGTTGATCTTGTAGAGCCGGAACGGCGTGCTCGACACCATCGCCCACCCCATCGGATAGTGCGGCAGGTTGGTCGGCCCGCCCATCGCATCCAGGTTGGGCAGGTCGAGATCGACCGAGTCGAGACTGTTCTGGCGAGTTTGACTGACGAGGGTGCGGAAGTACGCCGAGGTGCCGAGCTGCTGGCCCTCACGGGAGCCGCCGTTGTCGGAGGTGAACACGATGATCGTGTTGTCCCACTCCCCCATCGCTTCGAGGTGGGCACGAAGCCGGCCGAGGTTCTGGTCGATGTTGTCGACCATGCCGGCAAAGATCTCCATGTAGCGAGCGAAGATCCGCTTCTCGTCGTCGGTGAGGTCGTCCCAGGCCTCGACCGAGTGGCCGTCCTCGCGGTTGCGAGGCGGCAACTGCGTGTGGGCCGGGATGATGCCCATCTCGAGCTGGCGTTCATAGCGCTGGCGTCGGATCTCGTCCCAGCCGGCGTCGTACATGCCTCGGTACTTCTCGATGTCGTCGGCCTTCGCCTGCAATGGGGCGTGCACCGCGCCGTGGGCGAAGTACATGAAGAACGGCTTCGTCGGATGCGACGCCCGCACCTCGTCGATCATGTGGATCGCCTGATCGGTCAGGTCGTCGGTGAAGTAGTAGTCGTCGGGATACTGATCGACCGGGACGTGATGATTGTCCTCGTAGAGCCGATGCGGCTGATGGAAGTTCGTGAAACCGTCGAGGATCCCGTAGTAGCGCTCGAAGCCCTTCTGCAGCGGCCAGCTGTGACGGGGGCCGGCGTCGGAGAGGTGGGCGTCCTTGCAGAGGTGCCACTTGCCGATCATCAGCGACGCCCAGCCGTTGTCGCGGAACAGCTCGGCCATCGTCACCGCGTCGTCGCGGATCTCGTGGGTATAGCCGGGGAAGCCGGGGTCGCTGTGCGCGACATGGCCCATGCCAGCCATGTGGTGGTTGAGGCCGGTGAGCATCGATGCGCGCGTCGGTGAGCACATCGGGTTGACATGGAAGTTCGTGTAGCGGACACCACCCGCGGCCAGCGCGTCGAGGTTGGGCGTGTCGATCTCCGAGCCATAACAGGCAAGGTCGGCAAAGCCAAGATCGTCGGCCAACATCACGATGACGTTGGGCGCGCCGGCCGGCGCGGTCGGGAACGCCGGCCATGAGGGCTCCGACGTCGAGAAGATCCGGCCGACCTCGCCATCGAAGCCGTCGTATGCCGCAGGTGTCTCACTCACGAGCATGGAGTTTGACGTGTTGGTCCGCCTCGACCAAAACGCAGGCTCCACGAAGCCACGCCATCTGCGGCCAGACGCGACGACGGCGCCGCCTCGTAGGGCAGCGCCGTCGTCGTCCGAATCCCCCAATTCGGACACCTTCGGGAACTGACACATCGTCAGATGTGTAGTTCCTCGACCGCAGGCTATTACCCAGAGGCCAACTTGCGCTACCCCAGCGTGCGAAATGCTGCAGAGTTTTTCACAGGTTGTGACGAAGCGAACCGTTCGGCACCGACCACCGTCAAGAACGCCGTCAATCCACGAGGCTCACGCTTTGAAGAAGGCAGGGCTGGTGGCGCCCTTGGGGATTCCCTCGAGCGGCACTTTCACTTCCTCGACCGTCGGGCCGTACTCGGCCGCCAACGGCGCCAGCGCATCGAGATCGAAGTCGTACACCTCCGCTGCGTTCTCGCTCAACACCTTGCGCATGTCGACTTCATCCCAATCGTGGAAGGCCCGCTGCAACGACTGGGTGCTGAAGGGATACGTCCCCTCGTGATGCGGATAATCCGAACCCCACATGATCTTGTGGGTGCCGAGCACCTTCATCGCCGCTGCCTCACCCGGTGACGGGAACGACGCCCCGATCCACACGTTGCGGTCGAAATACTCGCTTGGTTTCAACGGCAAAACGATGTCGGCCGAGAAGCCGAGCTCGCCGACCCGCCCGTGCTTCATCTGGGCGTGATAGGCGTCCATGCGGCGCAGCTCTTCGATCGCCCACGCCACACCCTGCTCGGTCATCACGTACTTCAGATTCGGGAAGCGTTCGAACACGCCACTCATCGTCAGATGGGCGAGGTTGCGATGCGCAAAGAACGGCACCTCCATCAAGAAGATCACGCCCGACGCCGGATCCTTGCCGTAGTCCGGCGTGCCATTGCCGCCATGCTGGGTGACGACCAGGTCGAGATCCTGCACCGCAGCCCACAGACGATCCCACGCCGGTGACCACAGACCCGGCAAGTCGACGTCGGGTGCGACATGGGGCATCAAGAAACTCTTGAAGCCCTCGTTCGCCGCCCACGTGAGGGTCTTGATCGCATCGTCGAGATCTTCGAGAAAGATCTGCGGCAAACCCCGGCGCTGCTCTGGATATTCGCCGCACCAGTCGGCCAACCATCGGTTGTGGCATTCGAGACCGGCTTTGCGGCGCCGAAAATCCTCGCTGTCCTTCGGTGCTCGGGCCAACAACGCACCGGTCGGGTAGAAGGGCGGCACCGTGTTGGGGAAGGTGATCTCAGCAACGACACCGTCCTCGTATTGCTCTCGCAGGCGGCGCTCGTTGTCCCAGTTGCGGGTACGACCGTCGTCTTGGAGGTCGCGGTACGGGTTCTTGTAGCCGCCTCGCCACTCCTCATAGGCCGCCTTCCACTCGGCGGGTAGGTACTCGACGTAGGCCGCCATGTTGCCGCCTGCATGGGAATCGGCGGAGATGATCGTGTAGCGCTCGCTCATGGGCTGCTCCATGTTTCGGGTTGACGTCCCGGTGTCAACGACTCTGTATCTGGGCTTGGGTCTCTGGGCTTGAGTCTTGGGCTTGGGCTGGTGTCTATGGATCGTAGGCATTGCCCTATGGCAATTCAACTCCTACGCTGCGGCCATGGCCAAGAAGCGCGGACTCGAACACGGCGATGTCGTCCGCGCCGGCTTCGCCGTGCTCGACCGGGCCGGCGTCAACGGAGTCAGCTTGAAGGCCGTCGCCGACCTGCTCGAAGTCCAACCGCCGAGCCTGTACAGCCATGTCGCCGGTCACGCCGGTCTCCTCGATGACCTCGCCCTTGCGGCCCGAACCGACTTCGGCGACATCCTGCGCACCGCCGCCATCGGCGTTGCGGGCGACGACGCGGTTCGTTCGTTTGCCCGCGCGTATCGCCAGTGGGCGCTCGATCATCCCGGCCGTTACGAGCTCACCCTCCGCACCGTCGACCGGCCCGAGAGTCGAGCCGCCGGCATCGGCGCGGTCGAAACCATGGACGCCGTCCTCGCTCACTACGGCCTCGCTGACCGCGACGCCCGACGAGCAGGCCGAGCCCTGCGCGCCTCGCTTCACGGCTTCGTCAGCCTGCAGAGTGCCGACGCGCTCGGACGGGGCGACCACGACGCCAGCTTCGAGGCCCTCGTCGACTTGTTCCTCGCCGGCCTTCACCGACACCCGCCCGAGTGAGACGCGTTCGCACGTGAGGACGACGCATCGCCACGCGGTGCGCGAGAGTGAGCGGACCCGTTCGAGCCTCGGAGGCAACCGTGGACACCACGATCACCCGCGACCGCTGGGGCATCGCCCATGTGACCGCGCCGTCGACGGCGGCCGCATTCGAAGCGCAGGGCTACTGCGCCGCCGCTGACCGCATCTGGCAGATGGAATACGACCGACTCAAGGCCGCCGGGCGGTGGTCCGAAGTCGTCGGCGCCGCGGGCGTTCGCGAAGACACGTTCTTTCGACGGATCGGCATCGAACGGGCTGCCCAGCGCGACTGGGACGGCCTGTCCGACGCGGCGAAGGCAATGACGGAGGCCTACGCCCGCGGGGTCAATCGCTGGCTCGACTCAAACGTCGACAACCTTCCGTCCGAGTTTGCTCACCACCCCTTCACGCCCGCCCCGTGGGAGCCATGGCACTGCAGCGCCGTGTACAAGGTGCGTCACGTGTTCATGGGCACCTTGATGCGCAAGCTGTGGCGCGGCGCGGTGCTTCGTGCCGCTGGCCCGGAGATCACCGCTGCGATGCGTGGCGAGCCGGGCCGGGCGACCCCCATGGTTCCCGCGACCGGCCCCGCCATCGACCTGCTCGACGGAGCTCTCGCAGCCCTGGCCGACGGGGTCGACGATCTCGCCGGCATCCCTGACATCGACGGCGGCTCGAACAGCTGGGCTGTCCACGGCTCGCGGACCGCATCGGGCGCGCCGCTGTTGGCCGGCGACCCCCATCGCGGGATCGAATTCCCGAACGTCTATCTCCAGTTCCACATGGCCTGCGATGCCTTCGATGTCATCGGCCTGTCCTTCCCCGGCGTACCGGGGTTCGCCCACTTCGGCCACAACGCCGACGTCGCCTGGTGCATCACCCACGCGATGGCCGACGACACCGACGTCTTCGTCGAGGACAGCGCGGCGATCATGGACCGGTCGGTCGAGACACTCCAGGTTCGAAACGCCGACCCGGTCGAAATCACGACCGGCATGAGCCCCCGCGGCCCCTACGTGCTCGGCAATCTTGACGCCGCCGGCCCCGTCCTCAGCATCAACTGGACCGGCCTCACGAAGGACTCGACGTTCGAGTGTCTCGAGCCGATGCTCACCGCCTCGACGTGTGACGAGCTCGAGGCCGCGGTCGCCCAGTGGGTGATCCCCGCAAACAACCTGCTCAGCGCCGACCGCGACGGCACCATCTCGTTCAAGATCCGGGGCCGCATCATCGAACGCCCAGCGGCCAACCGCTGGATCCCGGTGCGAGGCGATGACGAGCATGCGTGGACCGATCTCGAACCGGTGCCGTTCGAGCAGCTCCAACAGTGGCGCAATCCCGACCGGGGCTACCTCGTCACCGCCAACAACCGAGTCAGCGACGACGGTCCGTACATCTCGCTCGACTTTGCCGGCCCCGCTCGCCACGACCGCATCGTGCAACGGTTGGAGGCCATCGATCAGGCGACGGTTGGCGACATGGCGTCCATTCACGCCGACGTGCGCTCCCTCACCGCCCCGAAAATTGTCGAGATCGTGGCATCACTCGCCCCGACAACCGATCCCGGTCGAACCGCCCAGCGCCTGGTCGTCGACTGGGACCACCAGGTCACCGCCGACAGCGCCGCCGCCGTCGTCTATCAGGCCTTGCGAAAGGCGTGGGCAGGCGAGGTCGCCCGCCGGCTCGACCTCGAAGAACCCACCCTCGCTGAAGCAGGCTGGCCTCGCGCCCTGGACGCGAGCCGCATGCACTTCGATGCGGCCACGATCCTGCTCACCACCGGCGGATCGGAGCTTCTTCCCGGCCTCACCGACGAGGCCGCACGAACCGAACTCCTCAGCAGCTTGCTCGACGACGTGGCGACCGAACTCGCAGCCGAATGGGGGCAGGATGCGACCGCCTGGCGCTGGGACGACCATCACCTGATGTTCAGCCCCCACCCACTTGCGCTCGGCATCCCGGCGGCCGCCGACCTCCACCCACCGGTCATCGGGGTGGCCGGCGACGGCGAGACGGTTCGTGCCGGCGGTGTCGCGCCACTGCACGGCATGCGCTGCTACCTGAGCTCCTGCGCCCGCTACGTCTTCGATGTCGGCGACTGGGACAACTCCGGGTGGGTCGTTCCCCACGGTGTCAGCGGTGTGCGCGGCAGCGGGCATGACCTCGACCAACGCGACGCCTGGGCTGCGTGTGAGCTGCTGCCGATGCTCTACACCGCCGACGCCATCGCGGAAGCGGCCATCTCGACCGAGACCCTCGGACCTACATGACGGCCGCACCGCTCCGGCCGCTCACCCGGCTCCCTGCCGACGCACCCCTCGACGAGATCATGGCGATCTATCGCCGAGACGGCGGTGTCATCGTCGAAGCGATGTTCGACCGCGCCACGATCGACGCGATGCGAGAAGCAGCCGACCGACGAGCACCCGCCTTTCCTCCGGGTACCGCAACGCAAGGCATGGGCGCGGCCGGCGCGGCATTCGTCGGGGCCAATACCGTCCGTTTCTCCTCGTTGCCGCTGCTCGACGACGCGTACTTCGACATGCTCGACAATGCGTGTTTCGCCGCAATCGCCGACGCCGTACTCCTGCCCCACTGTGGGTCGTATTGGGTCAATACCGGCCAGATCATGTACATCGGCCCGGGCGAACAGGCGCAAGGGCTGCACCGCGATGCCGAGAACTGGCCGCAATACATGCGCAGCGTCTGGCCCGATGCCGTCGACATCACGATCAGCGCGATGATCGGTATCGACGATGTGACCGAAGAGCTCGGTGCCACCCGCGTCGTGCCCGGCAGCCACCGCTGGACCGACCTCGACGACCGGGCTGGGCACCCCTCGGTGCCGGCCGAACTCGACCCCGGCGACGCGCTGATCTACTCGGGCTATGTCCTGCACGGCGGGGGCGCCAACCAGACAACGAATCGGTGGCGAAAGGCGATGCATCTCAGTTTCGTCGCGGGCTGGCTCACCCCCGAGGAGAGTTGCGCACTCGACTTCCCGCTCGGTGGCCTCGACGAACGATCGCCTCGGGTGCAGCGCCTACTCGGCCATCGCAGCTACACGCCGATGCCTCATCCCGGCGGCGGTCTGTGGCTGCGCCACGTCCAGGCAATCGAAGAGCGCTCCGACTAGACGCCGGCTGGCAACTCCACCGTGAAGCGGGCGCCGCCGATCGGCGCCTCGCCACAGGTTGCGGTACCGCCGTGGGCCGCCGCAACCTCGTGCACGATCGAGAGCCCGAGTCCACTTCCACCCCGGTCGCGGTCACGCGCTTCGTCGAGTCGCGTGAAGCGTTCGAACACGGCACGACGATGCGCCTCCGGTACGCCAGGTCCGTCATCATCGACATGCACGACGACGGAGTCGGTGGTGCGATGCAGGGTGACTTCGACAGCGGATTCGGCATGGCGAACCGCATTGTCGACGAGGTTGCGAAGCAAGCGCTCGAGCAGGCGGACGTCGCCCTCGATCAACGCCTCCAACCCGTCGCGCTGATGGATGTGGGGGCGGACGGGGCGGGGGCGGGCGACCTCGGCCTCGACCAGCTCGGCGACATCGACGTCGGACTGGGGCCGGAACTCACCCTCGTCGAGTCGTGACAGCATCAAGAGGTCGTCGATGAGCGACGAGAGGTTCTGCTGCTCGGCGAGCACGACCTTTGCCGTCTCGGCCCAGTCGTCGGGGCCATTGGCGACGAGCGCGACTTCGAGCTGAGCGCGGCTCGCGGCGACCGGGCTACGCAGCTCGTGCGACGCATCCGAAACCAGGCGGCGCTGGCGTTGCTGGCTCGCCTCGATGCGATCGAGCATCCCGTTCACGGTCTCGGCCAGCTCGTGGATCTCATCGTGGGCCTCAGGAACCGGGACCCGTTCGCTCAGGCGGTCGGCGCTGATCGCTCGAGCCTGTGCGCTGATGCCGCTCACCGGATTGAGCGCACGGGAGGTTGCCAGCCACGTCACTCCGGCGACCATCGCCACGAGGACCGGCACCGAGACCCACACGACGGTGGCGAACGCATCGATGCTGTCGGTGACCGGCTGCAGCGGTGCCGAGACGCCAACGTCGACCGTCGAGCCATCGGCCAGCTGCAGGGTCTGGGAGACGGCGACCACATCGTCGCCGAGATCGACGACCTCGGTCGGGCCCGACGTAATCGGGTTGGCCGCGAACTGCACAGCCACACCCTCGGCCGTGACGACCTGCCCACTGTCTTCGACGATGAACGGATCCTCGGGGACGAGCGGACCTTGGAACGGTTCGGCGGCCTCGAGCGCCGCCATGATCGCCGCAACTTCTTCATCGCTGAGTGGCTCACCGTCGAGGCCCACCAAGGCCTCGGCATCGATGGTCCCGGCGAAGCCGTCCGGGGCGAGGCTGTCGCTGAACACGGCAGAGAACTCGTCATCGGCACTCGAGAACAACAGTTGGAAGTACTCCCGTTCGTCGATCGAGTCGCCGTTGGCGTCTCGATAGAAGAACTGCGTCCCGACCTCTTCATCCACGACCCCGACCGTTGCGGTGCCGCCATTGATCGTGTCGAGGTAGTCGCCGAGGACTTGCTCAGCGTTCGAGCGAGTGTCGGCGACGAGGCTGTCCTCGATCCGGTCGAGCGCCACCCACGCGCCCGCCACGACGGCCGCAGCGAACGTCGCGGTGACGAAGACGGTGAGACGAGCGCGGAGACCAAGTTGACTCATGCGGCATCCACCACCCGGTACCCGACCCCTCGAACCGTCTCGAGCAGCTGGTCATCGGTGAGCGCGCCGAGCTTCTTGCGCAGATAGCCGACATAGACGTCAACCACGTTGGACGCAGCATCGTGCTCGGATCCCCAGACGAGATCGAGAAGTTCTCGCCGGGTCAGCGGCATACCCGCCCGACGGACCAGTGCTTCGAGCAGCGTGAACTCGCGAGCGGTCAGTTCCATCGGCTCACCGCCGACCGACGCTTCTCGCCGGACCGGATCGACGGTCAGCGGTCCGACGGTCAGTGTCGAGCTGGTCGGTTCTGCGCTCGACCGGCGCAGCAAGGCACGAATCCGGGCGACGAGCTCGACGAAGCTGAACGGCTTCGTGAGGTAGTCGTCGGCGCCGAGTTCGAGCCCGTCCGCAATGTCGTATTCGCCATCCTTGGCGGTGAGCATGAGAATCGGGGTCGCCAATCCCTCGCCTCGCAGCGTCCGACAGATCTCGTAGCCGTTGACGCCGGGCAACATGATGTCGAGCACGATCACATCGAAGGGGAACTCACGGGCCCGCCACAGCCCGTCGACCCCGTCGGGGGCCACGTCGACATCGAAGCCCTCCGCAGTCAGTCCCCGCTTGAGTGCATCGGCGATGGTGGCTTGATCTTCTACGACGAGTACCCGCATGGGCACCAGTGTGGCCGACCGGTTCTGTGAAATTGATGAGAGTCACGCGCCGTATCTAAGAACCTTCTCATCGTTTCTCATCAGCGGCTCATCGTCGATTCGGCACGGTGCTCCTCGTCAACCACTCCCCTAGCCCTGCGAATGCGGGACGACGAAGGAACTCACATGTCTTTGACCCTGATCCGCACCTTGGCCCTCGGAACGGCCCTCAGTCTCGGCGCCGTTGCCTGCGGCAGCGGCGACAGCGACACCGAATCGAGCAGCTCCGACACGTCGAACGAGATCGCAACGCTGTCCGACGACTCGACCGAGACGGTCGATGCCGAAGCGACCGAATCCTCAGCATCCACCTCCTCCGATGAGCGTGAAGCCCCCGAAGACATGGAGCTGGCGTTTGCACTCTTCGACGAGTGCATGGCCGAGTTCGGCATCGACATGCAGACGAGCATCGCCGGCGAAGGTGATGAAGGCCTGAGCATCGACGAGTCGACGATCGATCTCGACGACCCGCAGGCGGGTGCCGGCGATCTCGGTGATTTCGACATGGAGGACTTCGACGCAGCCAACAAGGAGTGCGAGAAGCATCTCGCCAACACCGACGCTGGCTTCGACCTGAGCCCGGAACAGCAGGCCCTGTTCGAAGATGCGCAGCTGGAATGGACGAACTGCATGCGTGAGCGCGGCATCGACCTGCCCGACCTGGATTCGAGCGGCGGCGGCGCCATCATCATCGACGCTGGCGTCGAGAGCGACGACCCCCAGAGCGGTGGCGGCTTCAACGACGACAACTTCGACTTCGAGGCTTTCGAAGCGGCGAGCGCCGAGTGCGAGTACGCCTTCGAAGCACTCGACGATGTCTTCGAGAGCACCGAGGGCTGATCGACGATGCAACGACGACAGTTCCTTGCCGGCGGCGTCGGTGCCGTCGCCGCCGGCGCCGTCGGCCTGTTCGCCCTCAATGGTGACAACTCAGCCGCCACGTCCACCGACGACGAGACAACCCAACCGGTCGAAACCGCAACCGGCTCGGTGACCAGGGGCGACTTGGCCAGCGAGCGGGAGTTCAAGGCCTCGGTGAGCTTCGGGGACTCGTGGACGCTGGGCATCGACCGCACCGGAACGGTGACCTCCGCCATCGCGGCGGGGACGATCGTCAACCTCGGCGAGCAACTCGTACGGATCGACGAGAAGCCAGTGTTTCTCGCCAACGGCACCATGCCCATGTATCGCACCCTCGAGAAGGTCGACACCCGTCAGCGAGACGAGAACAACAAGCGACTGACACTGCTCGACGGTCCCGACGTCACCCAGCTCCAGCAGTTCCTGCTCGATGCTGGCTACAACAACGACGGCACGCTCGAGGTCGACGGCATCTTTGGTTCGACGACCGAGAAGGCCGTGAAGGCGTGGCAGGAAGCGAACGGTCTGCCCGTCACCGGCAAGATCGACTCGGGACAGGTCGTGTTCACAACCGAGTCGGTCCGGATCTCGAATGCCATCCGCAACGGCTCGTCGTTCGAGGCGATCGAGGTCACTCGGGGCAAGGCACTGATCCTGGTCGACACCAACAACCGGGATCGTTCGGCAATCAGCCCGGGCACCGCAGTGACGATCGTGTTGCCCGACGGCAGCCGGGTCGAAGGCGAGACCACCAAGCAGGAGCAGGCGACCAGCGATGACGGCAGCACGGTCTGGCGCACCACGATCGACAGCTCGGCTGTCCTCCCGAGCGAGACCGGCACGGCGACGATCGAAGTCGTGGATGTCGTCGCCAAGGACGCCGTCCTGGTGCCGGCCAGTGCCTTGCTCGCACTCGCCGAGGGAGGCTTTGCCGTCGAGAAGGTCACCAGCGATGGCAAGAAACTCGTGCGGGTCCAGGTCGACGAGGTGCTCGATGGCAAAGCGGCCGTCACCGGCGACATCGATCCCGGCGACAGCGTGGTGGTGCCAGCATGACCGCACCAACAACGACTGAAACCGAAGCGGTGGCCGTCGACCCGAATCCGCACCGGGACGAGACGCCGGTGCTGTCGCTGGAGTCGGTGGTGAAGGAGTATCCGGGTTCGCCGCCGGTGCGGGCCGTCGATGGTGTGAGTCTGGATGTGTTTGCTGGTGAGTTGGTGGCGATCGTGGGGCAGTCGGGGTCGGGTAAGTCGACGCTGATGAACCTGATCGGCACGCTCGACCGGCCTTCCGAGGGCCAGGTCCACATCGATGGTCATCCGGCCAGCACACTGTCCGACGCCGGGTTGGCCGGGCTGCGTTCCGACCGGATCGGGTTCGTGTTCCAGCAGTTCCATCTGCTCGAAGCGGTCTCGGCGATCGACAATGTCGCCACCGGACTCCTCTACCGAGGCATCCGCCGCGGTAAGCGTCGAGCTCTCGCCGCCGAGGCGTTGGAGCGGGTCGGTCTCGGTCATCGCATGCATCACAAGCCCCCGAAACTCTCGGGTGGTGAACGCCAGCGGGTCGCGATCGCTCGAGCGATCGTCGGTGACCCGGCAATCGTGTTGGCCGACGAACCAACCGGCAACCTCGACTCGTCGACCTCGACCGAGATCGTCGAGCTGTTCCGACGCCTCAACGACGAAGGATCGACCATCGTGATCATCACCCACGACCCCAAACTCGCCGCCTCGATGCCCCGAGAGGTAACGCTCAGCGACGGCCGGATCATCGGCGACGACGATCGGCGGTGGGTGTCATGAGGAACGCACGACGAAACAACGGCCGGCCTCGTTCGAAGGTTCGCATCACCGACCAGGCGGCGACCGGCACCCACGGCCTACGGAGCCGGCGAGGACGAACCCTGCTGACCGCGATCGGCATCGCGATCGGCATCGCCTCGATGATCTCGGTGCTCGGCATCTCCTCATCGAGCAAAGCCGACCTGATCGCCCAAATCGACCGGCTCGGCACGAATTTGTTGCAGGTCCAAGCCGGCCAGAACCTGTTCGGCGACAACGCCAAACTCCCGGCCGAAGCACCCGACCGGATCCGCCGGATCGGCCCCGTCGAGAACGCCACATCGGTCTCCAAACTCAGCACCACCGTCAAACGCACCGAGCACGACGACAAGGAGAACGGCCTCGACGTCCTCGTCGCCGAACCCAACCTCGTCGACAGCCTCGACGGCAACGTCAAAACCGGCCGGTTCCTCCAAGCCGGAACCGACGGACTCCCCACCGTCGTCCTCGGTTCCGTTGCGGCCGAACGGCTCGGCATCACCAGCCTCGATGGGGCACCAACCGTCACCATCGGCGGCCGCCAATTCGCCGTCGTCGGCATCCTCGACCCGTTCCCGCTCAGC
>JBCCYT010000044.1:0-27557 GCA_039188975.1 Actinomycetota bacterium
ATCGGTAACGAAGACACCCACGACCCCAACCAGCGCTGCGGCCGCGAGCCCGATCAGGATGGGTCGACTTCGCATTCGAAGTTGGTCGAGGGCGACGCCAACGAGAATGGATCGCCCGATGTCAACCGCGTCCTTCGGATCCACCACGATGCGATGCTGCCACACCACAGCCGAGCCGTCGTCATTGCTTCCTCGTCTGTGTTCAGGCAACGCCTGCTTCATAGTCGGGGCCGATCGGCACGCCGTCGACGACCTGATCGAGGTACTCGGTCATGCCCATACCGGTTTTCGTCACGCCATCGTGTGTGCACTCAAACGTGGTCATCGCTTCGGTGATGCGGGTGAACAGCTCGTTGCCGTCGGGATCGGTACGGCGATTCCGCAGCGGGATCAGCGCGTCGACCCGGCCGGTGATCTCGTACTCCTGGCCGGTCTCACTCTTCGCCCACATCGTCATCGCAGTCTGGTGATGGAGCTCGTCGTAGACGGATTCGATTCGGCAATCGACGATGTGGTGGTACTCGTCGCCTTCGAGGACCATCCCGCTGCGTCGAGGGTCTTTGCCGTCGGGCCGACCGATGATCGACAGCATCAGTGCAAAGTCCTCATCGAAGATCATCGGGGTCCAGCGGTACCACGACAGTGCCTGCCAGTAGCGAGGCCCCCATGACTTGTCACGCAAACCAAGCCCGTTCATCTCCCACGCCTCGTCACCGACCTCGATACTCCCGCTGACGCGGGTGTGTTGTTCGTAGTGCGCCTTGGCAAACGAGTTCTGCGCATCGGTCTCCAGCTCGGTGCCGTCGGCGTATTGCGGCTTGCCGCCATACATCGGTGACACGCCGTGCACGTCGAGCCGCACCCGGCATTCGACCATCGGGTTCTCTCGGAACGCGGCACGAGGGTTCGTCATCTCTGCGGGTTCGTCGAGCACCACGACCTTGCCGTCGTAGTTGATGGTCAGGTGCTCGAACGGCGTGACGACGGCAACTTCCAAGCCGCCTGCGCTCATCGCCTCATTCGTGTCGATCTTGGGGCGTCCGAACATGAAACCGACTCGCCCATCCGGCAGGTACAGGCAGACCGACATCTCCGCATACCCCTCGTTGACCCGATTCCCAAGCCGGAACCACGCGCCCAGGCCCTGATCGAGGTCGAAGCCGTTGAGGTACATCGACTCGTTGTAGTTCGACGCAGTGTCAGGCTCGTGGGTGTACTCGTCCGCTGGTTCGAGAATGGTCACGATCTCCGGGCGCGGCTTCGGCGAGGACGGGGTCATGGGAAACACCCTGCCTCACCGGCGATGCCTCGCGCTAACCTCACGACCCGTACTCCTCGGAGTACACGGAGACGTGGCCGAGCCAGGTTGAAGGCGCTTCCCTGCTAAGGAAGTAACGTCGCAAGGCGTTCGTGGGTTCAAATCCCACCGTCTCCGCCGAGCCGATTCGCTGGTTTGGGGGACGGCAACGCCCCCCTACACTGGGTCGGCGCTCACCTTCGGGTGGGCAACGATCGCTTGTCGCCGAGGCGGCAGGCGCAACATGCGCCCGTAGCTCAGCTGGATAGAGCATCTGACTACGGATCAGAAGGTCGGGAGTTCGAATCTCTCCGGGCGCGCTGGACAGGTCCCTCGCTTCGGCGGGGGACTTGCTGGTTTTGCGAGATCAGCGAGATCAGCGGGCAAGTTCAGCCGTTCTTGTGACCTCGGGCAGAAAAGTTCGAAAAAACCCCGGCAAAACCAAGCACGCAAAAATCAGCTGTGCTATGTTGGTCCTTATCACATCGCCTCTCCGGTTCAGCCGGGCGAGGCGATTTCTCGTTTTCTAGAGGCCCGTGTTCCTCGGCTGCTTGGTTCTCTGGAGGCGCTGGTTTCTGAGCGCTTCGACCTCAGGCTCGGAACAAGGATCCGGCCCGGGTCGGAGCGTGGGCACCAACATGCTCCCTGGTCGTACGCAGCGACGGCGCACGAACATCCCCCATCGGGGCGAGCCACACCTTGCCAACATCGACGATCCGGGGAAGCTCACCAAGGTCGTCGAGGCTTCCGTGTAAGACCGGTTCAATCTCGAGCTTCCGCAAGGCCGCGACGAGCTGGCGAAGAAAGCCCAGCGCCGGCCCGTTCTCCAGCGTGCACACAAAGCTCGTAGCGAACGTCACCTGCCGGAGCGAGAGTTCTGCCAGACGATGGGTCGCCAAATGGCGGCCGGTGAACTCACGCAAACCAACCTCGACGCCGCCGTCCCTGAGTCGGGTGACCGCATCGACCGCGACCTCCCCAAGCGACGCAATCGCAGCCTCAGCAAAGAGCAGACCAACCGAAAGCGGACAGCGGTCAGCCGCAACGATGAAGTCGTCCAGCGCTTCGCTGATGGCGAGGTCTCGAGTGCTCGCTTCGATCCAGACAATTGTCGGCTCCCGACCCGCTGATGAGGTGATCATCCCGTCGGCCAACGTGGGGAGCGACGCAGCAGCGTCTCGCAACGCCAATGCCTGCCGCTCGCCGTCAGCGCTGGCAACCCGGGCCACCATCTCCTCTGGTTCGCGACCCCGGAGATCGACGATGGGGTCGCCGTCCGCGTGAGTTACACCCACGGCACCCGATCCTGACCGGGCCGAGTCATCCATCGTCGGTGTGAAGATCACGATCGGGTCGCGGTCGCTCGTGACCAAGCTCGCACGCCGAGACCGGTCCACCATGGTCGGAACCGAACAGTCGTGGGGTTCAGCGATCGCAAACCCGATACCAACAGCGCCCCCCGACGAACGTTCAAGGCCGTGGACGGCCACATACAAGCGATCAACGAGGTCGTGGGCGTCGTTGCGGTCCTTCAACATGCCGATCACGCACAGCACCGCGCCGTCATCGAGATCGGCGATCACCGATGATGCGATACCCGAGTCGATAGCCGCAATCCGTACGACCGGCGCGAACGACATGGAGCCGTCAGTATCGGCCCCGTCGAGGCGCCGAAACGTGGCGAACACGACACCACGGTCCGCATGCCGCGAGCGACCCACGAGTGACTCGATCTCGGCGTCGCGGTCGACGCCGGCGAGCCCCAACATCGGATTGTTCGTCCGTCGCACAGCGAGTTCGCTTCGACGATCAAAAGAGCGGCCGACCATGACCATGGCATCGGGAGAAGATGACCTTCGCTGAGTGTTTTGGGCCAAATGGCCCATCATCTCCCCCGCTCACGGCCGAAACTGCATCTCGTCTGCGCCCAGACACTGGGTCCGACGAACCGTCTGGCTGAGCCGAACGGGCCCGATCGCTCAATCTGCGCCACTGCACTGTCCGTAACGACACGCCGACAGCTTCTGCCGGTGTGTCTCCGGCCTTGGAAGGGTGCTGATGTTTCGATCTCAACGACGCAACCGGCCGGTGGAGTCCACCGATGCAGCCGCGACCTTTGGCACACCTCGGTCGCTCGAGCCGACATCAGAGCTGCTCGGTTCCGACCTGTTTCGGCCCGCACCGCCGAACGCCCGCCCGCTCCCGACCGGTGACGGCCTCTTTCACGACGTCAGCGACGAGGAGCACCTCCCGGTCGACGACACGTCGGGATTGTTCGTTCCGTTCGAGGAGGCGCCGCGAGTGGAGCTCTCCGAAGAGGACGCGAACGATCCCTTTGCCTGCTTTGACCTGCCCGCTCCGATCGATCCCGATTCGGATCTCGCGGGCATCCGCACCGGACAAATCGTGCTTCCCCGCTGGCGCGGTCGTCTGCAATCTCACGCATAAGCGGCCCGCGATGCGAATCGTCCAGTGACCCGACCGCAGTAGCGTGGCGGGGTGGCTGCGATGACCGATCTCGATGAGATGCTGCGCACGCTCATGGTGTCGATTCGCCCGGAGCGGTACACCTTCGTCTCCCTTCCGCCGACAGCAACGCCCATCCTTGGCGACGGGATCGAAGCGATCATCTCCGAGGCCGAAGGCGAAACGGTCGTGACGACCATCGAACGAGCACTCCGCGAAGGCTGGTCCGTCGACTTCGTCGCCGCCTGGTTGACCCTCGAGATCCACTCGGCCCTCGAAGCGGTCGGCCTGACTGCGGCGTTCTCCACCGCACTCGCGGAGGCTGCGATTCCCTGCAATGTCTTGGCCGGGTTCCATCACGACCACCTGCTCGTGCCGGACGGCCGAGCGACGGAGGCGGTCGCCGTGCTCGAGGCGCTGCGCCGGAGCTAGTTCGCAGGCGCAGGGATCGAACGTCGCAGCGAAGCCCGAACTTCCTGTACGACGAAGGCGACGAAGAACTGCAGCACCGACAGGCCCGCGATCGTCGCTCCACCTGCCGTGTTGTAGTGAAAACTGATCGTGAGACCGGCGACGACCGAGACCGAACCCAAGAGGACCGCCACGACCATGATCATCGGTACTCGCTTCACGATCAGCATGGCGGTTGCAGGAGGACCGATCAGCAAGCCGAAGACGAGCAACGTGCCGATCGCCTGGAAGCTGGCGACGATGCTCAGCGCCAGGAGGGTCAACAGCACCGCTTGCGCCGCAGCAGGCCGCATCCCGAGGGTCTTCGCTTTGGCCCGATTGAACGTCAGGGCCAGGAACGGTCGGTAGCAGCCGATCGAGACAACCAACACGATCGTCGTCGCGAGGAGTTGGGTGCGGATGTCATCTCGGGTGACGCCGAGTACGTCGCCAAAGAGCAACGCAGTGACTTCGACCGTGAACGATCGGGCTCTGGAGACAATCACGACGCCGAGGGCGAGCATTCCGACGAACAGCAAGCCGATCGCGGTTTCTTCGCGAACCACGGTTCGTGACGACACCGCCGTCACCAAGCCGCTCATGATCAACGCGGCCAGGAAGGCACCGACCACCGGGCTGAATCCCCACAGGATCGCAAGTGCGATCCCGGGAATCACGCCGTGGGAAAGGGCGTCCCCCAGGAACGTCAGTCCCCGGAGGACCACCCACGTCCCAACGATCGAGGTGGCTACAACGGCAATCAGGCTCCCGATGAGGGCCCGTTGCATGAACGTCGGCTCAAATACCTCCGCAAAGAAGTCGATCACTCCATCAGGATGCCAGCGCGTTCGAGATTCGCTCCGCGTTGGTGCGGACCATCTCGATATAGGTAGCGCCACCTGAATCGGCGTCGCCGAGCGACTCGGTGAACAGCGCAACGACATCGATCTCACCAACTTCGGCCGCAAGCGCCTGAATCAGGTCGTCCGACGCCGACGAGTCGGAGAAGATCGCCGACACGCCCTCGGCGGCGATGAGCTCGGCCAGCTCGGCCAACTCACCGGCACTTGTGCTGTCGAGGGTCGAGCCCGTCGGGATGACAGCACCAGCGACCTCAAAGCCGTAGTTGTCGGCGAAGTAGCCGTAGACGTTGTGGTTGGTGATGAGCACGCGGTTTTCGGCCGCAATGCCGTCGATCATCGATGCAACCTCGGCGTCGAGCGCCTCGAGCTCGTCGTGGTAGGCCTCGGCCGAGGCTGTCACCGAGTCAGCGTCGATGCCCTCAACGTTGGCGATGAGGAACGCAGCAATGCCGTCGACGGCAACTGCCATGCGGGCCGGGTCGGTGAAGAAGTGCGGGTCGACACCCGAGTGGTCATGGCCGTGATCGTCATGATCATCGTGATCATCGTGATCATCGTGATCATCGTGATCATCGTGATCGTCATGATCATCGTGGTCGTCATGATCATCGTGGTCGTCGTGGCCCTCTTCGCCCTCGTGATCGTCATGATCATCATGGTCGTCATGATCGCCGTGGTCGTCATGATCACTGTGGTCGTCGTGGCCGCCCTCACCGAACTCGATGGTGGAGACCGCACTGATCGCCTCGTACACGGTCACACCGTCGGCTTCTGCGCCTTCGATCACGTCGAGCAGGCCCTCTTCGAAGTTGGCGCCGTTCACGATCAGCACCTCGGCCGACTGCATCTCGTCGACCTGCTGGGCCGACGCTTGGAAATCGTGCGGGTCGGCGCCGACCGGCATGATGGTGACGACGTTGACGGCACCGTCGGTCAGTTCGTCGACGACATCGCCGAGAATGTTGGTGGTGACGACGACCGTGGGCAGGTCACCGCCCTGACCAGAACTCGTCTCGTCGTCGCCACAGGCAGCAGCGAAGGTCGCCAACGCGACGAACAGAATCAGAAAACGCGGCATTCGAGACATCACTCGATCCCTCCAAAATGAGAATGACTGTCAACAGGGTTTCGGCGACGTTATCCCAGGTCCATGCGGGTTCCTCGGTCGGCCGACCATGAACTCCACGCCGAGAAATGAGAATGATCGCCAAGAACAGGCTCTACGATCGAAGCCGATGAACCACGCCGTCACGATCACCGGACTCGACGTCCGGTATGGCGACTCGATCGCGTTGACCGGACTCGACCTCGAGGTTCCGTGCGGTTCGTCGCTCGCCGTCATCGGGCCCAATGGCTCGGGCAAATCCACCCTGCTCAACGCGATCGCAGGCGTCGTCGATGCCGCCGCCGGAACGATCGATCGTCCCGGTGGTGTGCCGGCCCTCGTCCTGCAATCAACCGACGTCGACCGGTCGCTTCCCATCACGGTACGCGACACCGTTGGCCTCGCCCGCTACGCCGAACTCGGACTCCTTCGCCGATTCGGACGGGCTGACCGCGACGCGGTCGAGACCGCAATGGAACGGCTCAACATCAGCCATCTTGCCAACCGACAGCTCCACGAGCTGTCGGGGGGCCAGCGACAACGTGCGCTGGTTGCGCAAGGACTTGCACAGCACGCCAACCTGCTTCTGCTCGATGAGCCGGTCACCGGCCTCGACATCACGTCCCGCGGCGTCATCCTCGAGGTCATTCGCGAAGAGGTCGCATCTGGGCGCACCGTCATCGTCACCACCCATGACCTCGACGACGCCCGACTCTGCGACCGCGTCCTCCTCGTCAACCGCCATCGGGTGGCGTTCGGCGCCCCCGACGACGTCTTGACCGAAGCGAACCTGCTCCACGCGTTCGGCGGCCGCTTCATCCAGGTGGGCGATCGATTGATCCTCGACGACCCCTACCATCATCAACACGGAATGCATCACGACTGAGGGCTCAGATGGCCAACGACGAACTCGACGACCAGATCACCGCACTGCTGCGAGATGCCGAGCAGCGTTACACCAAGGGCCGTCGAGCGCTTGCGGCCGTGCTCTGCGACGCTGGCCAGCCCGTCACCATCCCGCAGATCCTCGCAGCGAACGGACAGTTGGCGCAGTCGAGCGTGTATCGCAACCTGGTCGTGCTCGAAGACGCCGGTGTTGTCACCCGAATCGTCACCAACGACGAGTTCGCCCGCTACGAACTCGCCGAAACCCTGACCGAGCATCATCACCACCTGATCTGCTCGGCGTGCGGCGACGTCACGGACTTCTCACTCGAGCAGCGCACGGAAACGACACTCGACAATGCGCTCCATCGAATCGCCGAGAATCTCGGATTCACGGTCGAGGGTCACCGCCTCGATCTCGTCGGGGTCTGCAGCGCCTGCGACTGAACCAGGATCACGCTTTCCTCACCACCACGCTCAAGGCCGGCCAAAAACGGTCGAAGCTCTACAGGTGGACCGTGATGAGGCGAAGGCGATCGAGCGCGAGGTCCGACAGTTCCTGACGACGAGTGGGTCAGCAGACGAACTGATCGGACGTATCAACGAGGGTTTGGGATCATCCGATGACCCAGGCGCGATCGGCTTGCTGATGCTGGGCCGAACGCTGGCCCGGCAATCCGGAGACGACCCGGCCGAACTCGCCGGGGATGCAATGACCGCGGCGTCGCTCTTGGAAGAGGCCGGCGAACTCGATGCGTCGACCTTCGCTGAGTCGCTTGCAGGAGCACTCCTGCATCGGGCGGGCGATGTCGATGCGGCAACCGACATTGCTGTGCGATCGCTCGCCGCACTCGAGCAGATGCCGACGACCGAGGAATGGGGATCGCGAACCGCCCACGCACTCGGTGTGCTCTTCGGAGAACTCCACGCATACGAGCTCGCAGCTCGAAGTTCAGCACGGTCTCTCGCGTGGAGCGAGGCGGCCGCCGACCCAACGATTCGGCTGACCGTCGAAGGATGCCGAGCCTTTTATCTGCTTCGAGCGGCAGAGACCTACGAGGCGGGATCGACGCGACGGGCCGAGTGCATCGCGCTCGCAACCCAGTCCCTCGACGCACTCCGTGAGCTCGGCGATCCCGTGGCGGCGGTGGTAATCGACAGTGTCGAGGCCGAGATCGAGTTTTTGTCGGGAAGCGTCCCCGATCCTGATCGGCTCGAGGCGCTGCGGGATCTGCTCGACTCGTGTGCCCCACCGTGGGTTGCCTGGCACGAACATCTCCATGGCCGGGCGTTGAATGCCGCCGACCGGCACCAGGAAGCGATCGCGTGCCTCCGACATTCGCTCGAGCAGGGCTGGCCCCTGCTCCGCCGGATCACCCGGCGCGAGATCGCCCGTTCGCTTGCCGCCATCGGCCGCACCGACATGGCGATCGACGAACTTCACGAGGTGCTCGAAGACCTCGAAGAGTTCGTTCGAAGCCATGTGGCCCGCCAGGCACGCGACCTCGCTGACCGAGTCGAAGCCGAGAAGCACGCATCGGTCCTTCAACAGCAGTCAGCGCATCTCGCCGATCAGGTCGCCCATGATCATCTCACCGGCGTGTCAAGCCGCCGAGCGCTCGACAGCTATCTCGACCAGGCGGTCGATGGTACGACGACGCACGCCGTGTTCGTCTGCGACCTCGACCACTTCAAGATGGTCAACGACGCGTATGGCCACGAAGTCGGCGACGAGGTCCTCAAGATCGTCGGTCAGATCCTGATCGACCACTCTCGTGCCGAGGACGTCGCCGGGAGGCTCGGCGGTGAAGAGTTCGTCGTCATCCAGCGCAACGACCTCGGCAACGGTGCTGATGCGGCCGAGCGCCTACGACTGGCCGTCCAATCGGTGCCGTGGGACGACATCGCAGAGGACCTCCGCGTCACGATCTCGATCGGGGTCGCGGCCGGCACGTCGCCACTGCGCGACCTGTTACGGGCCGCCGACATGGCGGTCTACGACGCGAAGGACGCGGGCCGCAACCGCGTCCACCTCGCCTTTGCCGACGTCGGCGACATCGATGATGAGGACGACGCGTACGCCGACCTCGATATCGCGCACTCCGCATAACCGAGTCGCGAAGGACATCGCCCACGCCGCGTCGCGGACGCGCAGGGGCCAGCAATGTGCCCGAAGGTCACATGCTGGGGCCGCCGTCTTGAACCGAGTCGGGTGTGGACGAGGCTTCGGTCGTGAACCGTGACGAAGCAAAGGCGTTGACCGCTGAGTTCAGGCAGTTCCTGACCTCGGGTGGATCGATCGACGAGCTCGTCGCGCGCATCGATGACGGCATTTCGAGTTCTGACGACCCGGGTGTGATCGGCCTGTTGATTCTCGGGCGAACGCTCGCTCGTCAAGAGGAGTCGTGCTGCGACGAACTCGCCGCTGACGCGCTCGAGGCATCGACGCTGCTTGCGGACGCGGGGGAGGAACAGGCGGCGGTGTTCGCGCAAGCGGTGGCCGGCGGCATGTTCAACCGGGCCGGCGACGCAGACGCAGCCGCTGACATTGCCGTCCGCACCTTTGCGGCGCTCGAGCAGATGTCGCTCACCGAGGAGTGGGGTTCTCGAACAGCGAACGCAGTCGGCATCTTGTTGGCCGAGCTCCACGCGTTCGAGCTGGCGGCCGAGAGCGCCGTCAGTGCGCTCGCCTGGGAAGAAGCGGCCACCGACCCGATCATCCGCCACAGCATCGAGTCGGACCGAGCGTTCCGGCTTCTCCGCGCGGCCGAGAAGTACGAGGTTGGGTCGGTCGACCGCGCCATCTGGATCGCAAAGCTCGAGGAGCCCCTTGCCGCCTTGCGAAACCTCGACCTTCCCGCGGCGCGGATCGTGCGCAACTGTGTCGAGGCTGAGGCAGCCTTCTTGACGGGCAGTACGCCGGATCCCACACAGATCGAATCGCTCACATCGCTCTATCCCGACTGCGCGTCGAGCTGGACCGCGTGGCACGGCCTCGTCCATGGCCGAACCCTCAACGCCGAAGGCCGACCCGCGGAGGCGATCGGGCGACTCCGCCATGCGCTCGACATGGACTGGCCCATGGTCAACAACGCCGTGCGGAAAGAGCTTGCCCGCTCCCTCACGACACTCGGACGAACCGACCAGGCGGTGCACGAGCTGCAGACGGTTCTCGACGACCTCGAGGCCTTCGTCCGAATCCACGTGGCTCGCCAGGCCCGCGACCTGGCGGACCGAGTCGACGCCGAGCGCCACGCCGCCGAGCTTCGTCAACACTCAGAGGTGCTCGCGAACCAGGTAGCCGAGGATCACTTGACCGGGGTGGCGAGCCGCCGCGCGCTCGATGAACGCCTCGAGCAGTCCGTCGATGGTGAACAGGAGCATGCGGTTCTGGTCTGCGATCTCGATCACTTCAAGATGATCAACGACGCCTACGGCCACCAGGTCGGCGACGACGTGCTCGCCCAGGTTGGACGCATCCTCCGGGAGCACGCACGGGGCGACGATCTGGCGGGCCGGTTCGGCGGCGAGGAATTCGTGGTCGTGATGCAAAGCGGCCTCAGCGAAGCGGCGATCGTGGCTGAGCGGCTGCGCGCGGCGGTCGAAGGGTCGCCGTGGACCACCATCGAGCCGGATCTTCGCGTGACCATGTCGGTTGGCGTCGCGGCGGGAACCGCACCGCTCATCGATCTTCTTCGTGGCGCCGACCTCGCGGTCTACGACGCCAAGCATGGCGGACGGAACCGGGTGAGCCTGGCGTCAACGGGCGAGGGGCGCCAACCTCACGAGTCAGCGCGGCGCTGAGCGCGCCCGTCGATGGCGACGTCGATCATCGTGGAGATGACGAACGAGGGCATCTTGGCAACACCCACGCCCGTGCGGTCGATCGTGGTGTTGGCAGTGAACGATGCCTCGGCCGCAGTGGTGGTGAGCCCCCCGACGAGCAGGCTCGTCGAGTGGGACTGGCCCTTGATGGTGAGCGTGCCGTCGACCCGGTAGCCGTCGGCCGTCGGCTCGGCGCTGGTCGAGGCGAAACGGATCGTTGGGTGAGTGTCGGTGTCGAAGAAATCCTCGCCGCGGACGTGCTCATCGCGCTTGTCGTTCCCGCTGGCAAACGACGCAGCGTCGAGCGTGGCCTCGATCGATGCGATCGAACCGTCATCGTCGATGACGATGGTTCCGTCGGTCACGGAGACGGCCGCCTCGACCGTAATGAAGCCGAGCTTCTTGAGTGTCAGCGTGGTGGTGGTGGCGGGAGCCAGGTCCCACGTTCCGGTGGGAAGGGTCGAGCTGGGGGTGGGAGTGTCCATGAGCGTCCTGCAGTAGAAGGTTGATACATCAGCAATCTATCCCTTATTGCTGACGTATCAACCACTCCATACAGTGGGCTCATGACCGAACCAGCGTGGCTCGATGCATCCGAAGCCCGCCTCTGGCGCACGTGGGTGCGGCTCAATCACGAACTCATGTCCGCACTCGGCGCGCAGCTCAGTCGCGAATCCGGTCTGTCAGACGCCGACTACGCCGTCCTCGTACCGCTCTCAGAGTCCGCCGACGGCGTTCTCCAAGCACGCGATCTCCGCGAGCAGATCTTCTGGGACCGGTCCCGGCTCTCTCACCAGATCCGCCGGATGGAGGAACGCGGGCTGCTCGCCCGCGAACCATGCCCTGACGACGCCCGCAGTTCCATGGTGCGCATCACCAGCACCGGCCTGGCCGCCATCACCGAAGCCGCCCCTGGTCACGTCGCCGCAACTCGCCGCCACGTCTTCGATCATCTCAACGACGACGACATCACCACCCTCACGGCGATCTTTGACCGCCTCCTCACAGGACTCGACCACGACACCTCGGGCCCCACCACAGTCCCGTGAACACCGACACGCCCACCAGCCCTGATGACGGCAACGTCTCCGTGCTCGCCCCGCTGCGTCGAACACGCATCCGACGGATCGTCGGCGCGCAGTTCCTCGCCGAAACCGGCGACGGCATCTCGCTCGTCGCACTTCCGCTCTATGTCTGGGAGCGCACCGGGTCCGAAGTCGCCACCTCGCTGACCTTCGCCGCCGAAATGGGGTTCGGCGCGATCGGCGCCATCGTCGGAGGCGTCCTCGCCGACGCACTCGACCGCCAACGGGTGCTGCTCGTCAGCTACCTCACCCGCGCCGTCCTGCTGATCGCGGCGTTCGTCGTGGACCCACTCCTTGCCGCCGTGAGCTTCGGCGTGATCGCCCGGGCTGGCGGCCAAGCCGACAATCCATCCTTCGACGCCGTCATCCCGGCGCAAGCGAACGGTGATCTCCAGCAGCTGCTCGCGCTCCGGCGACTCATCCAGGGCGTATCGATCTCCATCGGCCCGGCCGTCGGCGCGCTGATCGTCGCCGTGATCGGACCTCGAGCCGGGCTCGCGGCAAATGCCTGCACCTTTGTCGTCGCCTTCCTCCTCATGCGCAGCGTGCGAAACCTCGATGTCGACATCGACGAACGACGCGCCGCACAGGCCGGGCAGTCCATGAGCGACGTCGTTGCCGATGTCGTACGCGGCGCCCGGTCAATCCTCGCGGCCCCCGGGCTCAGCCGAATCGTCTTCTACTTCGCCCTCGTCATGGCCGCAGTCGGCATCGTGCAAGCCGGCGCCCTGGTCTGGTTCGAACGCGACCTCGAGGTCGGTGGTTACTGGTACGGCTTGGCCATCGCCGGCTACGGCCTCGGGTCGATCCTCGGCCTGCTGTGGGCCGGTCAGCGCACGTTTCACTGGCCGCTCCCCCGCATCCTGCTCGCCGCCGCACCGATCTACGCCGCCGCCTGTGGCGTCAGCGCCGTGATCGAACAACCCTGGATGTTGCCGATCGGCTGGTTGCTGTGGGGCGCAGCACTCGGCCCCGAGATCGTGGTGAGCGAACTGTTCCTCGTCGGATCGGTGCCAGAGTCAGGTCGGGGCCGGGCCTACGCCACCATGGGCCTGGCCATCACCGTCGGCGCCGCCGTCGGATTTGCCGCCTCCGGGCCACTACTCGAAGCATTCACGGCCCGGTCCGTCATCATCAGCACCGCCGGACTCGTCCTCGCCACCGGGTTGCTCTGGTTGCGACCAGCTCTCCAAAACGAGCCCCACTGGAAGCCCACCGCGGCCCCCTGACCGCCAGCCGGCCGGCTCACGCCGGTGCTCAACACCCGAACCAGCTCACGCTGGCTCGATGTCTCGACGGAAGACCGGGGTGTGATCGGCCGGCAGCGGATCGTTGCCGAGAATGATGTCGGCCGCCTTCTCCGCAATCATCATCGTTGGCGCATAAATGTTGCCGTTCGACACGATCGGCATCACCGACGCATCCACCACCCGCAGCCCCTCCGTGCCGTGCACCTTCATCGTGAACGGATCAACCACCGCCATCGGGTCCGCCGCGAGGCCCATCTTGCACGTGCACGACGGATGCAACGCCGTCTCCGCATCTCGAGCCACCCAGTCCATGATCTCCTGATCGGTGGACACCGACGGGCCCGGCGAGATCTCGCCACCATTGAACCGCTCGAACGCCGGCTGGTTGAGGATCTTCCGAGCCGTCCGAACCGCCTCGGGCCACTCCCGCAAATCCTGCTCCGTCGTCAGATAATTGAACTGCACAGCCGGCTTCTTGCGAGGATCCGTCGACGTGATCTTCACCGTCCCCTTCGCGTCGGAGTACATCGGGCCGACGTGCACCTGATACCCATGGCCTCCCTCCGGTGCCGACCCGTCATAACGAATCGCGATCGGCAAGAAGTGGAACATGAGGTTCGGGTACGCCTCGCTTTCGTTCGACCGAACGAACGCACCGGCCTCGAAGTGGTTCGACGACGCCGGCCCCTTGCGGAAGAGCCAGGCGAGCCCGATGAACGGCCGCTTCCAGAACTTCAGATGCGGCTGGATCGACACCGGTTCCTTGCACGCGTACTGGATGTACACCTCGAGGTGATCCTGCATGTTCTCGCCGACCCCCGGAAGGTGTGAGACAACATCGATCCCGAGCGACTCCAGATGCTCACGGTCACCGACACCCGACAGCTGGAGAAGCTGCGGTGAATTGAAGGCGCCGCCGCACGAGATGATCTCCTTCGCCTTCACGGTGTGGGTGCGGGCGCCCTTCATCCCGATGCCGAACCGACCCTGGCGGTACTGCAGACCGACCGCACGATTGCCGTCGAACAGCACCTTGTCGGCCTGAGCCCGAGTCTTGAGGGTGAGGTTCGGACGTTCCTTCAACACCGGGTGGAGATACGCCCGGGCAGACGAAAGCCGACGGGCTCGATGCACGTTCTTGTCAAACGCTGCAAAGCCCTCCTGCTGAAAGCCGTTGACATCATCGGTGCGCCCGTACCCCGCTTCCTCACCCGCCGTCAGCCACGCATCGAACAGCGGTGTCTCGGCCGGGCCCCGCTCCATCGTGAGTGGACCATCGTTGCCGCGAAGCTCGGCGCCCTCGTACGCATCGAGGTCGGGGCCGGCGCCCAGACATGTCTCCATGCGCTTGAAGTACGGAAGGCAGTGCTCGTAGCTCCACGTTTCCATGCCGGGGATCCGACCCCACTTGTCGTAATCCATCGGGTTGCCCCGCTGGAAGATCATGCCGTTGATGCTCGACGAGCCACCGAGCACCTTGCCACGGGCGTGGTACACCCGACGGCCGTCCATACCGGGCTCCGGTTCGGACTCGTACTTCCAGTCGTAGAGCCGGTTCCCGATCGCGAACATGAGCGCCGCCGGCATGTGGATGTAGACGTCCCACTTGTAGTCGGGGCGGCCCGCTTCGAGGAGCAACACCTCGTTGGTGGGATCCGCGCTCAGCCGATTGGCCATCGCACAACCGGCGGACCCGCCGCCAACGATCACATAGTCGTAGACCTTCTCGGTGTTCTCGCTGCTCACGCTGATACCTCCCACAGTCCGACGGCAAAACCGTCCAGCCGGACGGTTATGGTAGTGGATCGTCGAGCAGGCGCGCCACCAGATCGATCACCGCCGCACGGTCAGCCTCGCTCGGCCGCGCCAAACCAAACAGGTCGATCAACCACAACCCATCGCCGACGATCCGAGCCAACAGACCGAGCGCGGGATCGAGCCCGTCGTCGTGCATCAGCCGCTGCTGCCACGCCTCGAACACCTCGGCGGCTGGTCCGAGCTCGCCCTCGCCGGCCGCTGCTGCGGCAAAGATCGCCGTGGCCGAATCGGCTTGATGCTCGTCGGGTCGGCGCACGAACTCGAGGTATGCGTGTGCGAAGGCGCCTCGTTCGGCTCCGACCGTCAGCTCGTCGAGGCCAGCTCCCGCATCGGCCAGGGTCTGCTCCAACAGGCCCGCGATGAGATCTTCTTTCGAACCGAAGTGATGCAGCAGACCACCCTTCGACACGCCCGCCTGCTCAGCGACCCGAGCAAGCGTCATCGCCTGCACCCCATCTCGTCGCACGACGGTCGCGGCCGCATCGAGGAGATTCGACCGGGTCTTGGCCGCGCGTGCTTGCTGGGGTGCGGGACGCTCACTCACAGGGGTCGGACCCTATCCGTCGAGGACGGGTCGACTCAGCTGCGTCATCACACCTCTTCGAGACAGCTCTCCGACGCCTCCCCCTCGCGCTCGTCGACGGTGTGGTTCTGCAGAGGCGCAATCGACACCGACCCTTCCTCGACATTCCACTCGAGGTCCGGGAAGGGGTAGTCGCCATAGGACGTGATGCCTTGCTCGACAACGACCTTGTAGTCGGGGGTAACGACGGTGAAGAACTCGAAACCATCGCCGTTCGACACTCGGACGGCCAGGCCAGGCTCGAGGCCAGGTGCGTCGTAGGTCCACCGGATGAAGCTGAACGAGTTCTCATCCAGCGGCTCGTGGAATGTCTGGGCGCAACCGCCAGCCACCTCGAGTTCCACCACGATGTCGTTGCCTTCTTCGTCCTGACCGATAACCACCGTCGGAACCTCGGGCCGCGACGAATCGTCAGCGGCCGCCTCCTCCTCGGCGCCCTCCTCAACCGTTGCGTCGGTGTCCTCGACGGTTTCCTCAACCGTTGCATCAGTGTCGTCGACGGTAGAGGCGGACCCAGTCGTCTCGTCGGCCGCCGGCTCCGACGCGACCTCCGACGACGTGCTCTCGTCCGCCACCAGCTCGCCCCCAACGCCGGTGGCGTCGCCAGCCGGAGCGTCATCATCGCCCCCACCTCCGAACACCACCACGGCACCGATGACAACAACTGCGACCGCAGCGACCAGCGCCACGATCTTCGTCGAGCTCGACGAGCTCTCCTCGGTGGTCTCCGAGGTCTGCATTCGTGTTCCTCCCGCTGCGGTCAACAAGAGAAGTCTCCTGGGCATGGCGGTGGACGTCAACGATCCCACCATTCGGGAACCGCTCAGCGCAGGGGAACGAATGGCGACCCCGCCGCTAGCCACTGGCCCGCCCCTACGATCTGCACGATGAGCCAACCCGCAGACGCCCGCTCTCTCGTCCCTACGATCGACATCTCCGACCCGTCAGCCACGGAGCTTGCTGCCGTCGACGCCGCCTGCCGCGACCACGGCTTCTTTCTTCTCGTCGGCCACCGAGCCGACCAACTCATCGCCGACGTGTGGCGTATCACCGCCGACTTCTTCGACGAGGACGAAACGGTGAAAGGACCGATCCGCCGCACCGCCGAGAACCCGTTTGGGTACTGGGATCGAGAGCTCACCAAGCGCAAACGCGACAACAAAGAAGTGTTCGACTACATCGACCCCAGCGGGCCGGCCACCCACATGAACCGCTGGCCCGACGGCCGCGACGAGTTCAACCGCACCCTGATCGAGTTCTTCGACACCTTCTCCACGCTCGCCACCGACACCCTCGGCGTCATTCGATCTGCACTCGGCCTCAGCGACACGCACACCGCCGAGGAGCTCGGATTCGTCAACGCTCGCGGGTCGTCGACCGTGCGCCTCAACCACTACCCCGTCGCTGACGTTGTCGACGAAGGCGCCCGCACCGGCCTCGCCGATCTCGGCCCTACCGCGCTCGGATATCACACCGATCCCGGCGTGCTCACCTTGTTGCTGCAAGACGACACCGGCGGTCTCCAAGCCGAGTCCACCACCCACGGCTGGATCGACGTGCCGCCCCTCCCCGGCGCGATTGTCGTCAACCTCGGCGACGCAATGCAGGTGTGGACGAACAACCAGTACAAGGCGGCCGTACACCGCGTGGTCACGATGACGGAGTCGAACCGCTACTCGATCCCCTACTTCTCCAACCCGCCGCGCGACGCCGTGCTCGAACCGCTCGCCGCGGTGATGGAGGCCGAAGGGGCCGACGCCCGCTATCGATCCTTCACGTGGAAGGACTACATCGGCGCACGAATGGACGACAACTTTGCCGACTACGGCGTCGAGGACATCCAGATCAGCAACTTCTTGATCGAGGCCTAACTCGGTCCTCGTCGGATCACGTCGTCGAGGGTCGCCACCGCAGTCCGTCGCCGCCGTGACGATCTATCGCTCGAGCGACGCTACGAACCCACCTGCAGTGGCCGCTCGGCGTTCTTGGCCTCATCGGAGTGAATGATGATCGGCATGATGACCCAGCGGCCATCGTTGCTGCGCCAGTCACCATCGACGACGTCAGGATCGACCGGCTCGACGCCGTGGCGGATACCGGGCGAGAGCACCATGAGGTCGCCGAGCTCGGTATGCGGGTCGACGTAGAACTTCTCGCCGCTCTCCTCGAGCCGGACATAAAGCCCACCGGACCGATAGTCGACCCCTGGACGCGACGCCTGAATCAGGGTCTGCACCAAGGCGAATTCCGACGTCGGGTCCTCATGTTCGGATTGGTAGCCACCGCCCCGCCAATAGTTGTGCATGAGCACCCGCGACACGACGCCGTCCGACGGCGTGGTTCGGCGAAATGCTCCTTCGGCGTAGCCGCCCATCCGACTCTTGAGATCGAAGATGTCCTGCATCAGCTCGAACAGCTCGTCGTTCTGCGGGTAGTACCCGTGGTAGTAGAACGTGTGCATCCGGGTCTTGACGTAGGCCTTCTCGTAGTTGTCGTGAACCCGGTGGTAGTCGGGGCAACCCTCGACGAGGGGGTGCCACGACGGCTCGGACGCCAGGCCTGAATCAAATGCGGTCTGGCGGATGCGCAGGGCAAGTTCGGGCTCGATGAAGCGTTTGATCACAAACGTCTCGGGCGAATGAATGCGCTCCATGAACTCGTCGGGCGAGTTCCGCACGAGTTCGAAAAAGTCGTGCCGACTGAGTGAGGTGACCTTCATGTCCATCCGAGTCGTCGAGGGATCCGTCATCGGGTGATGCGCCGTTCGGCTCAGGGTACACGGCTGGTTTCCGCGGTGGATGGGCCGAAGGTCCTATCCGGGGAGCGTGACCACCAGCATTTCGGCGGCGTCGACGGAGCCGAATGCGTGCAGCAGACCAGCTGGCACGGTGACCGAGTCGCCTGGCTCGAGGAGCAGCTCACCCGACTCCCTGACGAATCGCAAACGCCCCCGCCGGCAAAAGACAAACGCGAACTCGAGATCATGAGCGGCAAGCGCCCACGGTTCGGTCGGGCCCGCGGTCCGGGCCAGGCGAGCTTCGGCAAGTCCACCGGTGGCGTCGTTGATACGAAATCGCTGCCACTCCCACCCGTTGCGGGGTGACTCCTCCCACGCAGCGTCGGCTGATACGTGACGAAGGAACCGCTGCCCGTTCCAGTCGCGCGTCGGATCACCCACGCCGTTCGGGAGATCGAGTTCGTGGTCTCGATGCGTGTCATGTTCGGCCGGACAGCCGATCTCCACCACTTCGAGATCGTCACCCGATGCAAGGACGCGATGGCGGATGCCGGGGGGCTGGATCACACAGTCGCCGGGCTGCATCACGAACGAGGCGCCTTGATCTTCGTACAGGACCTCGACCCAGCCGCGATGACAGAAGATCAGCTGGAAACGGATGTCGTGATGATGCACATAGTCAGGCACCGGCCCGCCACCCGGAATCGCGATGTGCGATGCGATGAACCGGCCACCGAGGCGACCCGGTATCAAGTCGCGATACTGCATTCCGGCGCGTCCCTCGGCGTGGCCGGCCGTACCGGCTCGCGACAGGACCAACTCGGGAACCAGCGTCGGGATCAGCAGCGGCTGTGGCTCGACCGCCACGACACCACCGGCCGTTGCCAGCCGGTCGAGCCGGACGGCCTCGGGACCGTCCAGATCAGCCCATCGAGGATCATCCGCGGGCGAGATCGTGGTCAAGCGATACCCGTCTGCCTCGTGTTGAGCGATCGCACCGGAGAGATCCTCGACCGGAATCACTCGCCGTTCGACCACAGGCCCTACTTGCCTTGACGTTTCTGGATGTTGGCCCATTCGTCGCGCAGCCCGACCGTGCGATGAAACAGGGTTGGGGCCGCCGACGGGTCATCGTCGAGATCGCGGGCGAAGTAGCCGAGGCGTTCGAACTGCACGACCTCGCCCGGTGCAATGTCGGTGATCGCCGGTTCCGCCTTGGCCTGCTTCATCAGCCGCGACTCGGGGTTGAGCGAATCCATCGGATCGTCGCCGTCAGCACCCGGGTGCGGGTCGGTGAACAATCGGTCGTAGAGGGCAACATCGAGATCGACGGCGTGTTCGGCCGACACCCAGTGGATCGTCGCTTTCACCTTTCGCCCATCGGGGGCCTGCCCACCTGCCGTCGCCGGGTCGTAGGTGCACAGCAGACGGGTGACCTCACCGTCTGGTCCGGTCTCGACATCGTTGCACGTGATGAAGTAGCCGGCCCGCAACCGGACCTCGCGACCTGGCGCGAGCCGGAAGAACTTCTTGGGCGGGTCCATCATGAAATCGTCGCGTTCGATGAACAGTCGTCCCGAGAACGGGACGTCTCGAACCCCAGCGGACTCGTCCTCTGGGTTGTTGATTGCTTCACGGGTGTCCTCGGCCCCGTCGGGCCAATTGGTGATGACCACCTCGATCGGGTCGAGCACCACCATGCGCCGCAGCGCATGCGTGTTGTGATGAGTACGCACGAACGACTCGAGGAGTTCGATTTCGTGGGTGCCGTTGACCTTGGCGATCCCGATGTGTCCGGCGAAATCACGGATCGCTTTCGCCGGATAGCCCCGGCGGCGAAGGCCACGGATCGTCGGCATGCGGGCGTCGTCCCACCCTGCGACATGTCCGTCCTCCACCAGCTGCAGCAACTTCCGCTTGCTGAGCACCGTGTGGGTGAGGTTGAGTCGCGCGAACTCGGTCTGGCGAGGGCGATCGGGGCCAAGGCCGAGCTGCTCCATGTACCAGTCGTACAGAGGTCGATGGCTGTCGAACTCGAGCGTGCACAACGAATGGGTCGTGCCTTCGAGTGCGTCGGATTGGCCGTGGGCCCAGTCGTAGGTCGGGTACACCTTCCAGCGGTCGCCCGTGCGGAAGTGATGCTCGTCGCGAATCCGATACATGACGGGGTCACGCATCTGCATGTTCTCGTGGTTCATGTCGATCTTGGCCCGCAGCACCCGCGAGCCCTCATCGAACTCGCCGGCCGTCATGCGAGCAAAGAGGTCGCGGTTTTCCTCGATGCTGCGGTCGCGCCAGGGCGAATCGATGCCCGGAGTGGTGAAGCCGCCCCGATTCAACGAGATGGTGTCAGCGTCTTGGTCGTCGACGTAGGCCAGGCCCGCGTCGATCAGCTGCAGCGCCCATTCGTGAAGCTGATCGAAGTAATCCGACGCGTAGACGACCGACTCCGGTTCGAAGCCGAGCCAACGAACGTCTTCTTGGATTGCCTCAACGAACCGTTCGTCCTCGGTCTCGGGGTTGGTGTCGTCGAAGCGCAGCATCGTCGTGCCGCCAAACTCGTCGGCCGCACCGAAGTTGAGACAGATCGACTTGGCGTGCCCGATGTGAAGGAAGCCGTTGGGTTCGGGCGGGAACCGGGTTTGCACCCGTCCGCCATAGGGCCCGTCGGACGAGTGCTGCTTGAGCATCTCGCGAATGAAGTCGGTACCGGAGTTGCTCGTCGGGCCGTCTCGTTCCTCGCCGGGAGTCGCGTTCACCCCGTCATCCAACCGGCCCAACGAGCGGACTGCAACGACCACATCGGGCACGACCGCAGCGCGTGCCCTACAGTGCTGCGCCATGGCCACGGGTAACTCGGACAAGCAGCTCATCGACTCTCTCAAGTCGGTCCCGATCTTCGCCGGCACCTCACCCAAGCAGCGCAAGCAACTGGTGACGCTCGGCAAGGTTCTGAAATGGAAGGAAGGCAGCACGCCGATCGCTGAGGGCAGCAAGGGCGCCGCCTTCTTCTTGATCATGGAAGGACAGGCAGAAGTCACGAAAGGTGGCTCACGGGTCGCCGTCGTCGGCTCCGGCGAGTTCGTCGGCGAGATCGCCTTGCTGAGCAACAGCCCTCGCACCGCATCGGTCACCGCGCTGAGCGACTGTGTCGTGTTTGCGCTCGGCCGTCCCGCACTCGCCGCCGCGTTCAAGAACGACTCGGCTCTCGCCCTCAACATGCTGCAGGCCGTCGCGGCCCGGATGGCGGGGACGATGTAATCCCGCCGGGAGTCGACCAGACTCCCGTCATGACAAATCGACCGCTCGCCGGCCTTCGGGTCATCGACTTCTCGCGCGTCCTCGCCGGGCCGCTGATCGGACAACTGCTCGGCGACCTCGGCGCCGACGTCATCAAGGTTGAGCGGCCCGGTCACGGTGACGACACGCGCACCTGGGGCCCACCGTGGCACGAGCACGCCGACGGCCGCGATGCCACGTACTACCTCTCCCTCAACCGCAACAAGCGGTCGATTGTGCTCGACCTCAAAGCCGACGACGACGTCGCGTTCGCCCAACGCCTCGCTCGAACCGGCGACGTCGTGCTCGACAACTTCAAACCGGGCATGACCGCTGCGCTCGGGATCGACCGAGCAACGCTCGCGGTCGACAACCCGAAGGTGATCACCGCCACGATCACCGCCTTCGGCGCGGCGTCGGATGCCGCCCATCTCCCCGGCTACGACCTGGTAGCGCAAGGTATGGGCGGCCTCATGCACTTGACAGGCGAGCCCGATGGTCGACCGCTACGAGTCGGCGTGCCTCTGATCGACATGTTTGCGGGGTACAACGCAACCGTCGGGGTGTTGGCTGCACTTTCGGAGATGCGGGTCACCGGTGTGGGCCGTCATGTCGAAGTGTCCCTGTACGACGCCGCGTTGCATTCGCTGCTCAACCACCAGGCGGCCGTGTTGATGGCTGGCGCAGACCCCGGCCGGGGCGGCAATCGCCATGCATCGATCGCGCCCTACGAGAGCTACCACTGCGCCGACGGCGACATCATCATTGCGGCGGCGAACGACAAGCTTTTCGCCGGGCTCTGCCGGGTCATCAACCGCACAGAGCTCGTCGAGGACACACGGTTCGCCACCAACACGATCCGCCGCGCAAACGTGCTCGAGCTCAACGAGATCATCAACGCCGTGCTGGTCACCGATGTGCGCAGTGCGTGGATCGAGAAGCTCCGAGCCGAGGACGTGCCGTGTGGCCCGATCAACTCGCTGCCCGAGGCAATCGACTGGGGCATCGAGATGAACATGGAGACGATCGTCGAGGGAAGCGACGGGTACCGGTCGGTACGCAACCCGATCCGCCTCGACGGCGAGGTCGAGTCGCAGGCCCGCCGACCACCACGCCTCGGCGAACACGACGACGAGATCCGGGCCGAGGTCGACGGCTGGGGGAAGCCATGAGCCGCCGAATCGGTCTGTTCACGGTGCTCGTGCCCGACTACGACGACGCCATTGCTCACTTCGTTGACGACCTCGGCTTCGAACTCGTCGAAGACACCCCGCAAGACGGCAAGCGATGGGTGGTCGTGCGGCCCGGACCAGGAGCGGAAACCGGCGTCGTGCTCGCCGAGGCGACGACAGTCGAACAACACGCCGCGCTCGGCAACCAGCTCGGCGGGCGGGTGGGTTTCTTCCTCTACACCGACAACTTCACTCGAGACCACGCGCGGATGACTGTTGCCGGCGTGCGCTTTCGAGAGGAACCGCGCCGCGAGCCCTATGGGATCGTCGCCGTGTTTGAAGACAAGTACGGCAACGGTTGGGATCTGCTCGAACCGGCCTAACGCGACGTGAGCTCGACGATCGTGCCGGCCTCATGATCGGTGACGAGGAGACGGTCACCATCGGCCACGAGGTGCTGGGGCCGTTCGAAGACCTCCGTGACGATCGTTACCGGCTGCGCCGGTGCCGCCGACGGATCGAGCGGCACAGCGACGATGCTGCGCTCAACCCAGAGCGCGACAACAAGCTGGCTCGAGTCCCACGGTGCGACGGCCAGCCCCGTCGGCGTCGCTCCTGCGGCGAACGTCGCCTGCGACCTCGGAACTCCGTCACAGGGACGATCGACCCCTGACTCCCCGACCGGTCGATTGTCGTCGACACAACTCGGCCATCCGTGGTTGCTTCCCTCGTCGACGGCGACGAGCTCATCGAGCGCGCGCACATCATCAAAGCTGCCGTCCGACATCTCCGTTGTCCACAGCACGCCATTGCCGTCGCGAACATGGGCATAGGCGTGTTTGAACCCCCACCCAACGTTTGTGATCGCGCCGTCGGCATCGATCGACCACAGCACTCCTGAGGTCTCCGTTGGTGATCCGGCCGGTCCGGTACCGGTTCGCTGCGACCCCGATGTATCGAACAACAGCCGATCGCCGTCGACGGTCAGCGTTCCTTGGGAGCGGCCGTTGAACGCCATGTCGTCGACGACCACCGTACGGTCAGAACCGTCGAGAGGCCCCCTCGTCAGGCGCCGCTGTTCCATCACCCACAGGTCACCGGCGAACACCGCGACACCGGTCGGTTTGTCGAGGCCGTCGAGCACGACGACCGGCGATGCGGCGAGGTCGGTCGGGTCGAGCCGCACGATCTGTCCGGCAGCATCGTCTTCACCTCCATTGAGCTGGGCGACGAACCAGCCATCGTCCGTGATCGCGAGCTGCGTCGGTCGATCGAGCCCGTCAACGATCGTCACCGCCGCGAACGGTTCGGTTGCATCGTCGCTCGCGCAGCCACCCACGATCAGTACGACGGCGATGGCCATCGTCGCGGCCCGTCGACCCGGCGAAGATCGACCCGTCACGACGTCACGATGGCGTCGGCGGCTGCACGCCCCGAGAGGAAGGCACCCTCCACCTTCGGCCCGGCAAAGGCTTCACCGGCCAAGGCGATGACCGGTTCGCGTCCCCACGTCACCGTCGGATCGGGCCAGACGTCGACAGGGCCGGCGTAGCGCCAGCGTTGCACCTGGGTCGCAACGATGCCGGCCGGGTCAGCGGCCGCCCCCAGCGGGTCAGCGGCCAGGCTGAGTGCGTGGGCGACCACCTCGTCGTCACCGGCGTCCCACAGCTCGGCGCTTCGCTCGTTGGACAGGTGAATCGTCACGGCGGGTGCGGCGGATATGCCTTTGGCTCGATTGTCGGTCACGAAGGCCAGACCTGGGTCGTCGAGATACTGGGCACCTCCGTGCGCGGCCATCCCCGTCGGGTCGAGCGACGGGGCGAGCAGCACCGCAATGGTCGGCTGGTACTGGATCTGCGACAGGCGGCGGGCGAGGTCGGGCTCGGGCAGCAGACCACCGAACGCCATCGTCGCCAGCGCCTGCGGCACCGGTGCGGTGTGGATCACCGCGTCGACCCGATGAGCAGCAAGCTCGTCCCCGAGGTCGAGTATTCGGTGGCCGAGTTCTGGTTCGAACCCTGCGTCAGCTGCCATCCACTTGCAAAGAGAGGTCATCCCGTCGCGTCCCCGCCAGCGTGGATAGCCGTCCGCCGCGGGCCCAAACCCTCGAGTCCACTCGACGACGGCCCCGTCCTCGAGTGCCGCCGACACGGTCGCCGTGAACGGCTCACTGCGGGTCGTGAAGAACTGGGCTCCATGATCGAACCGGGCGGTACCCGCCGGCGTCTCGATTCGACGCGACGCCATACGACCACCGAGCCCTCGGCCCTTGTCCACGATCCGGATGTCGTCGACCCGCAACCCGAGTTCGAGCAGTCGGCGAGCGGCGGACAGGCCGGCGACGCCGGCACCGATGATGAGGACACGCATCATCGGAGTTTGGCAGGCAACCGCGAGCCTGACGTACCCCGCCGTCGATCAGCCCAACCCCGATTCGTCCAACCCCGATTAGTCCAACAGGGCGTCGGCGCGGACCGGTGCCGCAGCGGCGGTGAGGTGCTCCTCGGTCACCTTCCCGTAGAGGCTGCGAATGCGCTGGACCGAACCAACCGACCCGGATGCCTCGCTGAACGACATGATCAGGAGTAGGCGGGTCGTGGCACCCAGGTTCGGCGTCACGCGGTGGAGGGAGAAGCGCCCGAGGAAGAACTGCAGATCGCCGGGTTGAAGGTCGAGTGTGCGAACCCCCGTCCGCTCCCCGTCGAGGATTGCGTTTACCCCGTCCTCGTTCTCGTCGGTCGGCGACCGCAGGTCGGGGACGTACTCGAAGTGGCCGCCGTCATCCGCTGCCTGCAAGAGCATGGTGATGGTGAACTCGTTCGTGTCGAAGTGCCAGTTGAACTCCTGCCCGGTTCGCTGGACGTTGACGATCATGTTCGAGACGGGGTCGTCGTAGGTGTGCAGCTCGTCTTTACCCAGACAGTCCTGAAGGAAGTCCTTCAGCGGTGGCCAGTCATACAACCGTTTCGAGGTGGTGGTCCGTGCCCATTCATCGGCGCGTACGAAGCCGTTCGTTCGCGGGAAGAACCGATTGCGCGGGTGACGATCGGGCAGGCCAGGGTCGGGGTCGCCGAGATGAACGTTCGCCTGGTTCTTCGGGTTGTAGAACGCCCGTGGCTCGCGCTCGAGTGCTTCGGCGAGCAGTCGTGCGTGCCCGTTCTCACTCAGGAAGCCGGGAAGGACCGCACAGCCGTCGTCGGCCAACGAGTCACGCACATCGGCCACAATCCGATCTCGGGCAGGACCGGTGACCGCAACCGGGTAACGGTCGTGGTCGATGACCTCGTGGGGCTCGAGTTCGAACATGACGGAAGACTGTACGTCTGTTGAGAAAGCGGTGCGTTGGACCTGGGCCGTGAGGACCGACCTGACGATCTCACCTTCATCTGAACAAGGTCCGGGCCGATACTTCAGACATGGGTGCACCCTCGTCGCAGAGTTCGGCGTCGACGACCGCCACTGACCTTCCGAGCGATCGGTGGAACGATCGACGACTCACCAGCATTGCGGTGCGCGCCCTCATGTTTGTCATCCCGGTGATCGCATCGCTGATCGTCACCCGTGCCTACGTGTTGCTCGTCGGGCGCCCCGACGGCTGGCCGAGCCAGATGATGTTCTGGTCCGGCGCATTCGTGGTGTCGATCGGTTCCACGATCGTCGTGCAACGGCACACGAAACGTCTCTTGCCGCTCGCTGTGCTGTTTCGCATGTCGCTCGTCTTTCCGGACGAAGCACCCAGCCGATTCAAGCTCGCATTACGCAACGGCAACCCTCGCAAGCTCGAAGTCGAACTGCTCACCGGACAGATCACCGACACCAACGACGCCGCTCAAGCGCTGCTCAGTTTGATCTCGCTCGTCGGCGATCATGACCGCCTCACCCGCGGTCACTCCGAACGGGTTCGGGCCTACTCCGAGATGATCGGCGAGAAGATGGGTGTCACCGGTTCTGAGCTGGAGAAGCTCCGATGGGGAGCGCTGATCCACGACGTCGGCAAGCTCACCGTGCCTCCAGAGATTCTGAACAAGCCGGGTCGGCCCGACGACGACGAGTGGCAGATCATCCGTCACCACCCGACCGCCGCTCAGGCCTACCTCGCACCGCTCGAAGGATGGCTCGGATCGTGGGCCCTCGCCGCGACCGAGCATCACGAGCGTTACGACGGCACGGGCTACCCCGCCGGTCTCGCGGGTGATGAGATCAGCCTTGCGGGCCGCATCGTCGCCGTCGCCGACGCCTACGACGTCATGACGTCGGCCCGGAGCTACAAGAAGGCGCTGAGCCCGGAGATCGCTCGCGAAGAGCTGATGCGAAACGCTGGTACCCAGTTCGATCCTGCGGTCGTGCGAGCGATGATGGAGGTGTCGCTCGGCAAGCTCCGAGTTGTGGTCGGTCCGCTGGCCTGGTTGAGCGAAGTCGCCTGGGTGCTGCGAGTTCCCGAAACCGTGTCGACCGCAGCGGTTGCCACTGCCGTCTCGGCGAGCGCGGTGGTCGCTCCGGTCGCGATCTCAGAGACCGCAAACCCGATCGTCATCGAACGGGTGGTCGAGGAGACGCCTACGAGCACCACCACGACGACCATGGCCCCGACGACCACCGCCGCCCTCGCACCGACGGTCATCCAGCCGGCGACCACCGCGCCACCCACGACGACGACCGCAACCCCGACAACAACGACCGCAGCGCCCACCACCACGACCCCACCGACGACGACCACCACGACCGCTGCGCCGACGACCACC
>JBCCYT010000045.1:0-26618 GCA_039188975.1 Actinomycetota bacterium
CCGTGCCCCTCCCACAACCCCCCCGCTGCCATCACCACCCCCCCCCACCCCCCACCCCCCCCGCCCCCGCGGGCGCGGGGGGCCACCACTCATACCCCTGGAGGGAGGTTCATTGTTGGCTCTGACTCCCAACCCCTCGGCCGTGTTACATCAACCAGCCGGAATCTCCCGAAACGGCACGCCCTTGTCCGGCCGCGGCTCTTGCGGCAAACCCAGGACGTTCTCCCCGACAATGTTGCGCTGCACCTGATCGGTGCCCCCACCGATCCGGGCCGCCCACTGGCCCAAGAACGCGTAGCTCTGCCAAAAGCCATTCGCGTGGGCGTCCTCACCCGCCAACATCGCCGCCGCGCCCATCACTCGCATCGCAAGCGAGCCCTGCGCTTCGAGCCGACGCGACGCAGCAAGTTTCAGCACCGACGACTCCGGCCCCGGTGCCGCACCCCGACTGGCAGCCGTTCGCACCCGGTAACCGAGGAAGCGGATCGTCTCCTCCAACTCGAACAAACGCACCAGCGCTTGACGAAGACAAGGATCGTCGGTCACGCCGACCCCAGCCGCGATCTCGACCAGGTCAGCGAAACCACCTCGCATTCCAGTGCCGATCCCCTGACGCTCGTTCATCAACGTTGTGAGAATCGGCCCCCAACCCGCATTGACCTCACCCAGCACGCACGACAGCGGCACCCGGACATCATCGAGAAAGACCTCGTTGAACTCAGCCCGACCATTGATCTGACGAATCGGGCGAATCTCGATCCCCGGCAGCGTCATGTCGAGCAAGACATAGGTGATGCCTCGATGCTTCGGAACATCTGGATCGGTCCGAACCAGCAACATGCCGTGCGCAGCCTCGACCGCATTCGAGGTCCACACCTTCTGGCCGCTGACGATCAGCTCGTCCCCGTCGACCACACCGGTTGTTCGCAACCCGGCCAGATCCGAACCGGCACCCGGTTCGGAGAAGAGCTGACACCAGGTCTCGTCCCCCCGCAGCATCGGCTCGAGATACGCCGTCTTCTGGGCATCGGTGCCATGGGCGATGATCGCTGGTCCCGCCATCCCGATCGACTGTGCGTACACCCCGATCGGCACGTCGTAGGCCGCCTCTTCTTCGGCGAAGATCGCCGCGAAATGGCTCGACAAACCCCGGCCACCGAAGGCGGTGGGCCAGGTCAGCCCGGCCCACCCATGCTCGAACTTGCGGGTCTGCCACGCTGCTGCCGCCTGACGCTGGGCCTCGATCTCAGCATCCGAGGGCGTCCGAGCCCACAGTGATTGCGACCAGTCGATCGACCCGACCCGTCGAACGGCGTGCGCGTCAAGGAAAGCCCGACAATCGTGGCGCCACGCCAGCTCCTCCGGCGTGTCGTCGAAGTCCATGGTCAGCTCGCGCCGTAGACCCCGGCCGGGTCCGGAGCTCCGTCGATCGAGCGATGCGCCAAGTCCCCTGCTTCGGTCGCCGACATCGTCCGTTCACCGACCGTCACAACCGGGCCCGGCTGCCAACCGTCACACACGTTCAGCTGACCGCCAGATGCCTCGAACACCCGACCGGTCACATCGCACGCGCCGCTGCCCAGCCAAACCACCAGCGGAGACACATTCTCGGGGCCCTTTGGGTCCCATCCCGCAGGTGCCTCCGCGTCATAGAAGACACCGGCGGTCATGCGAGTACGAGCATCGGGCGCGACCGCGTTCGCCATCACCCCGTAGCGACCCCATTCCGCGGCCTGTTGGATCGTCAAGAGCGCGATCCCTGCCTTCGCCGTCGCGTAGTTGCCCTGCCCGATCGAGCCGTTCAAACCCGCGCCCGACGACGTGTTCACGATGCGAGCGTCAACCGGCGTGCCCTGCTTGGCTTGATCTCGCCAGTACTCGATGGCGTGACGCGCCGGCGCAAAGTGCCCCTTCATGTGGACTCGCGTCACGGAATCCCACTCGTCTTCCGACATCCCTGCAAGCATCCGATCGCGCAAGAACCCGGCATTCAGGACCACCGTGTCAAGGCGCCCGAAGACCGAGATCGCCTGCGCGACCATGGCGGCGGCCTGCCCCCAGTCAGCAACGTCAGCCGCATTGGCAACCGCCCGTCCGCCCGTTGCCTCGATCTCCGCAACGACCTCAGCTGCCGCCGCCGACGTACCACCGGACCCATCACGTTCCACGCCGAGGTCGTTGACCACCACCGCGGCGCCCTCCGCCGCAAACGCCAACGCATGGGCGCGCCCAAGCCCGCGGGCCGCGCCCGTCACAATCACGACCCGACCGTCACAGATGCCCACGATGTCCCCCTCCGTACCGTGCCGCCATCGATGGCGGTGAGCGAGGAACCTAGAGCGTCTCCGCAGCCGGAGCGAAACCGATGTTCACCGAGTCGAGCGCAGCGCGTCGGCCCTGCTTGTGATCTCGGTGGCATCGAGATCGATCACGCCCTGCAACGCCTCGGCCGGCCACTCGAACCACAGCTCGAGTCGATCGGTTTGAGGAAGAGGCCAGATCCACCATTCGCTTGTCTCTGATCGGCGAGCCGGCGTGCGCCGATCATTTCGTTCGTCGACGACCTGGCGGCTCCCGAGCCGCACCATCGAGCCCGGTGCCGGTTCATCGGCACGGAATCGAGGTTGCGGGTCACGATTGGAAATCGTGGCTTCTGCGCCGTCGCGCAGATCGATCGTCACCACCTCGGGGTTGATCCGAGGCACTGCTCCGAAGCCGGGAATCAGATCTTCTGACGGTTCCCACCGAGGGGGAAGCACCCAGTCATCGCAGGACGTGATGGTGACGGTGATGCCATAGCCATCCGGGCCCGCGACGACCCCGTCGAGCGTGGCGACGGCCGTGTCGCTCCGCGCCAACAGTCGACGTTCGCTCGGACCCAGCGGAACCCGAGCGAGCGCACCATCGCCCGCGTCAGGCCCCCACCATGGCAGATGCTGGTCCTCGCTTCGACGGTCGAGCGTGTCGATCAGGTGAGCAACCTCGTTCGGATCGAGCTTCGCTGCGCCGAGCCGAGCAAGTCGCCGAATCTCCCCGAGCCGGACGCCGAGCGAACGCAGCACAGTCGATGCGCCAGACCGGGGGTCGCTCATGACCGCGACCAGCAGGTCGAAGGATGTCAGACCTGCGGTGGCACCGAGAGGTGTGGCGTGCAGTGCCACCTCAGCGCGAGCCGACAGCGGTGGGTCCTCGTCCGTGATGTTGTCGGGGTGACAGTGATGCAGACGCAGCAACCGCAACCCCCGCTCGACGCGCATGGTGTCGAGCGCGAAGAGCTCGGCGAGCTCAGCGACGCCGTCGGTCGCCGTGGCGATCAACCCGAAGAAGAGGTGTTCCGTGCCGCAGTGTTCGTCCCCCGCCGCGCCAGCCGTACCCAAAGCGACATCCAGCGCGATCTGGGCATCAGGTTCTAGTGCGTACCCACTCATCGGGAACCGACGTTATGAGTCGTCACACCCGGGAGCCATGGGCCATTTGGCCCATTGGACGAGCATGCGTCACTCGGTGAACGCCGTTGGGGTTGCGTTGGTCAGATCGCAGAGTTCGGCCGAGCTGATGGGGAAACACCGGTCCGGCGTACCGCCCGCCGCAAACACGGTCTCGTGGTCGAGCAACGCTGGATCGATGAGGGTCCGAATCGGCTCTGGATGGCCGAAGGGAGGCGTGCCACCGATGGCGTACCCCGTCGCCCGGCGTGCCTCATCAGCACTGGCCAGACGCACCTCACCGCCGACCACCACGCCGAGCAGGTCGGTATCGATGCGGTTGTGGCCCGCAGTGAGCGCCAGGACCGGCCCGTCCGGTCCGATCACGAGCAGGCTCTTTGCGATCTGAGACAACTCGCAGCCGATCGCCGCGGCTGCGTCGGCTGCCGTCCGAGTGCCGTCGGGGTAGGCGACCGGATCGACGGCAATCCCGAGTTCGGCGGCTGCGTTCGCGAACCGCTCCGCCCCACCGGTCTTTGCCGCCATCAGCGACGACCGCGGACCAAGCGTCCCGGTCGAGCGCCTGTGTCCTCGCCATCGCGGCGGGTCACCTCACCGGCAACGATTGTCGCGACGTAGCCCGTCGCCCGCTGTACGAGCCGTCGGCCCCCCGCAGGTAGGTCGTGCACCAGCTCCGGCGTCTGCAGGGCGAGACGTTCGTAGTCGATCACGTTGAGATCGGCCCGCTTCCCAATCTCGATCGTGCCGCGATCGCGAAGGCCAAACAGGGCGGCGGTGTCGGCCGTCTGCTTCTTCACGACCCACTCGAGCGGAAGCTTCTCACCGCGATGACGATCCCGAGTCCAATGCGAGATCATCGTGGTCGGCACCGAGGCGTCGCAGATGAAGCCGCAGTGGGCACCGCCGTCGGCCAGGCCGGAGACAGCGGTTGGATGGGTCAACTGCTCGCGAATGACGTCGTGGTTCTGTTCGACATAGTTGAACAGCGGAAGCATCAGGAGCGCCTTGCCGGCCTCGGCACAGAACGCGTCGTAGGCCGCCTCCTCGGCTGCGACACCATTCGCTTCGGCCATGCCCGCGATCGAGCGATCGGCGGTGGGTTCGTAGTCGGGCGGATCGCCGAGCACGAAGACCTGATCGAGCATCGCGCCGGCCAGCGCGCCAAGTCCTTCGACCAGCAGACCCGTGCCTTCTGCGTTCGCTTCGGAGAGAATCGCCGATCGCACCTCGGGCTTGCGGAGTTCGACGATTCGCTCCTCGATCGGGAGATCGGCGATCGCCTGATACGACGGCTTCTGCATGAACGGGTGACAGGTCTGCCACCCAATCAAGACCCCGAACGGTCGACCCGCCACCTGCGGGTAGAGCTGGGCCCCTTGCTCAGCCGCCTCGAGCGACGCCTGCATCTGCTGTTTCCAGAGATCGGGAGCCGCCGACACCTGCAGCATCGCGAAGGTGACCGGCTGTCCGGTCTCCGACGAGAGTCGGGTCATCCACTCGATCTCCTTCATGGGCGCCACCAGGTCAAGTCCAGCCGTGCCGGCGGGGGCCAGCTCGAAGACACCGCCACCCCCGTCTCGCAAAGCACGGCCCATCGCAAACAGCTCGTCTTCAGCCGCGAACGTCCCCGGCACTGGCTCGCCGTCCATGGCGGTGTGCGCAATCGTGCGCGATGTCGAGACGCCAAGTGCACCTGCGGCCACGGCGTCGCGCACGATCGTTGCCATCTCGGCGATGTCGTCGCTGGTCGCTGGTTCGTTGCGAGCGCCACGCTCGCCCATCACGTACGCCCGGACCGCGCCGTGCGCAACCTGCGCCCCGACATCGACGGACCATCGACGGTCATCGAGTGCGTCGAGGTACTCCGGGAAGGACTCCCAGACAAAATCAATGCCCTCCGACAACGCCGAGCCAGGTATGTCCTCAACGCCCTCCATGAGCTGAATGAGCCACGCTTCGCTCCCAGGTCGAACCGGGGCAAACCCGACCCCGCAGTTGCCCATCACCAGCGTCGTCACACCATGAAGGGAGCTGGGTTCGAGCACCTCATCCCAGGTCGCCTGACCGTCATAGTGAGAGTGGACGTCGACGAACCCGGGCGTGACGATCAGCCCGGCGGCGTCGATCGTCTCGGTCGACTCACCCTCGAGATCGACGTCGAGCGCGACGATTCTCCCGTCGGAGATGGCAATGTCGACGACTCGCCGGTCAGCGCCGGTGCCATCGACGACCGTTCCATTACGGATCAGCAGGTCGTACATGACCCAACCGTACGACGCGGCGCGGCGCCAGAGGAAACCGTCAGGGCTGGGTCGGCAAGATCTCCGTCGCAGCAACCGACGTGTCGAAGGTGTCGTTGCAGACGGCCGGGTCGCCCGTTTCGAGACCGATGCGCAGCCACGCCTCCCGCTGCTCGGCGCTGCCGTGACTCCAGTTGTCGGTGTTGATCTGCTGACCCGTCGATTCCTGAATGGTGTCGTCCCCAACTGCTTCAGCGGCCTGCAGCCCCTCTCGCAGATCGCCGGGTTCCAGATGGAGGTGATAGTCGACGCCGTCGAGGGTCGCAGGGCGCTGGGCGGCGGTGAACGCCCAGACTCCGGCCAGGCAGTCGGCCTGCAGTTCGAGTCGGATGGTGAGGGCGTTCCGCTCGACCTCGCCGAGGCCAGCCTGCTGCTGACGGACATCGGTCGAGACACCGAGCACGTTTTGCACGTGATGGGCCAGCTCGTGAGCGATCACATAGGCGATCGCAAAGTCGCCCTCCGCACCGAACCGGGCGGCGAGCTCCTCGAAGAAATCGGGATCGAAGGCAACGGTGTCATCACCGGGACAGTAGAAGGGGCCAGCTTCAGCCGGGACGGTGCCACACGCCGTGCTGATCGACCCCGAAAAGATCCGCATTCGAGCATCTCGGTACTCCAGCCCCGCCGACTCGAAAATGTCCTGCCACATGAACTGGACATCATCGAAGATGCCGCTCCACTCCGACAGCTCGTCCTCGGTGATCGCCGGCGGCGGTGCAGTCGTTCCGTTGTTTTCCTGGCCGGATTGCAAGCCGCCCAGCGCGTCCCCGAGTCCGCCTTCACCTCCGCCGCTCAGCAGCGTGATCACCACGACGACGATCACGCCCAGCAGCCCGGCACCGCCCGCGCCGGCGCCGGCCTTCCCACCGGTGGACTGAGGCAGTCGAAGACCGCCCGTGCGGCCACCCGTTGCGCCTTCGACCGACACGTTCTTGCTGCGATATCCCCGGCGCACCTTGACCATGACGCGAGACGCTAGACGCATGTCCCAGCGGTTGCACCGGCAAACCGTGGTTCCACGTCGAGAACGGGAGGGCTCTACGATGCCGTGCCCAAAGAGGCGCTCGACGACGCCGCCTCGGAGAGGCAGTCATGGCAGGACCACTCGATGGCGTGAAGGTCGTGGAACTGGGCGTGTGGGTCGCCGGTCCCGCCGCCGCCGGAATCCTCGCCGATTGGGGCGCCGATGTCATCAAGATCGAGCCCCCCGCCGGCGACCCGTCTCGGACGTTCCAATACTCACTCACCGGCCAGATGATGCCAACCAATCCCATCTTCGAGATGGACAACCGGTCCAAACGAAGCATCGTGCTCGACCTCACCACCGAAGCGGGCAAGGCGATCGCCGACGAGCTGATCGCCGACGCCGACGTCTTCGTCACGAACGTACGCCTCGGCGGTCTCGAGCGGCTCGGTCTCGACGCCGACACGCTCACCGCCCGCCACCCTCACCTCATCTACGCCGCAATCACCGGCTACGGACTCGAGGGAGACGACGCCGACCGCGCCGCATTCGATATCGCCGCGTTCTGGTCGCGCAGCGGTATCGCCCATCTGCTCACGAAGCCCGGCGAAGACCCGCCCTTTCAACGCGGCGGAATGGGCGACCACAACACGGGGCTCGCTGGCGCGGCCGCGATTTGCGCGGCGCTCTACCACCGAGAAAAGAGCGGGAACGGACAGCTCGTCTCCACGTCGCTGATGCGCGAAGGGTTGTACACGATCAGTTTCGACATGTCGGTACTCCTCGGCTGGGGCCTCACATTGCGCATCGGTGAACGCGAAACGATGGGCAATGTCGCAATGAACAACTACTCGTCGAGCGACGGAAAGCGGTTCTGGATCGTCGGCATGGACGGCGCCCGGCACTGGCCACCGCTGGCCCGGGCGGTGGGACGAACCGAGTGGCTCGACGACGAGCGCTTCGCCGACCCACGAGGCCGAGCGGTCAACGCGCCGGAGATCATCGCGCAACTCGACGAGATCTTCGCCACCAAGACCATGGCTGACTGGGAAGCGATCTTCGCCACTGAACCCGACTTCTTCTGGGCGCCCGTCCAGTCTCCGGAAGATCTCCTCGCCGACCCACAGTTCTACGCATCCGGCGCGCTGGTCGAAGTCCCCGACGGAGCGACAACCACGAACATGATCGCCACCCCTGCCGACTTCGGTGGGACACCGTGGGCACCACGTGGCACCGCGCCCGACCTTGGTGAACACACGGAGGCAATCCTGCGCGAACTCGGTCGCGGCGAAGAGATCGACGCGCTCGCTGCATCAGGGGTGATCGGGAGACCGGCGGCGGCTGCGGCAGACTGAGTCCATGTCGACAACGCAGCACCGCCGAGCGCCGGTGGGTCCAGCCGCATGAACCAGCGCTTGGCCGAGTTACGCGGACTCGTAGCATTCGGCGCCATCGTGCTCGTCATCGTCGGTGCCTGGAGATGGATTGAAGATCGACCGGTCAGCGACCCGATCGCGGCGGCCGCGACGACAACCACCACGACAACGACAACGACCGTTCGAGTCACAACCACCACCACACCCGAGATGGCGGCTGCGGCGACCTGCGAACGCACGGCGACCTTTCTCGCGGAAGCCGAGCTCATCCCCGCCGACGCGGGACCGGGGCCGCTGGCGCGGCTCGCACTCTCCTATTGGAGCGACCTCGAGCTGATCGCCATCGAGGACTCCAAGGTTGAGATCGCCGCCGTGGTCGCCTACTACCAGAGCTATCTCGACACCGCCGAACCGTTCCAGTTCGACCCGGTCCAGATCATCCTCGAGGGCGACAAAGAGAAGTTCGAGCAGCTGGTCACCCGGCCCGCCTCGGGACTCGAGGCGTCGGCGAACATGGTGACGTTCTTTTGCGGCGTGGAACTCCCTGGTCAGCCGTCGATCAGCGCACGAAGCTTCGACGACCTCGAGGATCGACTGCTCGACCCGTAGCCGCACCGCCCGCCGATTCGATTCGGCCGGCCCGCTCAGCTCAATGCCGCGGGTGACGGTACCTGAACGTTGGGACCCTCGTCGCCGAGTGCATCGGCCGACATCGGCCGCTGGAAGAGATACCCCTGCATGAGGTCGATCCCGAGCCGTTCGAGGGTCATCTTTTGCGCGACGTTCTCGACTCCCTCGGCAACAACCGCGAGACCAAGGGCATCCGCCATCGACATCGTCGCCTCGACCACTGCCTTGTTGACGTCGTCATGGGGCACGGTCTGGACGACCGTACGGTCGATCTTGATCACATCGATGATCGGCAACGAACGGATTCGAGAGAACGCGCCCTGCCCATTGCCGAAGTCGTCGATGACGATCCGGCATCCCATGGCAGCCAGTCGGTCGATCACCCGGTTGGCGTCATCGATGCGCCGCAGGAGGAGATCCTCGGAGATCTCCATGTCGAGTTGGCTCGGCTCGACCAAACACGACTCGGCAAGCTCTGCGACTCGGTCGGGGAAGGTCGGGTCAACCAGCTGCCGTTCGGAGAGATTGATGCTGGACGGGATCGATGCCGTGCCGAACAGGTGATTCCACACCGCGGTCTGGGCGATGACCTCTCGAAGAACGACGTCTCCCAGCCGAGCCGCAAGGCCGGCTTCCTCCGCAATCGACAAGAAGTGGTCCGGACCAAGGACGCCGCGATCGGGGTGCATCCAGCGGACAAGCCCTTCGACGCCGACCGTTCGGCCCTCTCGCTGGGAGACAACCGGCTGGTACCACACGTTGAACTGGCCTTCGGCAAGAGCTGGCGCAATCGCTGCTTCGACCTCGCGGCGACCGAGGGCCTCTCGTTCCTGCTCAGCGTCGTACACCTGGATGCCGCCGCCCTCGCGCTTCGCCCGGTACATGGCCTGGTCAGCCCGAGCGATGAGCTCGTCGGCATCCGCCCGACTCTCGCCGTCGACGACGGTGTAGCCGACACTCGGAACAACCTGGATTTCGGTGTCGGGCAGGCGCAGCGGCGTGTCGAACGCCGCGAGCACATTCTCGGCGATCTCCTGGGCCAGCGACGGAGAGGTGAGGCCGGGGCAGATGGCGACGAACTCATCACCACCGAACCGCCCGACGACATCGGTCGACCGGACGGCGCCCCGCAAGCGCATGCCGAAGGCACGCAACACCTCGTCACCCGCCTCGTGACCCATGGAGTCATTGATTCCCTTGAAGCCATCAACATCGAGGAACAACACCGCAAGGTGATCATCTCGACGGCGTCGCTCGTGAAGCGACCGTTCCAACCGCGTCCGAATCTCGTCGCGGGCCGGCAAGCCGGTGAGATGGTCGTGGGTGGCCTTGGTTTCCAGCTCCCGGAGGTGCGTGAGCGTCGACGCACCGAGCCACCGCTGAACCGCGACCGAGATGAGCACGACCGCGGTCGCCGCTGAGCCACTCAAGACGCAGAGTTCGGCACGAGACGCGCCAGCGAGCGCTTCCTCGCCGGCCAAGAAGGCCAAGAGTGACGTGACCATCACCCCGGCGCCGAGCGGGCCCACAACCGTCAGGACCGCCGATTGGCGCAGCCGCGCAACGACCCCTCCAGACGATGACATGCACCAGTCTTCGGCACGTTTGCGGGCCTACGTGAATGTCATCGGCGACAACGGTGCGTCTGGCCCAGACGTGGGCCGGAAGTCTCACCCGTCACCGGTCCCGCTCGGTCAGATGTCAGACTGCGGCGATGGGTCGTTGCCGGGTCACCATTCTTGTGCTGGCCGCCGTCGCGCTCGCCGGCTGCGCCGGTGACGAGCCGAGCATCGACCCGCTCGTCACCGAGGAGGAGACGGGCACACCGGACTCCACCGCGCCATCCTCGGGGTCGGCCACGACATCGCCGACGACAACCTCCGCAACGGAGACAACCGGAGAACGCACCCGATGGCCGGTGCCGCTCGCATCGCTCGCCCCGGACGCCCCCGCCGAATGGTCGGTGGACGTGTTGGCGACGGCACCTCACGACCCCGAGGCGTTCACCCAGGGTCTCGAGCTCCTCGACGACGGTCGGTTGATCGAGTCGACCGGACGGCGCGGGCTCAGCGATGTGCGCATCGTCGATCCGCAAACCGGGAACGTCGAAGCTTCCCAGTCGCTCGAGCCCCAGGAGTTCGGCGAAGGACTCACGATCGTCGATGACACCGTCATTCAACTCACCTGGCAAGAAGAAGTTGCCCGCCGATGGACCGTTGACGATCTCGCTCCGCTGCCGTCGTTCACCTACGAGGGCGAAGGGTGGGGGTTGTGCGCCCTCGATGATCGGCTCGCCATGACCGACGGTTCGGCGACGCTCACCTGGCGAGACCCTGTCACCTTCGCCATCGTCGAGACCGTGCAGGTCACGCGTGCCGGCGTGCCGGTTGAGCGCCTCAACGAGCTCGAGTGTGTCGATGGCCATGTCGTCGCAAACATCTGGCAGACATCAGAGATCGTGGTGATCGAGCCGGCGGGGGCGGTCGTTGCCACAATCGACGCCACGGTCCTGGTCGAGGCGGTCGCAACCGATGATCCCAACGCTGTCCTCAATGGCATCGCAGCGCATCGTGATGGCACGTTCTCGCTCACCGGAAAGCTGTGGCCCACCCGCTTTCTCGTTCAGGTCGTAGCCGGCTGACCGCGTGTCACACCAGCGCCGTAGGGTCGGGCCCATCGACACGACATCGCCTCCGCTCATCGGACTCGATATCGAGACCGATACGTCGATCGACGGCCTCGATCCACGTTGCTCGCCGGTCGTCGCACTGGCGCTGAGCAGCTCGGCCGGCGAGTGGGTGTTCGACCATGAGGACGAAGCTGCCTTGCTCCGCGCCGCCGACGACCACATTGCCAGCCTCGAGTCTGGCGTCCTCGTCACGTGGAACGGATCGGGGTTCGACCTGCCGTTCATCACCGACCGGGCGCACCGACTTGGTCTGACGATCGGGTTACACACCGTGCATGATCCGGCGTTGCCGGGCCAGGCCCGACCCCTGCCGGGGCATCCGGGACGGGTGCGTGGCCGCTGGCATCGACTCGCGCATCTCGATGGTTATCAGGCGTTTCGAGCCGATGTGGGCCAGAACCTCCCGATCTCATGCGGGCTCAAGTCGCTCGCCCGTTTCGTCGGGCTTCCTGTCGTCGAAGTCGACCGGACCCGCATCCACGAACTCACCGCGCAGCAACGGCACGACTATGTCGCAAGCGACGCCCGCCTCGCCCGTGCGCTTGTCGAGCGGCGCGCCGATCGAGCTGCGTGGGTGGATCAGTCGCCGTCGTCGAGGGGCTCGTAGCCGGCCACGTCGTGGTGTGGCGTGTCGAGGTAGATCTTCGCTTCGGGCATGCCCCCGAACTTGCCGTGGCTCCAACGGATCTCGACATGTCCCTCAACCACTCGATCGGTGTCGCGGATCCGATCCTGCACATCGACCCGCCAGCGCACCAGCGGCTGTCCGGCGTGCTCGCCCCACAGATCAACGCTCCGCAGCGCATAACGGGTACGGAAGTCCCACGGGGTCGTGACCCGATAATGCAACGGCGCATCCTTGAGGTCGGCGCCCAGGACGAAGTACGGCGAAGCTTGAAGCCGCAGCAAGCGCCACACAAACGCCTCCCGCTCCCCCTTGGTCGACAGGTTTGCGGCCAATCGACCGGCGCTCGCTCGGGCGATTTCGAACGCCACCAACTCCCACTGCTCGCGTAGCGCCGGCGGCCAACGTCCCGGCAGCGCCTTGCGAAGCCGAAGCCGGTCATCGCGGTCGAGGTCGGTCACGAGGGCCGGCAAACCAGTCGAGCCCACGTGCGCAACCGCTGCGGCGTAGAGCTCCTGATAGGACGTGCTGGCGACCGCTCCGAACCAATCCTCTGACGAGGTGCGTCGCTCAGCGAGGGCTCGATCGAACAGATTCGCCGGCGATGCGTTCTGCAGGATCTTGGAGCCGTACTTGCAGCTGATCAGGTAGACGTGATCGACCCGCAGGTCAGCAGGAATTTGTTCGTACGCAGGAGGTTTGTGGGGGCCCTTCCACTCGACCGTCCAGGGCGGGCGGCCCCGCAACCCATCGTTGGCTCGCGAAAATCGCTGACCGTTCGCCCAGGCCGTTTCGAACACCGCTCGATGGGTCCCCTCGGCGTACGCCCGATCGAGTTCGTCATAGACCGCGTCGTCGACGTTGGTGATGAAGCGAGGGCGAGCGGCGATTGCCCGGCTGAGATCGCGAAACCCGAACAAACCGAGACCGGTGACGATCTCGCTGACTGCTGTCCGCGTGTCGGCCATCAGCCGGCTGATCGAACTCGAGCAGACCCGACGGCCCCGAACAGCCGGGTGAATTGCAGCTGGGCGCCAATCAGGTCAGCCGGAAGGTCGTCGGCGGTGTAGATGGACTTGCCGTCGTAGACGTCGATGCCCGTACCGAGAGTACGAATCCACGCCACCACGGCATCGCCCCACCGTTCTTCGAGAACAGCATCGCGAATCTCCTGCGTTGCATCTCCGAGCAGGGCGGGATCCGTGCGAGCCACGACCTCGAGCGCGAGCACCCGGTGCAACACGTCGATGTCATCGGCCAGGAAGATCGACGGTGGCTCGGTGTGAACGACTGCGTATGCGACCGTCTCGGTCATGGCGACCGATGCTGATGCGCTTCGTAGGCCGCGATGTCGGACTCCGTCCAAAACCCGGGAATCGGGAGGACGGAGTCGCCCTTTGCGTATTCGCGTAGACGGCCAACCCCTGCGGCGTCGAACATCTCCACCGCATCCCAGACCTGATCGACGCCTACCGCTCGAAGTGCTTTGTCGCCCTCGCTGTTGGCCTTCGGCAGGTTGGACGTGAGCACGAGCACGCGGCTCGGATCCTGCGGTTCATCGGTCGCTCGGAGCACATGAATGCGACCGAGTGTCTTCCACAGCGTGTCGGTGCGCATCAGTCCTGGACGAACCGTCGTGAACGCACCCGAGACGTCGACGTAGAAGCGCCGCCCGTCGGCGTCCGCGACCAAGAAGTTGAACTGCACGCCAACCTTCGGAATCTTGACCGGACTCTTCAAGACATCGAACCCGGCATCGACCAGGACCTGTTCCGCGATATCGGCGGCCTTTTTGCCTTCTTTGGTGGCCCGGGCCTGGAAGAACTCCTGGCGGTCCTCATCGTCGTCAGGCGGCTCAAAGAGTGGGTCTTCACCCAAGACCTCGACGGCTCGGAGGCGAGGACGTTCTCGCTCCGCCTCCAAGCGAGCGGAAGCGATCTCGCAATACTCGGGATCGAGATCGAACCCAAAGCCACGGCGACCGGTGCGCTCAGCGGCAACCAAGGTCGAGCCCGACCCGAGGAACGGGTCGAGAACGGCATCGCCCTCGTAGGTGTACAGATCGATCAGCCGGCGAGGCAGCTCGACCGGGAACGGCGCCGGGTGCTGCACCCGGCGAGCCGACTCCGGACTGATCTTCCACACATCGAGCGTCGCTTCCATGAAGTCGTCGGCTGACATCGTCGACTCGCGACCCTTCGGCGCCACGCGATCGAAGCGTCCCTTGCTGGCAACGATGACCCGCTCCGTGAGATCCCTCAGGACCGGGTTGGTTGCCTTGCGATAGCTCCCCCACGCCACCGACCCGGTTGCTCCCTCGGCCTTTTGCCAGATGATCTCACCCCGCAGCAGCAAGCCCAGATCGTCCTGCAGAATCGAGATGATGTCGGCACTCAGAGAGCGATACGGCTTCCGGCCGAGGTTGGCGACATTCACCGCAATGCGACCGCCGGGCTCGAGCACCTCGACACACGACGCAAAGACGTCATGCAGCATCTGGAGGTACTCGAGATACGACGTCGGTATGGCGGGCGCCGCACCGCGGGTCTCTGGGTCTCCGGTGACGGCGAGCTCGTATTCCTTGCCCACGAAGTACGGCGGTGACGTCACGACGAGTGCCACCGAATTGGCCGGAAAGACGTCGGCGATGTCGCGGCTGTCACGGTTGTGGATCGGCTCCAGCTCGGCCGGCACGGCCGCGACAGTGTCGTCGGAACTGATCTCGGGCGGCGTGAACCGGGCGTAGAAATCCGACGCATCGTGACTCTCTCGACGCCCCACCCCAAACGCAGTGGTAGCTGTGGTTTTTCGACGCTCCGTCACGACACCTCTCCACGGTCGAATGGCGATCCTAGGCGGGGCCGACCGGCCCGCCGTGCGACACCCCCCAACCCTGCCGACGGGGTGTGACAGTCGCCTCCGGCTGCAGGGGCGGTCGGGGCCCACATCTGGGCTGTCACACCTCCATGACAGGGTTCCCGTGGCGTGCAACCACGCACCTCGCGGCGCCGGCCGCCTCACCACGACCCACCCCGTGAGGTGCCCATGACCACGACCCTGATCGATCTCGCCGACGACCTCATCCAACGCGGCGGCGTTCTCCTGCGACTGGAGGGCAGCCCCGTCCGCCTCGGACCCATCGCGACCGTCCCGCTCGACCTGCTCGGCGTTCGCTTTGGTCCAGCTGTTGACGCCGTCGCCATGACCGTCGGCCCGAGCGGTCCCGTCTTGGCTGTCGACCGCACCGGTGAGGCAGTGCTCGTCGACGCGAACGAGACCGTCCCTGAGGCGGCCCCGCCGCCGTCGGCCGGAGCCCTTCTGCTCGATGTTGCGCGGCGATCGCTGGGGCTTGCGACGGCACCCCCTGACCGCCCAGTTGCCGATCTCGTGGACACCGTGTGGCTCGACCGCGCGCTTCGGTGCACTCTCGATGCGCCGCTCGGCGAACCTCCCGGGTGGCTGGCCCTCGCCCGGTTGCATCCGTGCGGAGACGCTCGAACTCCGGCGAGCTGCGAACTCCTCCACTACCGCCGGTCGTGCTCGCCCACATGGGCTGCACTGCGAACCCAGGTCCTCGACGGCGTCACGGCGTGGACCCCCGTTTCCCCGTCGCTGGCCGCCTGGTTCGACCCCGGGTCATTTGCTCGTCACGCCTTCGCCGTGCTGCCCGAGCCATCGGCCGCGCTCGCCGATCTGCACGATCTCCTTCGCCCGGTCGACGCCGAACGGATCGCCCGTACCGTCGGCCTCTCCGCCCACTGGTGAGGCCGAGCGTCAGTTCCCGGCGAACAGCTCAGCCAAGCGAACCCGTGCGGCGTCGTCGAGCGTCGCCCAGTCATAGATCGACCCCCCGATCGAGTCGGTGTCAGCCAACGAATCGACAAACCGCTCCAGCTCCTCGATCGAAGCGAGCGGCTCAGCCGGATCCTCGGGATCATCGATGCCGTCTGTACCACCAATCCCGCCGATGGCATGCACCACTGCGCCCGGATCGCCAACGTTCGCCCGCAACCGACGGATCGACTCCTCGTTGTAGGCGTAGCCATCGCCGTACCCCGAGGACTGGGAACGAAACGACCAGTAGCTCATCGGCTGCCAGACCTCGTAGTACGGGGCGATCTCCGCCCACGGGAAACCTGGCCAGAACTGTTCGTTGACCACCTCGATCAACACCGGCGGCAGCACGATTGCGCTCAATGGGGTGTCCGAGTGCGCGGCTGCCGATGCTGCGCTCAGCTCGATCAACCGGGCCGAGCGGGTCTCGTCATCGGTGCCGCGGGTCCACTCGATGTCGACCCCCACGCCCGCAAAACGACGGCCGAGCACCTCGAAGTCAGCCATTTGTGAAATTCGCTCCTCGTCGACGCCGGTGCCCTCGAACTTCGGGAGGTACCAGGCCACAACGTCGATGCCGACCTCCTCGGCTGCGAACAAGAACGAGGCCAACAGCCACGGGTCCTCGAGTCCGTCGGGTGATCGGTCATCGAGCCGAGCCGCCTGGAGGTACACCGTCCTCACACCGAGATCCGCCATCTCCGCGACTGCAGCAGGCGTCACGCTCGGGTTTCCGCCGTTGTAGGGCGGCGAAAAGTCAAAGACATCGACCCAGGTGCCGTAGCCCTCGTACGGCGAGAGATCGCGGGCCGACGGGGTTGGCGTCGTCAGCGAACCAACGGTTGGCGCCGTCGTCGCCATCGACGCGGTTGCGGTGAACGGCGGAGGCGTCTCCTGGCGACTGTTCACGACATAGGCACCGCCAACAGCACAGAAGACGACGACCACCACCGCAGCGAGGATCCAGTCGCGACGCACTCCCCCGATCGTAGGCACGGGCCCGGCCCTGATGTCGTGCGCCCGTTCGTTTGCCGAGAGCCGCGTTTGCGTAGCAGCCCAAAGCTGGCATCCTGAGAGCCTTGTCTGATGTGTCCGGTCACGTCGCGTACCCCGAGGAAGATCCTGCATGAGCTTCAAGCCCGGCGACCGTGTCGTCTACCCGCATCACGGTGCGGCGGTCATCGAGAAGAAGGAAAAGCGCAAGGCGTTCGGTGAAGAAACCGAGTACCTCGTCCTTCGGATGGCCCACGGCGAAATGACCCTGGCGGTGCCGGTCGACAAGGCTGACGAAGTTGGCATGCGATGGCCGATCTCGGAAGAGGACGTCGAAGACCTGTTCGAAGTATTGGCAAAGCGCGACGTTCGTGAGCCCGCCAACTGGTCTCGCCGGTTCAAGAACCATCAGGAGAAGTTGAAGAGCGGCGACGTCTACCAGGTTGCCGAGGTCGTACGGAATCTGGCGCTGCGCGACAACGCCAAAGGTCTGTCGGCTGGTGAGAAGTCGCTGTACACCAAGGCACGCAACGTGCTCGTCTCCGAGCTCGCCTTTGCGCTCGACGTCGACGAGGACGCGGCGACGGCGAAGGTCGACGGCGCGCTGGTCTGATGCACCAGCACCTCGGTCTCGCCGAGGTGCTGATCGTCATCGCCGAAATCGACGGATCAGACCTTTTTCTGCGTTCTCACCGATGCCTTCGAGGGCAACCTTGAGCCCGCGGTCGAGGAGCTTGGCGAACCCCTTCATCGACACATCGAGGTGGTAGTCGATCTGGCTGCCCGCCTCAGCTGCGGTCACCGAAACCGTGGTTGTGCCGCTCGCCTTGCCATCGATCGACCATGTCACCTTCGACGAGCAGTCGAACTCGATGATCTCGTAGACCGCATCGAACTCGCGACCATAGAAGCCGACCGTCACATCGAATCGGCGGCCAAGGGCCGGGCCAGTGTCGGCGGCAAGCTTCACTGACCGGACGGACGAATCCCACTCGTTCATGGTGGTGAGATCGGCGATCGACTGCACAACCGCGTTGGGCGGAGCGTCGACGACGAAGGTGGTGCGGTAGTCAGCCATGGGAGGCCTCCAGACTCGGCGTTCGGTGCCGACCGATGAGCGCGGCGGCGAACCAGATCGTGCAGAACATGAGCACCGGTCCCCAGAACTCCCATGACCAGGTGTGATTCAACTCGTAGCCGAAGCCTCGACCGAGCGCCGGGGCGAGCAGCGCCGTCGTGACGACTTGGCGGCGAGCTGAATACGTCACAACCTTGGTCTGCTCGAGCACGAAGTCCATCGTGGCCGGCAGGCACAGTGCCCAGATCAGCCAGGGGTCGAAGCTGGCGGGCCACAGCGACACACCCGCAACGAAGGAAAATCCGACGACGATCGCGGCCGGATACAGGGTGAGACACCGTCGACACACATGTCGATCGCCGATGGTGACGCACCGGTCGTACTCATCGGGCCAGTGATGGGCGTGCCACATCTGCCGGCTCGCGCATTCGTCGCGGTCCCGCTCGTGCATCGCAGCGAGCTTTCGATCGAATGCCGCTTGGGTCTCGGGATCGAAATCGGCCGGAGCCGCGGGCGACGTCACGCTCTCCCATCGGCACCGTTGGGGCCAGCCTGAGGGCTGATCGCGAGGATCCCTCGAGATGTCAGCGGACGATCCCGCCCCCGTCGACGATGAGCGACTGCCCGTTCACCATGCCTGCATGATCAGACCCGAGCCAGATCACCGCAGCCGCAATCTCGTCGGGCTCGATCAGACGACCGCGAATGTTGGACGATGCGATGATCTTTGCCATCGCCTCGTCACCGTCGATGAACGACTGGAGCATGGTGGTGTCGGTCGAGCCTGGCAGCACGGCGTTGACCCGAATGCCCTGTCGGGCGTACTCCTGAGCAGCGGCCTTCGTGAGCCCGATCACACCGTGTTTTGCGGCGGTGTAGTGCGGCAGGCCCGGTGCGGCGACCACCCCGGCGCCCGATGAGGTGTTGATGATCGATCCTCGACCGGCGGCCGTCATGTGCCGCAGCTCATGCTTCATGCAAAGAAACACGCTGCTGAGGTTGACCGCGATCATGCGATCCCAGCTCACTGCGTCGAGATCGTGGAAGGAACGGGGCGCGTCGTTCACGCCGGCGTTGTTGAAGGCAACGTCGAGCCGGCCATGGTCGTCGACGATCTCATCGATCGCACGGGCGACCGCCGCATCGTCGGTGACATCGAGCTCGACGGACGAACCAGGGCTCGACAACGCCGCGACCGTTGCCTCGGCACCACCGATGTCGAGATCGGCAACCACGACGTGGGCGGCTCCCTCGCTCGCAAAGCCGCGAGCGGCGGCGGCGCCGATGCCGCTGGCCCCGCCCGTGACGAGCACGACCTTGCCGGTGGCGAGTTCAGCCACGAACTCAGAGCCGTTCGATGATGGTGACGTTGGCTTGACCGCCGCCCTCACACATCGTCTGCAACCCGTAGCGACCACCGGTGCGCTCGAGTTCGTTGAGCAGGGTGGTCATCAGCTTCGCGCCGGTGGCTCCCAGCGGATGGCCGAGGGCGATCGCACCACCGTTGACATTGACCTTCTCGTGCGGGATGTCGTGCTCGATCATCCACGCAAGTGGCACACTTGCGAAGGCTTCGTTGCATTCGAACAGATCGATGTCGTCGACGCTCATCCCCGTCTTGTCGAACGCATGGGCGGTGGCCGGGATCGGGCCGCTGAGCATGTAGATGGGGTCGTCGCCTCGAACGCTCATGTGATGGATGCGAGCGCGGGGGGTCAGGCCGTGGTCCTTCACCGCTTGCTCGCTGGCGATCAGCAGGGAGACCGATGCGTCGGAGATCTGGCTGGCCACCGCTGCGGTGATTCGACCGCCCTCGATGAGTGTCGACAGCTGCTGCATTTTCTCGATCGACCCGCCCCGGCGGGGCCCTTCATCCATCGCACAGTCACCGACAGGGACGATTTCGTTGTCGAAGCGGCCCTCGTCGATCGCGCGGATCGCCCGTTCGTGGCTCTCGAACGCGAAGGCCTCCATTCGTTCGCGGGTGATGTCCCACTTCTCCGCGATGAGCTCGGCGCCCCGGAACTGTGAGACCTCCTGGGTCCCGTACCGGTCGACCCATCCGTCCGACCCGCTGAACGGGTCGTCGAAGCCGAGTTCGCCCGCCAGCGTCATCGCCGACGAAATGGGGATCTGCGACATCTGCTGGACGCCCCCGGCGACGACGAGGTCCTGCACGCCCGCCATCACTCCCATCGCCGCGAAGCTCACCGCTTGCTGGCCCGAACCACACTGTCGATCGACGGTCGTGCCGGGCACGTGCTGTGGGAGGCCCGCGGCCAGCCAGCAGGTCCGGGCGATGTCGCCCGCTTGTCCACCGACGGAGTCGACGTTGCCGAAGATGACATCCTCGACCGCGGCCGGGTCGATTCCGGTGCGCGCCATCAAGGCCGTCAGGCTCGCGGCGCCGAGGTCGGCCGGATGGACATGGGCCAATCCTCCTCCCCGCTTTCCGGTCGGGGTGCGGACGGCGTCAACGATGTAGGCCTCAGGCATGGACCGCATCATGCCTGAATCGCCTCGATCGGCTCAAAAAGGCCTCGATTCGGTTGCGACTCGTGTCTCACGGTTTTTGGCCGAATAACAGGCTTGAACGATGTTTTGACACGAACACGCTCCGTTGTGAGGGGAAATTCTCACGCTGCGTGTGCCGCTAGCCACGGAACAAAATGTTAGCGTTGAACAATGAGTACCGATCGACCTACGGCGAGAGGCGACCGAGTCCAACGGCGAATCGACGTGGTGACGGCAGCAGCCAGCATCCTCGAGGAGTCCGGATGGGCTGGTCTCAACATGCGAGAGGTGGCACGCCGAGCCGGTGTGAGCGCCGGCGCCCTCTACCAGTGGTTCGCCGGCAAAGACGAAATCTACGCCGAGCTCTACACAACACGGCTCAACGAGGGCACCGCGGCGCTGGAGACGTTGCCCGCTGACCTGTCGCTCGAGGACTTGATGGCCTCGATGTTTCGTTGGGTCCGCCGCACCTGGACCGACCTCGGGCGGTGGCAGGTCGAGTTCTCTGAGATCTCCCGCACCCGCGACACCTCCGACGCACTCGTTGCCCTCGCGGATGCCCACAAGCGGCTCATGCAATCGGGCCTTCGTCGCCTCGCGGATCGCGCCGTCGGCAGCGGGCGAACACTGCGTACCGACGAAGCCGCCGCTCACCTGATCTGGGCCACCGCGACTGGGGTTGCGCAACGGGCGGCGGTCCTCGACCTCGATGACGGCCAGTACGACGCGCTCGCTGAGCTGGCTGCGGCGTCGATCATCGCGGGACTCACCGAATCGGCCTGAGGACACCCTCGGCGGTACCATCCGCCTCCATGGCCGAGACGCCCGAACGCTACGAGCGTATGGTTCGTGAGTGGTACGCCGCCCACGCCACGCCGCGAGCCGAGACCGACCCGTGGGCGGTGACCGTCCAGACCGACTCGGCGCAGGCTGCGGCCCACTTCGAGGCAACTCGCCGATGGCAGGGAGCGCTCGCCGATGCCGGACTGATGGGCATCGCCTGGCCAGCGGAGTACGGCGGTCGGGGCGGCGAGCCGTGGATGGCCCGAATTCAGCGCGATGTCGCTGCTGACTTCGAGGAGGGCACCGGGTTCGCTGGCGCCAGTACGGCCATGCTCGGGCCGGCGCTCCTTCGCCACGGAACCCACGACCAGAAGCAGACCTACCTCCCGAAACTGCTGTCAGCCGAACTCACGTTCTGTCAGCTCTTCAGCGAACCAGGTTCAGGATCAGACCTGGCGTCGCTGGCGACGCGCGCGGAGCGTGACGGTGATGAACTCATCGTGACCGGCCAGAAGGTGTGGAACAGCGCAGCCCAGTTCTGCGACTGGGCCTTCATGCTGGTGAGAACCGATCCGGAAGCGCCGAAGCACCGCGGTATCACCTTCGTGCTCGTCGACATGAGCGCGCCAGGAATCGAGGTCCGGCCGCTCGTGCAGATCAATGGGTCGACCCACTTCAACGAGGTGTTTCTCGATCAGGTGCGGGTACCCGTCGCCAACGTCATCGGGGAGATCGACGCCGGCTGGACCGTTGCGCGAACGGTGCTTGCGAACGAAGCCGCCTTCATCGGCGGCGGGCCCAAGACACCGGCAAGCACGAACCTGCGCACGCTCGCCGAGGCGAGTGGGGCGAACATCGACGTCAACATCAGACAAGAGCTCACCGAGATCATCATCCGCGAGCGGGTTGTCAGCTGGATGGGCGAGCAGATTCAGCAGGCGATCCGGCAAGGCCAGATGCCCCCGATGGATCCCGGTCTGATCAAGCTGATGACCGCCGAGAACAAGGTCCGAACCGGCAATCTCGCCATGACACTGGCCGGGCCGGCAAGCCTTGCCGGAGCCGCTCCAGAGACCGTGTGGTCGCAGGCCGAGCTGATGGGACGGTTCGCGATCTCCATCGGCGGCGGCACCAACGAGGTACTTCGAAACAACATCGGCGAGCGCGCCCTCGGGCTCCCCCGCGAACCCGGGTACGACAAGAACCAACCGTGGCGGGACATCCCTCGCTGAACGCGGCGATGCGCCACCCCACGGCGGCGCATCGTCGATCAGGTTGAAGGTCAGTCGCCCGCAGCCGCGTGGCCTGGGCGGGTCAGGTGCAGCACGCCCCGCCGTCTGCGACGGTTGCTTCAGCCATGGTCTTTCCGCTCTTGAACTCGGCGACTGCATCGGTGCCGAAGGCGACTTCGTCAGAGGTCTTCACGTACCACTCCCAGCGGGCGCCATCGGGGCCGACGACCCACGTCTCGGTCTTGCCGGCGTAGCAACAGACGTTGTCGTTGACACCAGTGGTGTCGAGGCCCGACTCGTCCATGCGGGCCTCCGCCGCTTCGACCTGCTGTGACGTCTCGGTCTCGACGCCGAGATGGTTGAGACCGCCAGCGTTGTCGGGGTTCTCGAACAGCACGAGCTTGAGCGGCGGGTTCTCGATGGCGAAGTTCGCGTAGCCGGGCTTGCGCTTGTACGGCTCGGCGTCGAAGAGCTTCGAATAGAAGTCGACCGCTTCGTCGATGTCGCTGACGTCGAGGGCGAGTTGCAGGCGCATGGGATCTCCTTGGTTCAGAGGCGAGCGTACTGCTCGTATCGACCAGTGTCGATATATAGATGATGGTCAATATGTAACGAATGCATCGATAGATGTCAATACGTTTGATCAGAGTTTCTTTTCGCTCCACCCGACCAGCGATGATTGCCGCCATGCGCACCCGTTACACCGATGACGAGATCGCCGTCCGTGACGCCTTCCTCGACTTCTTCACCAACGAAAGCCCGCCGGCAACGGTCCGTTCGGCGGCTGAAGGCACCGGCTTCGACCCGGCCCTGTGGGCTGCCCTTGCGGCGATGGGCGCACCCGGCATGGCCCTTCCCGAGTCGCTCGGTGGCGCGGCCGCCGCACTCACCGATCTCGCCGTCGTGGTCGATGTCGCCGGCGCCCACCTCGCCCCGGTCCCACTGATCGAGCACGCGGTCGCCGCTCGCGCGATCGCGCGGGCCGGCAGCCATGACGACCTCGTCAGCGAACTCGCTGCAGGATCCGCCATCGCCACCCTGGCCCTTCGCCCACCGGTCGACGACACCGCTCGGGTCGTTCCCGCAGGCGCTATCGCTGATGTCGTGCTCCATCACCGCCATGGCCAGACGGCCCTCGCGCATGGTGGAGCGCCGAGCGCCAAGCTTCCCAACACCGCCGACCTCCCGCTCGCCCACCGCTCCGTCACCGACGCCACCCCCATCGACCTCGATGCCGACGGGTGGGCCCAAACCCTCGACGAGTGGCGAGCCCTCACCGCTGTCGCCTACGTCGGTCTCGCGAAGCGGGCCATCGAGATCGGCGTTGCCTACGCGAAAGAACGCCTCCAGTTCGGCGTACTGATCGGCACGTTTCAAGCTGTGCAACACGGCTTCGCCGACGCCGCCACCTCGGTCGAAGGCGCTCACTTGCTTGCGCAACGAGCTGTCTGGGCACTCGAGACCGAGCAGCCGGGCGCATCGCGCCTCGCCAGCATGGCCCTGCTCTTCGCCGCCGAGTCAGCCCGCTTCGCGACCGACCGTTCGGTGCAGTATCACGGCGGCTACGGCTTCTCCGAGGAGTACGACATCCAGCTCTACCACCGCCATGCCACCGCCTGGATTCTGCAGCTCGGGGACCCGGCGGCCGAGTACGCCCGACTCGCCGACCTCGAGTTCGGGCCCGTGAAGGGAGCTGCCTGATGGACTTCAGTTTTCCGCCCAGTGTCGAAGCCTTCCGCACCGAGGTCAAAGCGTTCCTTGCGGAGAACTTCGATGAGTCGATGCTCGACGTCACCCACGACGGCACGATGCACGTCCCCCGACTCCATGCTGCGCTCGCCGCCGAAGGCTGGCTCGCCGGACCCGTCCCCAAAGAGCTCGGCGGAGGTGGCCGCACGGCGCTCGAGTCGATCGTGCTCAACGAAGAGATGCAGCTCGCCCGAGCCCCGATCGACGCCATGGGGGTCACCGTGATCACGGCGGCGATCTTGCTGGAGCACGGCAGCGATCACCTCAAAGAGACAGTCGTCCCCCGCCTGTTGAATGGCGAGGCGCTCACGTCGTTCGGCTACACCGAACCCGAGTCGGGTTCCGACGTTGCGGCGGCGGCAACCAGGGCGGTCAAAGACGGAGACGAGTGGGTCATCAACGGGGCGAAGATGTGGACGACGATGGCCCACATCGCCGATTACGTGATCCTCCTCACGCGCACCGACCCCGACGTACCCAAGCACAAGGGCCTGACATTCTTTCTCGTTCCCTTCGCGACACCCGGCATCGAGATCCAGCCGGTGCCGACAATGGCCACGGAACGATCCAACGCCACCTTCTACGACGACGTTCGCCTCTCCGACGAGTGGCGGGTCGGCGACGTCAACGGAGGGTGGGCGGTGATGAAGACTGCGCTGAAGTACGAGCGCGGCATCGCCGGCGGTCAGTTCATGTCACCACCGGTCATCGACGCCGCCGTCGATTGGGCGTCGACCCACGCCCGAGCCGACGGCAGCCGGCCGATCGACGACCCTGCGGTCCGTGAGCGGCTCGTACGAGCCCGGATCGATGTTGAAGTCTGTCGTGGGTTTGCCTACCACTGTGCCGACCTCGCCAACGAGGGCGCCATGTTCGGGGTTGAGGGCTCCATGACGAAGCTGTTTGCGAGCGAGACCTTCAAACGCCACTGTCGCGAAGCCCACGACATGATGGGGGCCGAAGGGCTCCTCACGTTCGAGTCGCCTGAAGCCCACCGTGATGGGCTGATCGAAGAAGCCCTGCGGCACTCCCCTGTCACCGCCATCTATGGCGGCACGAGCGAGATCAACCGGAACATGGTTGCCGAGGGATTCCTCGGCCTCCCCCGCGCCCGCTAGTCGACAACCCGCCCGTCGAGATCAGCTCCAGCGGGGGCGAAGCGCTGCATGCTCGATGTTGGGAAGGACGTGCTCCGCAACGAGGTCGCACTCGGCGATGTGGGTGTATCCCGAGAGGATGAACGCCTCCACACCAACCTCTTGATACGCCTTCAGCTTGGCGACGACCTGGTCGGGGTCGCCCACGATGGCGGCACCTGCGCCAGAGCGGGCTCGGCCCACGCCGGTCCAGAGGTTCGCCTCGGCGTAGCCATCGCCGTCAGCGCCGTCACGCAGCTCGTTTTGGCGGGAGACACCAGCCGACTGGGTGTCGAGCGATTTGTTCCGGATCTGCTCACCGGTGTCGATGTCGAGCTTGGAGAGCAGCCGGTCGGCTGCCGCGCGAGCTTCGGCTTCGGTTTCGCGCACAATCATGTGGGCTCGCAGGCCATAGGTCAGCTCGCGACCAAATTCGTCAGCGCGCCGGCGCATGTCGACGACGGTTTCACCCACCGAAGCAACGGTGTCGGGCCAGGTGAGGAACACGTCGGCGGCCTCCGCTGCACACTGCTTGGCAGCTTCGGAGAACCCGCCGAAATACATCGGCGGACAGCCAGGATTCACCGTGGCGATTCGGGGCGGGTCGAGGTCGAACTGGGCGAACTCGCCGTCGACCTCGAGACGCTCGCCGTTCAGCAGCGACCGCAGGCCGTGCATGAACTCGACGGTTCGCCGGTAACGAGGTGCCGAGTCGAGGGACTGGCCGGGCATGTCTGAACTGATGATGTTGATGGTCAAGCGCCCCTGAGCCATCTGGTCGATGGTTGCGAGCTGACGAGCGAGCTGGGGAAGCCACATCTCGCCGATGCGCACGGCGAGCAACAGGTTGATCTGATCGGTGTGGGTCGCAATCGCAGCCGCGAACGCAGTCGAGTCGATCCCGAGTTGGTAGCCGGACGGCAAGAGGATGTTGTCAAAGCCGTTGCGGTCAGCGGTTTGGACGATGTCTCGGCAATGGTCCCACGAACTCTGCAGTTCGGGGTTGGGCACCCCGAGGAATTCGTAGTCGTCATCGCACAGCGCACCGAACCAGGAAATCTCGATGGGGTCACTCACGGCAGCGGCACCCCTTCACTGTCCTGCACGATGCGGTACACGTCGCTGCGATCGAGGCTGACGTCGAGCGCTGCGGCCGCGGCTCGCAGACGGGCCGGGTTCTGCGTGCCGAGGAGTGCGACCGGCGCAGCTGGATGCGCGAGCACGAAGGCGTAGCAGACCGCCGCCCGATCGACGCCTTCACGTTCG
>JBCCYT010000046.1:0-26614 GCA_039188975.1 Actinomycetota bacterium
TGGACCGGAGCCTCATGGACCGGCGCATCATGGACCGGAGCCTCATGGACCGGCGCATCATGGACCGGAGCCTCATGGACCGGCGCATCCTGGACCGGAGCCTCATGGACCGGCGCATCCTGGACCGGCGCATCATGGACCGGAGCCTCATGGACCGGAGCCTCGTGGACCGGAGCCTCATGGACCGGCGCCTCGTGGACCGGCGCATCATGGACCGGCGCATCCTGGACCGGTTCGAGCTGGACCTGACCAAACTGGCCGAGGCCCTGCTCTGAGCGCCGGAACGTCCGAAACTGGAGGTTTCAACGGCGACCGGACCAGATGACAGACAGCGACCTGCCGACAGCGCACCAGCGCCCATCGGGCCCGTGGAGTACTCCACGGGTCCGAGTCGCGTTCCTGACCGCAGCCATCGCGGGCACCGCTGCACTGATCGTCGCCGTTCACCCGGATGCGTTCACCGCCTCACAGCGTCATCTGCCCATCGGGATCGCGATCGTCGCCGGCTTTGCGCTCTCTGAGAAACTCATCTTCCACGTCGAGGCGCGCAACGAAGCCGTCAGCTACACCCCGACCGAACTCGCGCTCGCGGTCGGACTGGTCTTTCTCAATCCGGCAGAACTCGTCGCCAGCCGTCTCATCGGTGCAACGATCGGCGTGGCCATTTGGCGGCGCATGCCACTCTTCAAGCTCGCCTTCAACCTTGCGAACTTTGCGTTCGAGACCGCAGTCGCCGTACTCGTCTTCTGGCTTCTCGGTGGCGAATCCGTCCTGACCTCATGGCTTGGGATTTTCGCCGGTCTCTCCCTCGCGATGACGACCGGCGGCGTGCTCGTCACCGCCGCAGTCGCCCAGTTCGAAGGCGGCTTCCTCGCTCGGGCCAAAGAACAACTCGACAACGCCTCGATCTTCTACATCCCGCCCGCCGCGATCGGCGCCGCGATCGCCGTACCGATGACCGTCGACCCATGGCTCGGCGTTCCCGCCGCCGTCTCTGCTCCAGTCCTCTGGTACATCGTCAGCTCTCACGGTGCGCTCCTCCACCGCTACAGCGACCTGGCCGACGTCCACGACTTCAGTCGAGTCGTCGGGGACGCCCACAACGTCCATCAGCTCGCCGAACGAGCAGCCGAGCGCCTGGCGGCTGCATCACGGGCCGAACACGTCGCCGTACGACTCTGGATCGACGACGAGCCGATCGATGCCGCCGTCGGGCTGGCGCACGCGGACCTGCCCGACCTCATGCCTGACGATCACAACCCCGCATGGCAGGCACTTCTCGAACAGCGAGACATCGCCCCCCTCGGCCCCGAGGAAGCCGAATCGGTCGATCTCGCCGACGTCTTCGGACAGCCGCTCATCGCCCCATTGGCCGACGACCGAGGCGTTCTCGGGATCGTGATCATCGCCGACCGGGCCGGCGCATCGTCGACGTTCACCGACGACGACATCGAGCGACTCCGAGCCATGATCCAACAGCTCACCGTCGCCGTTCGCAAAGCCCAGTTCAACGCCCAAATCCAATACGAAGCGACCCACGATCGTCTCACCGGACTCGCCAATCGTGCGTTCTTCGAAGCATGGCTCGCCGAAGCCATCCGGGAAGGTCGAACCGGAGCGGTACTGCTCCTCGACCTCGACCGGTTCAAGCAGGTCAACGATGCGTTCGGTCACCACGCCGGGGATCAACTCCTGGTCGGGGTGGGCGACCGCATTGCGGACGTCTGCGCCGACGCCGACCTCGCAGCCCGCTTCGGCGGCGACGAGTATGCGATCTTTCTCGATGGGCTCAACGGGCGCACCGCACTGCGCTTCGCCGACGAACTGGCACGATCGCTCACCGAACCAATCACTGCAGGCCCCGCGGAGGTCGTGACAACGGCCAGCGTGGGCATCTCGGTCATGAGCGACATCCCGACCGACCCAGCCGAGCTGCTGCGACGAGCCGACCTCGCCATGTACTCCTCGAAACGGACGAACACGGCCCCAACCGTGTACGACACCACCCTCGAAAACGACGACTCAAGCCGCCTCATGCTGCTCGCCGACCTCCGCACCGCCATCGCCCACGATGCGCTCGAGGTCTACTTCCAGCCCCAGATCGACATCACCACCGGCCAGATCAGCGGTGCCGAGGCCCTCGTTCGGTGGATTCACCCCGAGCACGGCTTCGTCAACCCCGAAGAGTTCGTGCATCTCGCCGAGCAAGCCGGGCTCATCAACGACTTGACCCGTAGTGTCCTTCGCATCGCGACCGCCGCCGCCCAGGGCTGGCACCGGCGGGGCTGGAACATCGACCTCTCGGTCAACATCTCCGCCGTGTCGCTGCAAGACGAACTGCTCGAGCCGCTCGTCGCCGAAGAACTGCGACGAAGCGGACTCGACCCCAACCGGCTCTGCCTCGAGATCACCGAGACCACCATGATGGGTGACCCGGTCCGTACCCACCGCATCCTTCACCGGCTCGAAGCCTTCGGCGTGCGGTTCTCCGTCGACGACTTCGGCACCGGCCACTCCTCGCTCGTCAACCTCCGCAACCTCCCGGTCGACGAACTCAAAGTCGACCGCAGCTTCGTGATGCGCATGCTCGACGAACAACACGACGACGTGATCGTGCGTTCGACCATCGACCTCGGCCACAACCTCGGGCTGAAGGTCGTCGCCGAGGGAGTCGAGAACGACGCCATCCTGCGCCGACTCGGAGAGCTCGGCTGCGACATCGCGCAGGGCTACCACATCAGCCGACCGATGCCGCCAGCCGACTTCACCGCCTTCGTCGCCGAACACCAGCCCGGCGGTCACGACTGGGAGGCACCCGATCTCCGCGGTTCATGGGTGCACCCGATTCCCCCTCGGCTCGACGCAGAAACTCGCTGACCCTCCTCCCTCACCGAGCGAGGATCGAGCAGAGCTAGCGTGCCGCAATGCGCGAGCCCCGCCGACGCAGCGTGCTGACGTGGACCGACACCGATCGGCACATCGTTGCACTCGCCGTACCCGCACTCGGTGCGCTGCTCGCCGAACCGCTCTACCTCCTCGCCGACACCGCCGTGGTCGGCAACCTCGGCACCCCCCAACTCGGTGGCCTCTCCCTTGCATCGGGCATCTTGTTGATCGCGCTCGCCGTCTTCGTCTTCCTCGCATACGGCACGACATCATCGGTCGCACGGCTTCTCGGCGCTGGTGAAGAGCGACGCGCCGCGCATCAGGCGGTGCAGAGCATCTGGCTCGCCGCCCTCCTCGGAGTAGCCATCGCAGTCATTCTCTACGTCGCACGCCATCCGCTCATCGACCTGCTCGGCGGCGACGGCGAGATCGCAACCAACGCCGAGATCTACCTCCGGATCTCGCTCCTCGGCCTGCCCGCCATGCTCATCGCCCTCGCCGGGGTTGGCTACCTCCGAGGCCTCCAAGACACCAGACGGCCGCTGTACGTCGCCGGCGGCACCGCCGCGCTCAACCTCATCATCGAAGTCGTCTTGATCTTCGGTCTCGACTACGGGATCGGCGCGTCGGCACTCTCCACGGTCATCGCCCAGTGGATCGGCGCCGCCGCCTACATCGCATGGATCGCCCGAGCCGTCAGCCAACACCAGGTCGCACTGACGCCAGACCTCGCCGTCATCGGCAAGCTCGCCGGAGCCGGATTCGACCTCTTCCTCCGCAACGCCTCGATGCGCATCGGACTGACGGTCACCCTCGCCGCGGCCGCCCGCATCGGCGACGCCGAACTCGCCGCCCACGAAATCGCGTTCCAGATCTGGACGGCCCTCGTCTTCATCCTCGACGCCGTCGCAATCGCCGCCCAGGCGATGATCGGCAAGGCGCTCGGAGCCGGCGACATCGAACAGGTTCGGCGACTGAGTCAGCGAATGATGCACTGGGGATGGGGCACCGGGATCGTTGCCGGGCTCCTCGTCTTGCCCCTCTCCCCCGTCATCCCGAACATCTTCACCGGGGATCAGGCCGTCCGGGACATCGCGGCGTTTCTCTTGCTCTTCGTTGCCGTGCTCTCCCCCATCAACGGGGCCGCCTTCGTGCTCGACGGCATCATCATCGGTGCCGGCGACCTTCGGTTCCTCGCGATCGCCACCGCCGTCGCATCGGCCATCTTGACCAGCGGGGCCGCCCTCGTCGTGGTGTTCGGCCTCGGCATCGGCTGGCTCTGGGCCTCGCTCGGCGGCTGGATGATCGCACGCACCATCCTTCTCAGTGCCCGCCTCCGAAGCAACGCATGGCTCGTCACCGGGGCCGATCGCTGATCGATACGGCACGCGACCAATCCGTAGGGTTTAGTGTAGGCATGGAAGCCAACGCCCCCGTGCTCGCCATCGCGCTGATCCTCTTCCAAATCGCCGACGGGATCGCCTGCCTCGGACCGATCGCCCCCATTCAACGAGCGCTCGACACCGTGCACTGCCCGCCATCGATCCGCCGGCTCCTCCCACCGATCAAATTCGTCTCCGCCATCACGCTCACCGTCGGGCTCTGGATCCCATGGATTGGCGTGCTGACCTGCGGAGCACTCTTCGCCTACTTCGTCGCCGCCATCGGCTTCCACCTCAGCGTTCGCGACACCTTCGCCAACACGATCGGCGCGGTCATCATGCTTGGCTTCGTGCTCACCGTCGGACTCGCCAGCTACATCAGCGCCGGCTGACTCTCACATGATCAGCCTCAGCCGGCTGACTCTCACATGATCAGCCTCAGCCGGCTGACTTTCGCCCCAGCAGCTCGGCGACCGCCCGACCATCCGCCTGACCTCTCGTCGCTTTCATGATCTGGCCGGTGAAGAAACCCTGCATCTTCTTACGGTCGCCATCATCACCACTCGCGAAGCGCGACCACTCATCTGGATTGTCCGCGATCAACTGATCAACCAGCGACTCGAGCTCATCACCCTCCATCGCCTCGAACCCATGCGCAGCGGCAATGGCCTTGGGATCGCCGCCATGGGCACCCGTCGCCATCTCGCCCAACACCTGCTTGGCCTGCGTCGCCGACAGTTCGCCGCTGGTCTCCATCGTGATCAAGGCGGCCAACGAATCCGACGTGACCGCCGACCAATCGTCAACGGCCAGATCGTTCTGAATACGGGTCAGAACCTTGTCCGCATCAGCCCCCGCCTCAATCGCCCCAAGCGCAAGCGCATCTTGGCCCCGCTCCACGACCGTCACCAGCACGTCGTCAGCCACTGACGACAGGTCGCCGAGACGAGCCCGACGAGCCGCCGGAAGAACCGGCATCGCTGCGTCGATCGCCGCGATCTCCTCCGCGGTGGGGGCCAACGGCACCAGATCGGGTTCCTGGAAGTACCGGTAGTCGTCGGCGTCCTCCTTCGAACGACCGGCCGTCGACCGACCGCCGTCTTCGTCCCAATGCCGGGTCTCCTGACGAGGCGCCTCACCCGACTCGTACAGATCGACATGGCGCCGAGCCTCGTACTCGATCGCCCGGCCGAGCGACCGTACCGAGTTGATGTTCTTCAGCTCGCAGCGGGTACGCAGCTCGTCAGCGCCCATCGGCCGAACCGACACGTTGGCGTCGACCCGCATCGACCCTTCCTCCATCTTCGCATCGCTCACCTCGATCGCCAGCAAGATCTCCCGAAGCTCCGAGACGTACGCCTTTGCCTGGTCGACCGTTCGGATGTCGGGCCGACTCACGATCTCCACCAGCGGTACGCCCGCTCGGTTGTAGTCGACCAGCGAATAGGTCGCGTCGTTGATGCGACCACCCCCACCGACATGGGTGGTCTTCCCCGCATCCTCTTCGATGTGCGCCCGCTCGATACCGATCACGGTGCCGTCGGCCAAGACCAGTTCGCCGTCGGCGTTCGTGGGCTGGTCGTACTGCGTGGTCTGGAAATCCTTCGCCATGTCTGGGTAGAAGTAGTTCTTCCTCGCCATCACCGACGGATGCACCTCACAACCGATCGCCCGACCGAGGCGCATCGCGAACTCGACCGCTCGTTCGTTCATCACCGGGAGCGAACCGGGAAGCCCGACGCAGGTCGGACACACCAACGTGTTCGGAACATGAGAGAACCGGTTGGCACAGCCACAAAACAGCTTGGTCGCCGTCGCCAACTCGACGTGGACCTCGAGGCCGACGACGAGTTCCCACTCGTCAGGCAACGAAGGTTCGTGCACGGTCACGAGGCAACCTCCCAGGCCGGGGCGGCCGCTTCGAGCGCAGCGGCCGCCTGATACATCGTTGGCTCCGACAACGCCGGTCCAAGCAGCTGGACCCCAACCGGAAGCCCATCGTCGCCTACGCCGAACGGCACCGAAATCGCCGGGTGACCGACCAGGTTCGAGGGGATCGTGCAGACGTCGTTGACGTACATCGTCATAGGATCGGCCGTTCGATCGCCGAGGGGAAACGCCGTCGTCGGCGCAGTCGGCGTGAGCAACAGGTCGACATCGGCGTACACCGCCGCGAACTCCTGGAGCATCATCGTGCGAACCTTGAGCGCCTTGCCGTAGAAGGCGTCGTAGTAGCCAGCCGACAGGGCATACGTTCCGAGCATGATGCGGCGCTTCACCTCCGGGCCGAAGCCGGCGGTGCGAGTCGCGGTCATCATCTCACCAGTCGTTGGAGCATCCACACGCAGGCCATACCGCACACCGTCGAATCGACTCAGATTCGACGACGCTTCAGCCGGGGCGACCATGTAGTACGCCGACAGACCAAGGGTCGATGACGGCACCGACACCTCGACCACCGAAGCACCGGCCGCCTCGAGCGCAGCAGCTGCATCGGTGGTCCGGGCCAACACATCGGAGGAGATGCCCTCGACCCCGCCGTCACCGCCAGCCAACTCCCGCAAGATACCGATGCGCATGCCCTCGACGCCCCGATCGAGCACCGACTGCAGATCAAACGGCGGCTGATCGATCGAGGTCGAATCAAGCGGATCGTGGCCCCCGATCGCCTCGAGGAGCGCCGCCGACTCGGCGACCGTCTTCGAGAAGGGCCCGATCTGATCGAGAGAGGAGCCGAACGCAATGAGCCCATACCGGCTGACCGCGCCATAGGTCGGTTTCATCCCGACCAGGCCACAGAAGGCAGCGGGTTGGCGAATGGAACCGCCCGTATCCGAACCCAGCGACAGAGACGCAAACCCAGCCGCGACGGCCGCAGCAGAACCACCGCTCGAACCACCCGGCACCCGGCTGGTGTCGAGCGGGTTGCGCGTCGGGCCGAAGGCCGAGTTCTCCGTGGACGAACCCATGGCGAACTCGTCGAGATTCGTTTTCCCCACGACAACAGCACCGGCCGCCCGAACCTGCTCGACGACCGTGCCGTCGTACGGCGGTTCCCATCCCTCGAGGATCTTCGACGAGCACGTCGTCGCGACACCACGAGTACACATGTTGTCCTTCAGCGCGATCGGCACCCCGGCCAGCGGACCGGGATCCTCCCCCGCCGCGACCGCCGCATCGACGGCGGCTGCCTGCTCACGGGCAAGTTCGTGGGTGACCAGATTGAACGCATGGATGTCGTCATCGTTCGCGTCGATGCGAGCAAGGTGCTCTTCGACGACATCGAGCGCAGAGCGCTCACCCGCACGAACAGCAGCGGCGATGTCGAGTGCGCTCATCCTTCCTCCCCGAGGATCGGCGGCACCCGAAACTGGCCGTCCTCGGCCGCGGGCGCCTGCGAGAGCAGAAGATCTCGGTCCGTGACCGGCTCGAGGACATCGGCTCGCAGGACGTTCACCATCGGCAACGGATGCGACGTCGGCTCGATGTCGCCGACGTCGAGCGCTTCGATGTCGGCGGCGTGCTCGAGGATGTCGCCGAGCTGCCCGGTGAACTCGTCGATCTCGGCGTCAGAAAGCGCCAACCGAGCCAGGCGAGCTACGTGCACCACGTCATCACGGGTGATGCGAGAGGATTCCGTCATGGCGCCAAGGATACGTGTCCGCCGCGTCCGATCTACGCTAGGCGGTGCATGCGTCACCCCTTCCTCAGCCCTGAGTGGATCGCGGCGATGCGCGACATTCGCGCTGACTACGCCGAACACGACCGTGAAGTCGAGATCGACATCGCGGCCAACGTCACCGTCACCGACCCGCCGTTCGGCGACGGTGCGATCCTGGGCCATGTCGATACGACCGGCCCCACCCTCATGATCGAAGAGGGCCATCTCGACGACGCCGACTTCGGTCTTGAAGTTCCCTACGCAATCGCCAAACAACTCTTCGTCGATCGGGACCCCAGCCAGGTGATGCCGGCGCTCATGGGCGGCAAGTTCAAGCTCACCGGCGACTCATCGAAAGTGCTCGCCCTCGCGTCGTTGATCAGCCCACCGCCGAGCGGAGCGACCGGGGTCGACGCGCTTCCCGAAGATGCCGACGTGCCAACCGACGTGCTGCGTGGGATCGCTCGTCGAATCGACGAGATCACCGAACCGTAATCCGCCCTTCATCCCGCCGTCAGGCTGGTGGCGATGATGATCTCATCGCCGAACGGACGCATCTCGCCCGCCGGTGGGTCGGTCGCAAGGACCGGAAGGTCGGGCGGGCCCTGTACATCGATCACGACGAAGCCGGCCGCCTCCAACAGATCTTGCGCCTCCAAGACGTCGAGCCCGATGACCGCTGGCACCTCGCGAGGTGCTGGACCATCGGACACCACGATGGTGATCGCCGTGTCTGGTGGCACGATTGCGCCCGGCGACGGCTCGAATCGGATCACCTGACCCGCAGCAACCGATTCCGAGAAGGCACGGGTCTCGACCGCAACGAGCCGCATACCGGCGAGAAGCTCGGTGGCTTCGGCCGGGGAACCCGAAACCGGGATCTCCGGCACCGTCCGGTCAGACGGCCCGGCCGAGACGACCAGGTCGACCACCGTGCCCGGTTCGAGCTGTACCGCATCGTTGGGTGTGACCCCTTCGATGACGAGACCAAACGCCACGACCTCATCACTCACGTCGCGGACGGTCCCCAGCACCAGACCCTGCTCTTCGAGTCGATCACGAGCGTCGGTGACCAACAATCCCGCCAGCTCCGGAACCGTCACCAACTGCTCGCCGAGCGACACCAGGACGACGAGCGCATCGCCCGCTTCCAGCTCCTCTCCCGCCGCGGGATTCGTCCCGACCACCTCGTCTCGAGTGGTGCCGTCCTCACGAACATCGGTGAAGGACAACACGAAACCGGCCTCCGCCAACTCGGCGACCGCGTCCGCTCGTTGCATCCCGACCACGTCGGGCACGGCGACCAGCTCGGGTTGCGAACCCTGCCAGGCTGAAACGGCCGCAGCCGCGCCTGCCGCGATCACCGCGAGCAGCAGCACCGCCCACGGCCAGCGCCGCTTCGGCGCAGTCTCCTCGATCGGCGACGCCGCCGGCACCGCCGCCGCATGCAACGTGCCGTGCTCGGTTCGGTCGAGCGAGCCTTGGCGAGGAAGGGCGGCACCGACGAGCGGCAACGGGGCCGGGCGAGAAAGATCTGACGCGGCGGCCATCAGCGACGCGGTCAGCTCTCCGGCCGATGGCCGATCAGCAGGATCGAGCGCCCCCGCTCGCCGCAGGACCGGCACCATCGGTCCGAGCGCCATGTCGGGTTCGAACGGTGTCTCGGCTCGCGCCATCAGCGTGCCGATCATGGTGTCCGCATCGAAGGGAACGGTGCCGGTCACCGTCTCGTTGATCACGAGGGCAAGCGCGTACACGTCCGCCGCCGGCCCGACTCGTTCGCCACGAGCCTGTTCTGGCGCCGCGTAGCGAGCGGTACCCACCATCGAGCCCTCTTCGGTCCAGCCTGCTTCGGCGATGGCCCGGGCCAGACCAAAGTCGGCGATCCGCAATCGGCCCGACTCGTCGAACAGCAGATTGGCGGGCTTGACATCGCGGTGGACCAGCTCGTGGCCATGCGCATAGTCAAGCCCGCGAGCAGCCTCGAGTCCGACCAGCAACGCCTGGCTCGGTGTGAGTCGATGATCAGCATCGAGCATCGTCCGAACACTTCCTCCGCCGAGGTACTCGGTGACGAGGAACGGCACGTCGTCATGGCCCCAGTCATAGACCCCGAGCACATGAGGACTGTTCAGCGACGCCGCCGATTGGGCTTCGGCCCTGAACCGGCGGAGGAACTGGGCGTCGTCAGCCAGGGCCGGATGCAGAACCTTGACGGCAACCTGGCGACGCAGCGTGATGTCGTCGGCGACATAGACCCGGGCAGACGCGCCGGAACCAATGGGGACCAGGAGTCGGTAGCGGCCCCCGAGAACACGGCCGACATCACCATCGAGCGGGACGGTCATCACCGCCCCAACGTAACGCTCCGATGCGCGCGGAGGGTGGCTCCCCCGCACGCCAACCGGCTGAGACAGGGGCCACATCGCCCAGCTGCTGGTAGCCGAGCGAAATCTGGCACCATCAGAAGCGTGGCTCGCCGTCAGAAACTCATCTTTGCTGCCTTCATCCTTTCCGGACTCGGCATGTTCGTCGCCGCCGGCATCCTCGGGAACTCCGGACGGACGGACCAGTCGGTCGCCAACAACCCAGCGGTCGATGCGCTGATCCCGAACCGCGGCGACGAGGTTCTCCAACAGCAGCGGGTGGGCATCGACCTCGCGGCCGGCTACCAACTCGTGCGGCTGACGATCTCACCAAACGAGAACTGCGGCTTCCCCGTCGATGTGACCGCCCAGACCCGCCATGTCGAGGGACTCCAGCAGTACATCTTCACCCCCGACGACGGGCAACTGATCACCGCACTGTCGGCCGATGAGAACTGTGTGCAGGCGACCTTTTCCGAGATCGCCAACCCGACCAACACCGACACGATCGACTGGAACTTCACCGTCAGCTGACGGCCACCCGATCAGCCAGGCAGCTGGCCGCTCTCCAGCAGGTGCACAAACCCGGCCTCGTCGAGAATCGGCACCCCTGCCTCTTCGGCCTTGGTGACCTTCGAGGCGCCCGGATCGGCGCCCACCACGAGGGCGAGGGTCTTCTTCGACACGGACCCGGGCGATTTCCCGCCGCGTTCGAGGATTGCGTCCTTTGCCCCGTCACGGGTGAAGTTCTCGAGGGTTCCGCTCACCACGACCGCCTGGCCGTCGAGCGTCTGTGGTTTGGACCGGTCGACATGGGCGGCTTCCATCGTGAGGCCCGCAGCCTTGAGCCGGTCGATGAGATCGCGGGCCTGATCGGAAGCAAACCAGGCGTGCACCGCCTCGGCGATGACCTGGCCGAAGCCGTCGACCGCAGCGATCTCTTCGACGGTGGCGTTCATGATTGCATCCATCGACCCGAACGCCGACGCCAGGGTCTGACCGTTGACCTGCCCGATCTCGGGGATCCGGAGACCGAAAAGGAGATTGCCGAGCGGCCGTGCTTTGGATGCTTCGATCGCAGCGTGGAGGTTCTCGACCGACTTTGCGCCGATGCGGTCGAGTTCGAGAATCCGGTCGTAGTCGAGGTGGTAGAGGTCGGCGACGTCGGTGAGCAGCCCGAGACTGACAAACCGATCGATGTTCTTTTCGCCGAGATACTCGATGTCCATGGCGTACCGGCCCACGAAGTGTTCGATACGGCCACGGACGACCCGATCGCAGGCGAAGTACAGACAGTTGGTGGCGGCAACCTTTTCGTCGCGCACCAAGGCGTGGCCACATGCCGGGCAGATCTTCGGAAACCGCCACGGCTTGCTCTTCGGGTTGCGTTCGGACAGCACCGGGCCGACGACTTCGGGGATCACATCACCGGCCCGACGCACGATGACGGTGTCGCCGGGCCGGACGTCTTTGGCCGCCACCTGATCTTCGTTGTGCAAGGTGGCGGTGCCGACCGTGACACCGCCGACAAAAACCGGGTCGAGAACTGCGAACGGGGTAGCTCGGCCGGACGGGCCGATCGACACCTCGATGTCGAGCAACGTCGTGGTGCGCTCTTCGGGCGGCAGCTTGTACGCGATTGCCCACCGAGGCGCTTTGGCGTCGGCCCCGAGCTCGGCCTGCAACCGCAGGTGATCGACTTTCACCACGACCCCGTCGAACTCGTAGTCGAGATCGTGACGCATCGCCTGAAACTCGGCGATGCGAGTCTCGACCGCCTCGATCGAATCGAGCGCCCTGGTGTGCTCATTGATCGGCAACCCGAGCGACCCCAGCCAGTCGAGGGTCTCGGTGTGCGACCCCAGTTCGGGCCCACCTTCTGACAACCCGAGCTGATAGCAGAAGAACGACAGCTCCCGATCGGCGGTGACCGTTGCATCGACCTGCCGCAGCGACCCGGCCGCCGTATTGCGCGGGTTGACGTACAGCTTCGGTTCCTTGCCGGTGTTGGCGGCGAGCTCCACCTGGCGCTGGTTGAGCCGCTCGAAGGCCGACAGCCTCATGTAGACCTCACCTCGAGCTTCGAGCACGGGCGGGAAGTCACCCGTCAACTGTTGGGGAATGTCGGCGATGGTGCGGACATTGTGGGTGACATCTTCGCCGACTCGGCCGTCGCCACGGGTTGCCCCCTGCACCAAGACACCGTTCTCGTAACGCAGGGAGATCGCTAAACCGTCGAACTTCAACTCCACCGCAAACTGCGGCACCGCCTGGTCTTCGAGACGTCGGACAACCCGCTCATTCCATCCTTGGAGTTCGGCGAGGTCGAACGCGTTGTGCAACGACATCATCGGCACGGTGTGGGTGACCGGCGAGAACGCCTCGTTCGTCGTGCCACCCACCCGCTGCGTGATGGAATCAGCCGTGACCAGATCGGGATAGGCCGCCTCGAGCGCAATCAGCTCGTGGTAGAGCCGATCCCACTCCGCATCCGGGATCTCTGGCGCATCCAGTTCGTAGTACTGCCGGGCATGGTGATCGAGAGTCGAGCGAAGCTCGTTCATGCGATCAGCCGCGTCGCGCTCGGCACGATCGGCGGCGGAGGTCTCGTCTGAGGTGGCCATCGATGGCGAGGATAGTTTGGCCATGTGACGCTCTCACTACCCACCGGCCCAGCCCGGCTCGCAGCGATCGCCATCGGGCTCTGGGTGATCCAGCCGTTCACGAGCGGCGTCGTGATCGGTGAGGCACTCGACCCGACAGCCGACCCATTCCGGACGACGGTCTCCGTCGCGGCCTGGGCCCTCTGGCTGCTGATCTTGCTGACGATGGCGGTGCCGCGGCCCGTCACCCTCACGCTGGCACGGCTCGGTGCGACCGGCGGTCTCGCGGCCACGGTCTGGGCGGCGATCGAGGCGGGCTACCAGGCGTCGACGGCGGCGCTCGCCATCGGGGTGCTGGCGGCGATCGCCGCGTTTGCAGCGATCAACCTGCCCGGCGCGGGCGATCGGTTCGTCGACGGAATTTCCTACGGCGACGAAGCCCGGTTTCTGCTTCGTGCGCCTGGGCCCGTTCTGATCGCGCTGCTGCCGCTCTCCGCGGCCGTCATCGTCGTCGGCGCAACCGCAGGGCCGCTGTTGCTCGCCGACGAGCGCTGGCTCGCCGGCTCGATCGCGACCGGGCTTGGTTTCGCAGCCGCCTGGTTTCCGCTGAACGCAGTGCATCGACTGACCAACCGGTTCGTGGTGTTCGTCCCCAACGGCTTGGTCGTGCACGACAAGACCCAGATCCGAGAGCCGGTGCTGTTCGTGACGCGCGAGATCGCAGGTCTCGCTCCCGCCCCCGCCGACACCACCGCAAAGGATGTCACCGCAGCGGCGCTCGGGCTGGCGCTCGAACTTCGCCTCGCAAGCGCGACCGAATTGCCGTTCGTGACCGGCCCGGCCGATACCGAGCTGGAGTCGGTGCGCTCGATCCTCATCTCGCCCACCCGGCCCGCAGCGGTGATGGAGATGGCGCTGGCTCGCGGCATCACGATCGCCTGATGTTCGTCATCCGCACCGCCGGCCCCGACGATGTCGACCGGGTCGTGGAACTGCAGATCGCGCTCTTTCATGAAGACGCTGGAGTGCATGATGCGCGCACGGATCTGACCTGGCCGCAGCGTGAGGGGCATGCGGACACCAGCGCACTTCTCGACAGCGAGGACGCGACCGTTCTGGTGGCCGTCGCTGACGAGGTCGCAGCCGGGTTTGTCGCTGGCTACGCAGCAGCACGTCCAGCGACACGGCAGGCGGGCCGTTCCGCCGTACTCCGGAGCCTCTACGTCACCGCGTCGCAGCGACGGGCGGGGGCTGGTTCGGCGCTGATCGGCGCGTTCACGGAATGGGCAAAGGGTGCGGGATGCTCCGAGGTGATGGTCGACCACTACGCAGCCAATGGCGACGCCGGGCGACTCTATGAATCGCTCGGTTTCGTCGCACAGAGCGTGTCGCGATCGTTGCCGCTGAACGAGGACTAGATCGGGGTTCGGCCCGCGATGCCGCCACCTGCGACGTACTCGACCTTGGTCGTCGGATCGACTGCGAACGCCACGACCGACTGGCCCGGAGCAATGCGGCGATGGGGTTGTTCCCATGAGATGACCGAACCGTCGAACGAGCCCGCCTCTGGGGTGCCATGGGCCGAGCACTGGAAGGTGAGCGGACCGACGGGCTCTGCGCCGACCCAACGCCACGATTCGACCGTGGTCGTTGCGGCGACGAGCTCCGCCTTTGCGCCGATGGTCACCCGCTGGGTCCCCGATTCGTCGGGGCCGACGTCGATGACGTAGCGAGGATCGGTCCCACCCGCGAGGCCGAGACCCTTGCGTTGCCCGATCGTCACCAGCTCGACGGACGGCACCGATCCGACCTGTTCCCCGGCCCGATCCACCACGGCTGCAGGCTTGAGCGGAATCCGATCACCGAGGAACGCACCCCGACCGTGCTGGTTGGTGATGAAGCACACGTCCTGGCTCTCGGGCTTTTGTGCGGTGCGCAGGTCGAGGTCGGCGGCGACGCGACGAACGTCGGCCTTCGTGAGTTCACCGACCGGAAGCAGGAGGCGTTGGAGCACCGGCTCTTCGATCACGTGAAGCACGTACGCCTGATCCTTCGGACCATCGACACCCCGGCCGAGTCGCGGTCCGGTCGAGGTCTGCACGACCCGTGCGTGGTGACCGGTCGCGATGCGATCGAAACCCAACGCGTCAGCCCGTCGAACGAGCCGATCGAACTTCAGATGTCGGTTGCACTCGATGCACGGGTTGGGCGTGCGCCCCGCCGCATGGTCGGCCACGTACGGCTCGATCACGTCACGCTCGAAATCCTCACCAAAGTTGAACACGTGGTGTTCGATACCGAGCCGGTCGGCGACCCGCCGAGCGTCGTCAACATCGGAGACGGCGCAGCACCCGGTGTCAGACGGACCGCCCCAGAGCTTCATGGTCACCCCAACGACGTCGTGGCCGGCATCCATCAAGAGCGCAGCGGCGACCGACGAATCGACGCCGCCCGACATTGCGACCATCACGGGCCCGGTGTTGGTCATCAGCCGCCCCCGTGAGCGCGCAGTCGCTCGACCGCCGGCGGAATGATCTCGAGCGCGGCGTCGACATCGGCGTCGGTCGATGAGTGACCGAGGGAAAGACGAAGAGAACCCTGCGCGACCAGTCGGTCGACGCCCATCGCAGCAAGGACATGCGACGGATCCTGCGCACCGCTCGAACACGACGACGCGGCGGACGCTCGGAGACCAGCCGCATCGAGCAAGAACAGCAACGCTTCGGCTTCGACATCGGCGAGCATGACATGGGCAACACCAGCAGCGACCGGAGCTCCGCCGCGCAACACGGTCGGCATGACGATCTCGCCGAGCCGATCGGCAAGGCCAGCAACCAGACGGTCCCGCAGCAGCCCGAGACGTTCGACCTCGCCGTCCCGGCGAGCGACGGTGGCGGTCGCCGCAGCGGCGAACGCAGCTGCGCCCGCGACATCAGGGGTTCCTGCTCGGCGACCCCGTTCTTGACCGCCACCGAGGACGAGCGGATCGATCTCGATGCCGTGCCGCACGAACAGCGCACCCGTACCGACGGGACCGCCGAACTTGTGGCCGGTGATCGACACCAGGTCCGCAGCCGCGGCGTGCGCCGCCAGATCGACCCAGGACAACGCCTGCACCGCATCGGTGTGAAACACCGCGTCCGGCGCGGTGCGGCGGGTGACGTCGACGAGGGCCGGAATGTCGTTGATCACACCGGTCTCGTTGTTCACCGCGATGACCGACACCACCGACACCGGTTCGCGAGAATCCACGAGGACCTGGCCGAGCCGGTCCGGAGAGACCGTGCCGTCGGCCTCGAGCGGCACGGTCAGCCCGCCGGCATGTTCAACCGGTTCGAGCACCGCATGATGTTCACCCGCCGAACAGACCGCGACACCGCCCCGGTGCCGCACGATGCCCCGCACTGCGAGATTGTCGGCCTCGCTTCCGCCCGAGGTGAAGACGACCTCGGCGGGGGGTCGACCAAGCGCTGCAGCGACATCGTCGCGGGCATCGTCGAGCGCACGACGGGCCGCACGAGCCGCCCGATGAGCCCCGGTCGGATTGGCGTGATGATGAGCGGACGCGTCGAGCCACGCGTCACGCGCTTCGGGACGCAGCGGCGTGCTCGCCGCATGATCGAGGTAGACCTCAGCCGGTTCGACCATCTCGCTCATGGGTTCAGCCTACGAGCGGGCACACTGGTCGCCGTGATCGAGCCGCAACTCCCTGACGACGCCGGGTCCGACACCTATCGCGCCAACACCTACGGAGATGCGTTCGCCGACGTCTACGACGACTGGTACGCCGACGTGAGCGACGTCGATGCCACAGTGGCCGCCATCGCCCGGCTCGCCGGAGACGGCACAATCCTCGAACTCGGCGTCGGGACCGGCCGCTTGGCCCTGCCCCTTGCCGCGACAGGCGTGAAGGTGGTCGGCGTCGATGCCTCTCAGGCGATGCTCGATCTCCTCGCCGACAAGGCCGGTGCCGGCGACATCACCGTCGCGCTGACAGACATGGCCGATCTCGATGCTGCGCCCGGCATCGCCGATCACGGCCCGTACGCCGTTGCGTTCGCCGCCTTCAACACCTTCTTCAACCTCACGAGCGACGACGCCCAGGCTGCCTGCCTGCAGGCCCTTCACCGCCTCGTCCGCCCCGACGGCGTCATTGTCATCGAGGGGTTCGTTCCGCCCGAGGACGGACTCAACGATGGGGGTGTCTCGGTCCGCGATGTCACCGCCACCGGTGCCGTCATCACCATTTCCAAGCACGACGCAGTCGCCCAGATCATCCGCGGTCATCATGTCGAGATCACCGCAGCCGGCAACCGGCTCCGCCCCTGGATGCTGCACTACCGCACGCCCGAACAGCTCGACGCCGCCGCCGACGACGCCGGCTTCACCCTTCGCGAACGGTGGAGCGACTGGCACGGCACGCCGTACTCAGCCGGCGCGGACCTCCACATCAGCGTCTACGAACGCCGATAACCGCGCTCGTCACAGGACTGGGTTCGCGGCGACAGAGACGGCAGCGAGGACGAGCAACGCCGCCAAGAGCACCGCCGGGATCAGGGCCAACCACTCATTGGTCTTCATACGAACCATCTGAACGAAAACGACGGTCAGGAGCGCACCGGTGACAAGACCCCCGAGGTGCCCACCGATCGAAATCTGCGGCACCGCGAACGTGACGAGCAGGTTGATCCCGAGGAGTGGCCCGATCCCCGATTCCCAGATACTGGTGCCCTGAGACCGTTGCATCACCGCAATGGCCCCGAACAGGCCATAGATCGCGCCGGAAGCGCCAACGGTCGCCGCCCGCGGTTCGATCAGCAACGCGCCAAATGATCCGCCGAGGAGCGACACCGCGTACAACGAGACGAACCGAACCCGGCCCATAGCTCGTTCGAGCTGCTGCCCGAGCAACCACAGCGCCGCCATGTTCAGCCCGAGGTGAAGCAGCCCACTGTGCAAGAAACCAGATGTGACGAGACGGAAGTTGTCCCCTCGGGCCACGAACGGTCCGAACAACGACCAGTCGGTGAGAACCGCGACCGAGAGCCCACCGAGTGACCCGCTCGCGCCGAGGGCGAGCAAGCTGACCGCGACGGTGACGCCGAGGAGGACCTTGGTGGCAATCGGATCAAAGACGACCGGACCTCGATACACCTGCTGGGCGTTGCCGCGCACACACTCGGGGCAGTGAAAACCAACCGACGCCTGGGTCATGCATTCCGAGCAAATGGGCCGGTCACACCGCTGACAGACCACTCCCGATCGCCGGTCTGGATGCCGATAGCAAACCGTGACTTCGGAATCGCTCACGGAGCCGACGGTACCCCCAGCGGAGGGGGTTACCGGACGCGCCAGCGGACGCTTGGTGACCAGCGGCCCACAAACAGGGTCGACCGGGTCTCCCGCGGTAGCGTCCCCGCCCATGGCTCACGTGCTCGACGACGCTGAACTGGTCGCCCGTCTCGACCAGCTCGCCACCGCGCCTCACCTCCTGGTCGCATGCGACTACGACGGAACGATCGCCCCGATCGTCGACGACCCGATGAAGGCACTTCCGTTGCGAGACACCTCCGTCGCCCTTCGCGGGCTGGCGAGCCTTCCGCAGACATCGGTCGCTGTGATCTCGGGCCGATCGCTGCGAGACCTCGCTGCGCTGAGCCGACTCCCCGCAGAAATCCACCTCGTCGGTTCCCACGGCACCGAGTTCGACATCGACTTCGCACTCGACCTCGACCCTGACCTTCGCGACCGTCGGACGCAGCTGCTCGACGCGCTGGCCGGCGTGACCGCTGCTCACCCCGACCTACGGCTCGAAAAGAAGCCGGCGTCGGTTGCGGTGCACTACCGAGCCCTCACCGATGAGGCCGAAATCGCAGACGTCTTGACGGTGCTCGATGCAATCTCGAACGACATCGGGCAACTCACCGTCCGCCAAGGCAAGAAGGTCTGCGAGCTCCTGCTGATTCCGACCGACAAGGGCCGGGCCCTCAACACCGTCCGGTCAAACGTCGGCGCGACCGCGGTGATGTTCATGGGCGACGACGTCACCGACGAATTCGCCTTCGACACATTGCACGGCCCCGACCTCGGCGTGAAGGTCGGCGAGGGCGACACGGTCGCGTCGTTTCGGGTGAGCTCGCCGCAGGACGCGGCGATCGTGCTGGCAGCGCTGTCGAACCGGCGGTCGGATTGGCTCGCCGGCGCCGGGCTCACGCCGATCAACGAGCACTCACTGCTCTCGGATCAGCGCACCGCAGCAATCGTCACCCCTGACGCTCGCATCACCTGGCTCTGCGTACCCCGCATCGACTCCGGCGCCATCTTCGCCGAGCTGCTCGGCGGCGAACCGGCCGGCCACTTCTCGATCCGCCCCGCCGACGACACCGACCGGGCCACCCAGACCTACGTCGATGACTCGCTGATCCTGCAAACATCGTGGTCGACGGTGACCGTCACCGACTACCTCGACTGCTCCGAAGGGCGCCCACATCGCACGTCGGGCCGCACCGACCTGATTCGCGTCGTCGAGGGCTCAGGTGTCGCCCGCATCGAGTTTGCGCCTCGACTCGACTTCGGTCGTTTCCCGACCCAACTCGAGGTCCGAGACGGAGGCCTCGAAGTGGTCAACGCCGCCGACCTGGTCGTGCTGCGCTCCCCTGGCATCGAGTGGACCATCGAAGATGCCGGCATGCATCAGACAGCCGTAGCCGACGTCGACCTGACCGCCGGCCCGGTCACCCTCGAGCTGCGCTGCGGAACGGCATCGCTACGTCCTGACCGCACCGAAGAGCCCGACCGGCGAGCAGCGACCGACGCGTTCTGGTCGGACTGGGCGGCGCTACTCGACATTCCCACCGATCTCGTCGGTGTCGACCCCGACCTGGTCCGCCGATCAGCGCTCACGCTCAAGGCGCTCTGCTACGGCCCGACCGGCGCCATCCTCGCAGCCCCGACGACGAGCCTGCCCGAGTTCATCGGGGGTGTACGAAACTGGGACTACCGCTACTGCTGGATCCGCGATGCGTCACTGTCCGCAGGAGCGTTGGTGAAGCTCGGCTCGATCGAAGAGGCGATGGATCTCCTCGACTGGCTCTTCGGCGTCATCGATTCGTCCGAGCTCGGGCCAGAGCGGCTGTCGCCGCTGTACACCGTCACCGGCGGCCCGCTCCCACCCGAAGCCACGATCGAAGAACTCGCTGGCTACGGCGGATCCCGGCCGGTCCGCGTCGGCAACGCCGCCGACCACCAGGTCCAGCTCGACGTGTTCGGACCGGTCCTCGAACTCATTCATCAGCTCGGCGAGGTCGACGCACCGCTCTCCGCCCGCCACTGGCACCTCGTCGAAGACCTTGTCGGCGCGGTCGACAAGCGGTGGACCGAACCCGACCAGGGCATTTGGGAAGTGCGCTCTGCCCCTCGCCATCACGTGAACTCGAAAGTCATGTGCTGGGTGACCGTCGACCGGGCAATCCGTATCGCCAGCGAGACGTTTGGGCGTGAGCGGCCCGAATGGGAGGTGCTGCGCGACGAAATCAAGGCCGACATCATCGCCAACGGCTGGAACGACGAGCTCAACTCGTTCACCACCGCCTACGACGGCACCGATCTCGACGCATCGGTGCTCGCCGTGGGGCTCTTCGGCATGCTCGATCCTGACGATCCCCGGGTTGCGGGCACCGTTGCCGCGGTCGAGGCGTGGCTGCGCACCGGCGACACCGTCTACCGCTACAAGCACGAAGATGGCCTTCCCGGCGAAGAAGGCGGCTTCAACCTGATGACCTCGTGGCTGATCGACGCCAAAGTCCAAATCGGCGACCTCGACAGCGCGAAACAGCTGTTTGCCGCCTACGTCGACCTCGCCGGCCCGACCGGACTCATCGCCGAAGAAGTCGACCCCGCCAACGGGCGAGCGCTCGGCAACCATCCACAGGCCTACAGCCACCTCGGGCTGATCTCCAACGCGCTGTCACTCGCTGGGCGCTGACGCCCCCAGAACACTCGCTGGGCGCTGACGCCCCCAGAACACTCGCTGGGCGCTGACGCCCCCAGAACACTCGCTGGGCGCTGGTCAGAGCTGGACGGGGCTCTCGGACATGCCGAGCGCGTTGACTTCGAGCACCTCGGTGACCCCGTCGACGCGATCCTTCATGATCCGCTCAATGCCGGCCTTGAGCGTCTGCGTCGACGCCGGGCAGGTCACACACGCGCCCATCAGTTCGACGGTGACCACACCGGTCGCCTCGTCGACACTGACCAACTCGATGTCGCCTTCGTCCGCTTGAATCGCGGGACGGATGGCGGTGATGACCTTTTCGACCTGTTCGAGCACGGGGGAACTTTCTTGCTGCGTGCCACCAATTCTGGCACTCACAAAGGAGAACGCCGACATCGGCGTGCGCATTCCCGCCCGCCTACGCTGGAGGCATGGCTCTGGTGCACGTGCTCGCCCACCAAGGCGGGTGGGACGAGATCTTGATGGTCGCCGGTCCGGTGCTCGTTTTCGCCGGCCTGCTACGCATCGCTCGCAAGCGGGCCGTGGCACTCGCCGAGACGGACGGGCCAGCAGCCACGGAAGGCGCCGCAACCGCCGACTGATCCTTCATCTCGGCTGTCACACCCCCGTCGTACGGTTGGATTCATGGGCGACCTGGCGACAGCACATGAGGCGGTGAGGACGGTCGCTCCCAACACGCTGTCGCGCCCGGAGCTCTACCAGCTCATCGCCGATCTCGAACGGCTCCGCAATCGAGTCGACGAACGGCTCATGGCGGCCAAAGCCACCCTCGATGGGTTGCACGACTCGGGCGCCGACTCCTCGATCGTGGGGCGGTCGGTCGGCCGCCGATCCCAACGACAGGCAACGCGAGACACGCTGACCGCTCGGGCGTTGGCGGCGATACCGACGCTGGCCGATGGCTTGGCGGAGGGGCGTCTCAACGTCGAACATGCGGCGATCGTTGCCGACGTCGCCGAGCAGCTACCCGACGAAGTGGCGGCCGAACTGGTCCCGGTTGCGGAGTCCATGCCGGCCGACCTCTTCGCCAAAAAGGCTCGGTCCTTCGTTGGGCGCCACACGACGGCGTCAGAAGCTGAGACCCAGCACCGACGGCAGCGGGATGCACGCGGCGCCTGGCACCACGTGGCCACCGACGGTTCCGTCGAGCTTCGAGCCCGCTTCGATCGGGCGACCGGCGAGGCGGTGGTCGCCGCGTTGAAACAGCGCACCGACCAGTTCTGGCACGCCGACGGCGGTCGAGATGGTTCACCTGATGAACTGCGCAGCCACACGCAACGGCGAGCGGACGCACTCGCCACCCTCATCACCGAAACCCCCATCGCTACCGACCGATCCGTCCATCCGAAGTTTCAGGTCCACATCGTCTGCACGCTCTCCGAGCGAACCGTGACGTGGCTCGATGGCACGCCAGTGCCCGATTCAGTGATGGAACACATCGGCCCCATGTCCGACGTCATCGCCCACATCTTTTCGGGAGATGGTCAACCGCTCTGGCAGGGCCGCTCGAAACGGCTCGCCACGGCCGCCCAGTGGCGTTCCCTGATCGCAAAAACTCGAGGGTGTGCAGCGTGTGGAGCCGACATCGGCCGGTGCCAAGCGCACCACCTCCGCGAGTGGACCAACCACGGCACGACCGATCTCGACAATCTCGAACTCCTGTGCCACACCTGTCACGGCGTCGCCCACCGCGGATCGCGAAGCGACCGAGCGCAACGACGACGAACGACGCCCTTCCGGGCCCGCCAAGACGAACCTCTCGAGCACACGCTGACGTCGTGACACGACGCGTCGCAGCGCATCGGCATCGGTCGCCTACGACGTCGTGATGTCTCCTCCAATGCCGCGGAGCTTCCCAGCGATGTCGTCATAGCCACGGGCGACATGCTCGGCGTCGGCGACCACGGTTTCGCCATCTGCCGCCAGGCCGGCAATGACCAGTGCGGCACCCGCTCGAATGTCGTGAGCGCGGACAGGAGCACCGGACAACCGCGGCACTCCACGGATCACGGCGTGGTGTGAATCGGTGCGGATGTCCGCACCCAAGCGGTGGAGTTCATCGACATAGCGGAACCGACCGGAGAACAGGTTCTCCGTAACGATGCCGACCCCCTCAGCAGTCGCGAGCAGGGTCACGATGAACGGCTTGTAGTCGGTTGCAATGCCGGGGTAGGGCAGCGACTGACAGTCAGCCGACTGCATCCGTCTCGGGGCGAAGGCCCAGATCCCATCGCGATCGTGAGAGATCCGCATCCCCATCTGGCCAAGCTTCAGACACAGCATCGACATGTGCTCGTGACGAGCCCCTGCGACCGTGATTTCGCCGCCCGTCATGCCAACCGCACAGAGATAGGTCGCCGCCTCGATACGGTCCGGAATCACAACATGGTCGGCGCTGTGTAGTGCGTCGGGTGAGTCGACACCCTCGATGGTCAGCGTCGACGAACCAGCGCCCACGATCTGCGCACCCATCTTGTTGAGCAGCTCGCAGAGATCAGCGATCTCCGGCTCGCGGGCTGCGTTGTCGATGACGGTCGTCCCCTTCGCTCGCACCGAAGCCATCAGCAGGTTCTCGGTCGCCCCCACCGACGGAAACTCGAGCAACACCCGAGCGCCTTGCAGGTTCTGCGTCCGGGCGTGAATGTACCCGTGGGCCGACTCGAACTCGGCGCCGAGCTCCTCGAGGCCCCGAACATGCATGTCGATCGGACGGGGGCCGAAGTCGTCGCCGCCTGGCATCGCCACGCGCGCCTCACCGCACCGGGCCAACATCGGCCCCATCACCACAATCGACGCTCGGAACTGCTCCACGATCTCATACGGAGCGACCGGCCGGATCTCGGGCGGCACGTCGATCGTCAACGTCGTCTCGTCGCGGGCGACCGTGCACCCGGTCGCCCGAAGGAGATCCGACATCAATTCGACATCGGTGATCCGGGGCACGTTCCCGAACACATACCGACCCTCGGCCAGCAAGGTTGCCGCCATCAGCTTGAGCACTGAGTTCTTGGCACCGCCAACCGGGATCGTTCCTTCGAGTTGGCCGCCGCCACGGACTGAGATCTGAGAGTACGGCTGCTGCATCACACCCAAGTCTGCCAGCGCACGAAGGCGGTGACAGCCATCGCGACCATCACCACCACGACGAATGGCGCTCTGCGCCACACCGCAAGGGTTCCGGCGGCCACCCCGAGGAAACGAGCGTCAAGCACGAGCGAGTCGCCGTCAGCCACCGTCTGCACCGCGATGAGCCCCGCAAAAAGCGCGGCCGGAATCAGCGCAGTCAACGGTTCGAACCGAGCCGTCACCGATCCACCCACCCGACCGAGCCCGAGAACCCCGAACGCTTTGAAGCCGTATGCGCCGAGTGCAAGCACGACGATGACCGTCCAGCTCACCGCTCCACCTCCACGTCAGCTTCTGCTCCAGCGTCATCGATTCGACGGCGGACCAGCCAACCGGGCACGACCGCCGTCGCCGCAACGAGCAACGGCACGCCGGCCGGCGCAATCGGCGTCAGCCCAATCGCAAGGGCGGCGCCAACGAACGCCGCCACCTGGCCCGGCCGCTCACGGACATGAGGCGCCAGCAGCGCGATGAAGCCGGCCGGAAATGCAGCATCGAGACCCCACGTCTCCGGTTCGCCGATCACCGACCCGAGCAGCGCACCGCCGATCGATCCGAGGTTCCACAGCGACCACAGCCAAACCGCCGTCCACCAGAACGCGTCGCGTGCGTCGGCGTCATCGGCTTGGACTGACGCCATGGCCGTCGTCTCGTCGATCACGAAGTGAGACGATGCCGCGCGAGGCAACCACCCTGCCGGGAGCAGCCGCGCCACAACCGGCCCGTACAGTGCGTTGCGGGCGGCGAGCAGGAGCGCCGAACCGATCGCCGCCGCCCCCGAGCCACCGGTATCGATCACGCTCACGGCAGCGAACTGCGACGCTCCGGTGAACACGAACGCCGACATGACCATGATCTGGGGCAGCGACAGGCCAGCAGCATCAGCCAACACGCCAAACGTCACGCCGATCACCCCGACCGCCACGGTCAGCACCAGCGCCTCGCGACGGTGGCCGGTCACGGATGGAGCGTCCGGAGGGTCGGCACGAGGCCGTCGATCAGCATCGCAAGTTCGTCGATGCATGCGTCGAACACATCTTGTTCGCCAGCACCGGGGTCGATGACCTCTTCCCACGGCTCGAAGTCGTGGTCGACAAAGTTGAGCGAAGCAACCCGTTCGGCCAGTGTCGGCCCCGGCGCGGTCGGGAGATCACGGACCACTCGACGAAGAGACGCGGCAATCGGCAGCGCGTCGGGGAGGCGACGTCGCATCCAGTGCTGGTGCGACGGCTCCATGATCACCAACAGGCTGCTCTCGGCAACGTCGCGGCTGCTGAGCTGTCGGGACCGGTGATGAGGATCGACGAGCCCGTGCCGCTGCAGCGCCGAGCGAGTCCGAACGCTCATCGGCTGGTCAGGGAGGACCAGGGTTCCGGCGCTCGCCACGTCGATGCCGGCGTTCGGGCCAAGGCGGTCTCGCAACAACAGCGCAGCCATCACCGAGCGGGCCGCATTGCCCGTACACACCATCGTGACGCGAGGCGTGCCGGCTGTCATCGACGACGCCTCACGAAGAACGCCTCGGCATCGGCGGTCCGCTCGAACGTGCCGTCGTCGGCCTGTTCGTGTTCGAGCTCGACCGCCGGGCCGCACTCAGCCCGCATGTCCAGACGCAGGCCTCGATCTCGAACCACCCAGCTGCGAAACACGAGATCGGTGTCGATGGGAGTGATCTGGCGGTATCGAACGATCAGCCGACCGGTCACGCCCGCCGGAGAGCCGGCGAGGGACTGACCCGCAGCCAGAATCTCGTCGAAGAGACCGGCCACAACCCCGCCGTGGACCCCGAGGGCGGGCCCCTCCCGGAGCCGAGACAGGCGCACCCGACCGAGCATGCACGGCTCGCCGTTGCGTTCTCCCGGCTCGATGAACATCGGAGGTGCCGCTGCGTTCACGGCACCAGACCACGGCGACAGATCACGGGAGCGAGCCCGACGACCGTCGACGATCTCATGCCAGCGCACGCGACGCTCGCCTATCGACAGAAGCTCGTTCGCCTGCGCCAGCAGCTCGGCCGCGTGCTCGCGACGCCCGACGTCTGCGGCCGTCGTGTGCAACGTTGTCGCAAGCTCTCGAAGCTGCGCAGCGAGTGCGTCGTCGCCCGCCATCAGCTCGTTGTGGCCGCGGCGCCGAGACGTTCGAGCAATGCCGTCGTCGTTCGTTGCAACGCCGACGCGGCTGTGTGCAGGTTGGCTTGGAACTGTTCGGCCGTGGGTGCAGGGTCATCGACATGATCGGTGATCGCCTTGATCGCACTCACCGGCACCGAATGCAGGCTGGCAACCCAGGCAACGGCTGCGGCCTCCATCTCCTTGACCTCGGCGCCGCTGGCGCGAATGCGGGCTGCGTCATCGGCCGACTCGTCGAGCGAATCACCGGTGGTGACAACACCGAGTCGACAGCCCAGCGCAGTCGCATGGGCTCGGAGGTCCGCAGCGGGGATGTCGCCGCGCCCGAATCGGTCGAAACCAGGAAGGTCGATGCGCCGGTCGTGGCACACGAACCGGTCCCATGCGAGGTAGACGTCGCCGATCTCGGTGCCGGAACGGATCCATCCACCGGCGGTACCGACAGAA
>JBCCYT010000047.1:0-26310 GCA_039188975.1 Actinomycetota bacterium
CGATGTCGACGGCAGCCACTTCGGCGTTGAACCAGAAGGTGGCGCCGTTGGCTTCCGCCCCTCTCTGCAGGTTGTGACATGACAGCTGGGGATCGCTCACGTAGCCGGCGTCTGGCGAGAAGTACCCCTTCTCGATGGCACCTTGTGGGTCCTTCCAGAACGCGTCGTCGTCCGGGCGGGCCGGCGGGCCGAACAATCCGGGGTCGAGGTAGGGCAGCTTTGCCTTGATGGTGTCGGCGTCCCAGGTCTCGTGGGGGATGTCCATGTCGTCCCAGAGCGCCTTGACGCGACCCGCGTGCGTGCCCTCGCCGGGTGGCTGGAACACGAGCTGTCCCGTCATGTGGTACTCGATCAGACCGAGCTCATCGTCAGCGCCGATGTAGTTGGCCCAGTCCTTCCAGTAGTGCATGCCTTCCCAGGCGAGGTTGGTGCCCTCGACCGAGGAGTAACTGAAGCGCACGATCGCGCACGAGTTGATGGTCGAGCCAGCGCCCGCGGACGCGGCCTTGTCAACGGTGAGGGTGCGCCACCCTCGCCCGGCCAGTTCGTGGGCGATTGCGCCGCCGATCACGCCGGCTCCGATGATGATGGCGTCATAGGTCTCGGTCATGCGCGGAAAAGTAGCGAGCAGGCCGGGCCTGTGTCGATGAGCGCCATGAGGTTCCCATCTCGCGGGAATCGCCTCCGGGAAGCTGCCGAGCTCGCCGTCGGTGGGCCCAGTTCAGAATCTGACGGTGTGTCAGATATGGTTTCGCCCATGCCGGTGTCGCTCGAGGACTTTCCGAAGATCATCAGTGTCGACGACCATGTGGTCGAACCGCCCCATGTGTGGCAGGACCGCCTGCCCGAGAAGTACAAAGACATCGGGCCCCGCATCGTCATCGCCCCACAGGGGGAGATGAAGCTGGTTGACGGTGCGTGGGTCGAAACCCCCGGCACCGGCGACAAGATGGCCGCCTGGTGGCACTACGAAGACCACCGCTATCAGATCAAGGAGATGATCGCGTGTGCCGGCCGTCCCCCAGAAGAGGTCACCATGCAGGGCGTCACCTACGACGACATCCGGCCTGGTTGTTATGAGCCGAAGGCTCGCCTCGAGGACATGGACGAAAACCACGTCGAGGCGTCGATCTGCTTTCCGAACTACCCCCGCTTCTGTGGCCAGCTCTTCGCGGAGCGCAAGGACCGGGAGCTGTCCAAGCTGTGCGTCGAGGCCTACAACGACTGGATGGTCGAGGAGTGGTGCGGGGACTCAGGCGGTCGGTTGATCCCGCTGTGTGTGGTGCCCCTCTGGGATGCGGAGCTCGCCGCCGCAGAGATCCGCCGCAACGCCGCTCGCGGTGTCAATGCCGTTGCCTGGTCGGAGCTTCCTGCGTGGCTCGGGCTTCCCTCGCTTCACTCCGGCTACTGGGATCCGTTCTTTCGAGCGTGTGAGGAGACCGGCACCGTCATCACCATGCACATCGGCTCGGGTACCCGGACCGTCCGACCGGCCGACGACTGCCCGACGATCGTCACCGCGGCGATGATTTCGGCCAATTCGGCCGCGTCGATGATCGACTTCTTGTTTTCCGGCGTGCTGCATCGGTTCCCGACGCTCAAGCTGATGTACGCCGAGAGCCAGATCGGCTGGATTCCGTACTACCTCGAGCGGGCCGACGACAACTACACCACCCACCTGTGGGCGCAGGGTGAGGAGCGGCTTCCCGAGCCGCCGTCGTTCTACTACCACCGTCAGATCTACAGCTGTTTCTTCAAGGACACGGCGGGTATGAAGTTGCTCGACGAGGTCGGTGTCGACAACGTCTTGTTCGAGACCGACTATCCCCACAGTGACGGCACCTACCCTCACTCGAAGCAGGTCGCCCACTCGTTGTTTGGCCATCTCGAACCCGAGGTCGTGCACAAGCTCGCCCGCGGCAACGCAATCACGCTCTTCGATCTTCCGTTCACCGACTGAGGTGCCCTCGCTGCTTGTGGTGCACCACTCCCCCGGCGTGGCGATGCCGGCGATGCTCAAGGCTGCGATCGAAGGGGCGTCACAAGACGGGCTCGATGCGGTTGCCGTCGAGCCGGCGATCGCCCTCGAGGTCACCACCGAACAGTTCCTCGGGGCTGACGCCTATCTGCTGGCGACGCCCGCAAACCTCGGGTACATGAGCGGCGCGCTCAAGCACGCCTTCGACACCACCTACAACGATCTCTTGGACACGACCCGGGGTCGACCGTTCGGGATGCTGCTCCACGGCGAGTCCGACACGACCGGCGCCGAACTGGCGATCGTGAAGATCGCGACCGGGCTCGGCTGGCGTCCCGTAGCGGCACCGGTCTCGCTCATCGGCCCGGTCGACGACGCGGGCCGAGATGCGTGCCATGAGCTCGGCGCGGTGCTCGCGGCATCAACCCTCTGAGCAGCCTCGGTGAACTCGCGAGGGCGACTCAGCCCAGCGCGCCCGCCAGATCGTTCCACAGGTCGCCAGGCGCCTCGCACCCAACGGACAGGCGAACCAGCCCCGCCGGCAGGTGGGCTTGCCCGGCGTACCGGCTGCGCCGCTCGATCAGCGACTCGACGCCGCCCAGGCTCGTCGCGTGCCGAATGACCTGCAGCTGCGAACACATCGTGTCCGCGGCCGCCGCGTCGGGGAGGTCGAAGCTGATCATCGATCCGTAGCCCGGGTAGCGAACATGGGCGATCGACCGATGATCGCGAAGCCGCTCGACCAAGAACGCGGCGTTCGCCTCAGCCCGATCGAGCCGCATCGCCATGGTTCGCACGCCGCGGAGGGTGAGAAAGGTCTCGAGCGCACCGGGACTCGCTCCGAGCAAGGTCCGACTGGTGCGCAACCGGTCGAGGACGGGCTGATGTCGTGTCGTGAGCACACCACCGAGCAGGTCGCTGTGCCCCCCGATCATCTTGGTGGTCGACTGCATCGCAACGTCGAAGCCCAGCATGAGCGGTTGTTGTCGAAGCGGGGTGGCGAAGGTGTTGTCGGCGACGAGGAGACATTCCTCGGGTCGCGGCGCACCGCCGATCGCAGCCAGATCGCCGACCGCAAGCAGCGGATTGGTCGGCGACTCCGCCCACACCAGCGACGCGGTTGCGAGCACCTCCACCCAGGCTGTCGTGTCGGTCATGTCGAGCCTGGTCACCTGCCAGCGTCCGGCGGCGGCACCATCCGCCGCGATCTGGGCAACGCCGTGATAGCAGTCGTCGGGAATCACGACATGGCCGCCAACCGGCACGAGGTCGAAGACCGCGGCAACCGCGGCCATGCCCGACCCGAACACGAGCGCCGACGCCTGTTCGAGGCCACCGAGCACCGTTTCGAGCGCTTCCCACCCCTCGGTGGCATCGCTGCGGCTGTACACCCGGTCAGCCCCGTGTTCGAAGTTCGACGCCGGGATGATCGGGTGGTTGAGGGGCGCCCCGGCGCTCTGGGGCCGGCCACCAGAGATGAGCCACGTTGCTGCGTCGACAACATCAGGATCGAGAGTCACGCGGCGAGGGTAGCGCCGGAGTTCGACCGCGAGCTGCGAGAATCAGCTCCGTGACAGCGGAGTATCTGGCTGACGGCACCGGGTTGCGTCGGGTTCGCAACGTGCATCCCTTCCCGGTTGGTCCATCGAGCGTTGCCGACCTGTGGGACCGTCGAACCCCGACATCGGTCGCACTCGTCGATGGCGACATCGAATGGACGACCGCCGAACTTCGAGCCGAGTGCGAGCGCGTGGCCCGGTGTCTCATCGACATGGGTGCTCGCAATGAGCGGGTGGTCTGGATTCTCGACAACGATGCACAGCCCCTGATCAGCCTCATCGGCACCGTGCTGGCCGGCGGCATGTGGGTGGGGGTGAACACCCGCACCACCGAGAGCGAGCGCCGCTCGATCATCACCGATGCCGAGGCGCAGATCGTGTTGTCTGCGCTGCCCGAAGATGACCCGGACGTCAGGTTGGGGCTATCGCCTGCGGCGACCCATGGGGCTGCCCTTGCGTACACGTCGGGCACCACCGGCCGGCCCAAGGCCGTCGTCCACATGCATCAGCAGCTGCTGTATCCGGCGGCTGCGGCGATCGCCACCGAAGCGCTCGGGCCGAGCTCTCGCATCGCCACGCCCCTCGCACTCTCGACCCTGAACATCTTGCTGCTCGGGCCGCTCACCGCGCTTGCCTGTGGCGGCACGGCCGTCATCATGGGCCCAGAGGGACCCACCGCCTTCGTCAGATCGGTGCAACAGCACCAGGTCACGCGTGCGTTGGTCGTGCCCACCATCGTGCACGATCTCGTCGAACGCGGCACCGAGCCGGCCGAGCTGACCCCTCTCGAACGCATGATCATGGGCGGCGCCGGTTTCGATCGAGCCAGAGCGACGGCGGCACAACAACAGCTCGGTATCTCGCTCGTCGCGAGCTACGGCCTCTCCGAAGCTCCGACCGGAGTTGCTCGCATGGCAATCGGAGACGCCGGCGCCCAGCCCCTCCCCGGCGTCGACATCGCCATCGAGCCCGACGGGGAGATCACGCTGGCGCCATCGACCTCGGGGCCGTGGGCCAACACCTGGCAGGGCACGCTCGGCTACCGAAACCAGCCCGACGAAACGGCGCGGCTGTGGCGCGGCGGGAGGCTGCACACCGGCGACGCGGGCACGATCGACGGCGACGGTCTCCTGCGGGTGACAGGGCGCATGTCGGACATGATCAACCGGGGCGGCGCAACGATCGCGCCCGCCGAGGTCGAAGCGGCGCTCCTCGAGCTCGACGGGGTCGACGATGTTGCCGTGTTCGGCGTCGACGACGATCGACTCGGACAAGACATCGCCGCGGCGATCATCGGTACCGCGGACCCGGACGAGGTGGCCGTCGCAGCCCGGCGGACCATCAGCGGCTACAAGGTTCCCCGGCGGTGGCTGACGCTCGATGCCTTGCCCCGCAATGCCAACGGCAAAGTCGACCGCAACGAACTGCGGCGCCTGCTCGGTTAGAGCCCGGCGAGGTCGGTCGCCAGACCGAACCGGTGCCGGCCGAGGGGCTCGAACACCCGGGGAGCAACCATGGCGTGCTGGGATGCGACGTGGATGTCGCGAAAGACTCGCTGGAGCGGTGAGCTCCGGTACACCGCTGCCCCACCAGCCGCGGTGTAGCAGAGGTCGACCGCCGCGACTGCGCTCTCCGCACCATGGTTCGCCGCCGACCGAAGGCCGACGCGAAGCTCGTCGTCCACCCGGCCGGTCGCGGTCACCTGATCCCACGCCTGTCCGACCTGATGGTCGATGTAGGCGCGAGCAGAGGCCACCTTCGCATGGGCCCGGGCAAGGTCGAGCTGCACTGGTGTCCGTTCGGCCAGACCCCGGCTCGAGCCCTGTGGCACCTTCCCCGCCAACAACACCAGCTCGTCGATGCCGCGCTCGGCCAGACCGATCATGACCATGGCCACCCCCAACGCGAGGGCGCCGAACGTTGAGAAGCGGTACAGGGTCTCATCGACCACCAGGCGACGACGATCCATGGCGACGACATGGTCGAGCGGGACATCGACGCCATCGATGAGGTAATCCGTAGAGGCCGTTCCTTGCAGGCCGCTGACGTGCCACGTGTCGAGCAGCTCGACCCCCTCGGGGACAAAGGCAAACCCGACGCGGCCGCCCCCTGGCAGCTCGGCGGACTCCCCGTTCTCGTCGACGATCACCACGCCTGCGCCCATGGTGGTCGCATGGCTGGAACCGCTCCCCCACGCCCAACGCCCATCGATGCGAGCCCTGGATCCGTTCACGGTGGCGGTGCCGACCGGAGCCGCGAAACCCCCACAGACCGCACCTGGGTGACCGAAGAAGCGATCGGCGACCTCCGGGTCGAGGCGGGCCGCCAGCAACGCCGTCGTATTTGCGATCATCACGCACCAGCCCGACGCACCGTCAGCCCGACCGACCGCCCGCATCGCATCGAGCCCGTCCGCCAGCGAGGCCCCGCCGCCGCCATAGGCGCCCGGGACCCAGAGTTTGAACGTGCCGTCAGCCACGAGCGCATCGACGACCGCAGGCGACAGCCGCCCGGCTTCCTCGGTCTCGACCGCGTGGTCGGCCGCAAGCGAGAGCGTGGCGCTGGTCATGCCCCATCCTCCCAACTAGGTCTGACCAACGCCAACCCGCCTCCCCCGGCGGAACGCACCAGCCCCGCGCCGGCGGCTAGGGTCCGGTTCATGGGAGAGATGATCGAACTCGGCGATGACGCGCGCGGCCACCTCGCGGTGCCCGACTCCGGATCAGGACCGGGCGTGATCGTGATCCAGGAGTGGTGGGGCCTGAACCCGCAGATGAAAGGCACCGCGGATCACCTGGCCGACAATGGCTTCGTGGCTCTCGCACCGGACCTGTACCGAGGCGAACTCGCCGGCCATGACGAGATGGACAAAGCCGGCCACCTCATGACGTCGCTCCCCCCGGAGCGAGCGGCGGCCGACATGGGCGTCGCCGTCGACTACCTGCTCGGCCACGCAGCAGTGACCAGCTCGACCGTTGGGGCGGTCGGCTTCTGCATGGGTGGCATGCTCACCATGATGGTGGCTGCGTTGCGCGGCGACGCGGTGTCAGCGGCCGTACCGTTCTACGGGTATCCGGCCGGCGATGAGCCGGACTGGTCCACGATGACGGCTGCCATCCGGGGCCACTTCTGCGAGGACGACGACTTCTTCCCGGCGGCTGGTGCTCGAGACCTCGAGGCCCGACTCCAGGCCATGGGCAAGGACGTGCAGATTGCGTTCCACGACGCCGGCCATGCGTTCATGAACGAAACCGACCCGTTCGGCATCTACAACGCAGAGCTTGCGGCACAGTTGTGGCCTGGCGTCATCGACTTTCTTCACGAACGCGTCGCCTGATCGCCACGGCGGCCGTCCTCGTCACCGTTGGCTGCGGCGGCGACGACGCCCCGAGTGCGGGCGAGTCGACCCCACCCTCATCTGGGTCGGCGCCGCCCCCCTCTGCGTCCGCTGAGGCGCTCGCTGGCGATGGCCTCTTCCCCGACGTCGTGGCCGTCGTCGCGACCCAAAGCAGCGGCGGGACGTGGCGGTTCGACGTGACGCTTTCCAGCCCGTACGACAGCCCGGAGCGATACGCGGACGCATGGCGAGTGCTCGGTCCCGACGGTGCCGAGCTCGGGATCCGGGAACTGGCCCACGACCATGCGAACGAACAGCCGTTCACCCGTTCGTTGTCGGGGGTGGTGATCCCCGCCACCATCACGATGGTGACGATCGAGGGCCGAGACCAGGTGAATGGCTGGGGCGGGCAGACCCGAGAGCTCGAGCTCCCCTCCTGACTCCTGCGTTCCATCGATGCGCGTCGATGGATCGGGCTACGCTTGGGCGATGGAGTCCCTGTGCTGTCCGCCGCTGTTCGACGAAGCGCTCGGCGAAGACGAGGCCGCTGATTTGGCCACGGTGCTGAAGGCGCTCGCCGACCCGGTACGGCTCCGCCTCGTGAGCATCATCGGCGCCAGCGGTGAGGCGTGTGCCTGTGACTTTCCCGAGCTGCTCGGCAAGTCACAACCCACCGTCAGCCACCATCTCTCGCTGTTGGTCAACGCCGGCATTCTCGCACGCGAGCAGCGAGGGAAATGGGCGTGGTTCTCGGTGAACCAGGCCCGCGTCGACGAGGTCCGCGCAATTCTCGCCTGAGGGGGTTCGCCTCCCGGCGGCTGTCGGCGTACGCTCGTCACGGTACGACGACGAGGAGACTGCCATGACCGACGTCCAGGACCAGCCCGACCTCGGAGCGTTCGAGCCTGATCAAGACGGCCTCGAACTGAACCTTCCCGAGCAGCAAACCGACATCGAAGCAGAGCGGCTCGCTCGCAAGCAACGACTCGCCGCTGGTCTTCGCATCATGGGTCGGCTTCGCCTTGCCGAGGGCGTCGCCGGCCACGTGACCGTTCGAGACCCCGAGCACCCCGATCGCTTTTGGGTGAACCCGTTCGGCCTCAACTTCAAACTGATGACGGTGTCGGATCTGATCTGTGTCGACCATGAAGGCACCGTGGTCGAGGGTGACAAGCCGGTGAACGCAGCTGCGTTCGCCATCCACTCTCAGCTCCATGCCGCCCGGCCTGACGTGATTGCCGCCGCCCACTCCCATTCGATGTACGGCAAGACCTTCTCGACGTTGGGCAAGCCACTCAAGATGATCAGCCAGGACACGACGATGTTCTACAACGATGTGGGTCTGTGCGATGCGGGCTCGGGTGCCGTGGTGCTCGACACCGCGGTCGGACGTCAGATGGCCGAAGCGCTCGGCGACAAGAAGGCGCTCATCCACCAAAACCATGGCCTGATCACCACCGGCGGCTCTGTCGACGCAGCGGTGTGGTGGTTCGTGGCGCTCGAGCGAGCGTGCCAGAGTCAATTGCTGGCCGACGCGGCAGGTGAGCCGATCGAAATCCCCGATGACTTGTGCCAGAGCGGCTACGACGCCCAGGGCCACGACCTCGCCGGCTGGTTCCAGTTCCAGCCGTGGTGGGACGAGCTGTGCCGCGACGAGCCGGAGTTCCTGAGCTAGCGAGACACCGTCTCGGGCGGCTCAGCTTCGGCCCGAGGAGGCGCCCTCCAGGGGTGGGAAGCGGGTCGTGGCGGCCGCCACGGTCCAGTCCATGTGGTTGCGGACGTACTCTTCGGAGGCGTCCCGTTGCGGCTGGTAGTCCCAATCGACGCGCCGGCCGACCGACATGCCGGCGTGTACCGCACGCCGCATCCGCTGCGACGCCAACACCTCGGATCGGATCGTCTCGCTGTCCCAACGCTCGGCCACCTCAGCCGAAAACGCGGCCACCAGCTCCGCGCATGCGGGATCCGGCGCCAGGTTGGTGAGCTCGCTCGGATCGGCTTCCATGTCGAACAACATGGGTGGGTCGATGTCGCACTGAACGAACTTCCATCGGCCCCGCCGAATCATGAAGATCGGGTGGGCGGAACCCTCTCCGCAGTACTCACCGAGGGCCGTGGCCGTCGGGTCGACCGGCGCCCCTCCGGCCGCGGCGACCAACGAACGCCCATCGAGGTCGGCACCGAGCTGCGGCCACGCCCCGGGCGCCGCCCAATCGAGCATCGTCGGAAGCAGATCGACCAGCGAGCACGGCTCCGGCGATGTCCCCTGCACAACCCCAGGGCCGGCCATGACGAGCGGAACTCGCATCGAGTGATCGAGGGTGGACATCTTGTACCAAAGGCCTCGCTCACCGAGCATGTCGCCGTGGTCGCCGGTGAAGACCACGATCGTGTCGTCGAGCAGACCGGCCTCTTCCAGCGTCTGCACGATTTCGCCGATCTTGCTGTCGACGTAGGTCGTGTTCGCGTAGTAGGCGCGTCGGGCATTGGCGACTTCGTCGTCGGTGACGGTGATCTCTGCCGCCTCGATCGCGTCGTACAGCCGCTGCGAGTGCGGGTCCGTCGCGAGCGGTGAGGTGGGGAGGTCGATGTCGATGCCCTCGTAGCGATTCCAGAACTCGGGCCGAGCCACGTATGGGTCGTGCGGATGAATGAAGCTCACCACCATCGCAAAGGGTGTGTCCTGGTGCTTGGCGTAGTCGAAGATCCGGCGCTTGGCGGTGAACGCGACCTCCTCGTCGTAGTCGAGCTGGAAGGTCGTGGCCGCAGTGCCGGCCTCCTTCACCGAATCCATGTTGTGGTACCACTTGTCGATTCGCTCGTCTGATGCATCCCAGTTGGGGGTCCACGCGTGATCCGACGGGTAGACGTCGGTGGTCAGCCGATCTTCGAAGCCGTGAAGCTGATCGGGACCCACGAAATGCATCTTGCCGCTCAAGCAGGTTCGGTAGCCGGCCTGGCGGAGATAGTGGGCGAAGGTCGGGATCGATGCCGGAAACTCCGCGGCATTGTCGTAGGCCTTGATCTTGGTAATCAGCTGGCCGGCCATGAAGGAGAACCGGGCGGGAGCGCACAGTGGAGAGTTGGTGTAGGCCGCGTCGAAGCGCATCCCTCGATCAGCGAGCGCGTCGAGGTGCGGTGTTTGCACGATCGGGTGGCCGTAGGTACCGGTGAACTGTGGCGCGAGCTGGTCGGCCATGATCACCACGATGTTGGGGCGCGTCGTCACGCGGCGGACATTACCGTCCAACTGGACGGTTGTTCAATGACACCCGCCCGGCGCTTCAGATACCGAGCTGGTCGATGATCTCTTCGACACAGTCGGCCAGTGGCTTCGTCGTGTCGACCCGGATCTCGGGCTCGTCCGGCGCCTCATAGGGGGCGGAGATGCCGCTGAACTCCGGGATCTCACCGGCACGCGCTTTGGCGTAGAGACCCTTGACGTCGCGCGCCTCGCACACCTCGATCGGCGTATCGACGAAGACCTCGGTGAAGGAGCCGGTGGGGTGCACGGCCCGAACCTGGTCTCGATCGGCCCGATAGGGCGAAATGAACGCGGTCAGGACCACCAAGCCTGCGTCCTGGAAGAGCCGGCACACCTCGCCGATCCGTCGGATGTTCTCGGTGCGATCGTCGGGCGAAAACCCGAGATCGCGATTGAGACCGAATCGCATATTGTCACCGTCGAGCACGTAACACGCGACACCACGATCGACCAGGGCTCGCTCGACGGCGAATGCCAGCGTCGACTTGCCGGACCCGGAGAGACCGGTGAACCACACCGTGCGGGAGCCATGGCCATACAGTGCCGTGCGGTCGTCGCCGCTGACGTGGCCGTCGGCTCGGACGATGTTGGCGCTGACCGGACTCGTGGGGCGCGGGTCGTGGCCGTCGGGGCTCTGATCAGCCACGGAGGAACCCGCGGCTCTGCAACGCGGTGACGATTGCGTCAACGCTTTCGGCCACACTCAGCCGAGACGCATCGATCTGCAGGTCCCATGTCTCTTCGCGGTCATAGGGTGCGGAGACACCGGGGAAGTCGGTGATCTCTCCTGCATCCGCCATCGCGTAGAGGCCCCGGTCATCGCGTTCTCGACAGACCTCAATCGGCGTGTCGATGAATACCTCGAAGAAGCGCTCCGAGCCGATGAGGTCGCGGAATCGGCTCCGCACGCCCGCATCCGGTGCCACGAACGCGGCAACGGTCAAGACACCCTGGTTGGCGAGCAACCGGGCCACCTCTGCTGACCGACGGAGGTTCTCGGAACGATCCGTCGCGCTGAAGCCGAGATCGCGGCTGATACCCAGACGAACGTTCTCGCCATCGAGGCGGACCGCAACCTTGCCCCGGTCAAAGAGCTCGCGTTCGAGAGCGGTCGCAATGGTCGACTTGCCCGCACCGGTGAGGCCGGTGAGGAGCACGGTGCCCGGCTGCTGCCCGAACCGAATCGATCGCTCGGCCGCCGTGATTTCGGACAACTCGGCGGTCAGCCCCGCTTCGGGTGAACGATCCCAACTCGAACCAACGCCGGTGATCATGCCCGCCGCGACGGTCGCATTCGAGAGCCGATCGACCAGGATGAATGCCCCCGTCGCCCGATTGGTGCCGTACGGGTCGAAGAGCAACTCGCGATCGGCCGACACCAGACATGACGCAATGTCGTTGAGGCCGAGTTCGCCCGCATCTTCATGCTCGAGGCTGTTGATGTCGACGCGATGATGGATCGTTGTCACCGCCGCGTTCGACAGGCCATTGCCATTCTGCAGCAGGTACTGGCGGCCCGGTGTCAGTGGTTCTTCTGACATCCACACGACCATCGCGTCGACATCGTGCGCCCGCAGCGGTTGGTCGGTATCGGCATGGACGAGCAGATCACCGCGGCTCACGTCGATCTCGTCGTCGAGCGTCACGGTCACCGCCTGGCCGGGGCCGGCGACATCGAGATCGCCGTCGAACGTGACGATTCGTTCGACGGTCGACGAGACGCCTGATGGCAGGCTCGTGACCTTGTCGCCGGGTCGGATCACGCCAGACGCGATCGTGCCGGCGAAGCCGCGAAAGTCGAGGTCGGGTCGGGTCACCATCTGAACCGGCAACCGGAACGACTCGAGGTCGATGCCCGCTTCGACATCCACCGTTTCCAGGTGCTGCATCATGGTCGGGCCGTCGAACCAGTCGAGGTTGTCACCCTTGTCGACGACGTTGTCGCCGAGCAGCGCCGACATCGGCAAGAAGACCGGATCGATCAGATCGAGCGGCTCGGCGAACTCCTGGTACTGCCCAACGATCTCGTCGAATCGATCCTGGGAGAAGTCGACCAGGTCCATTTTGTTGACCGCGACGGCGACATTGCGGATGCCGAGCAGATTCGCGATGAAGCTGTGCCGTTTGGTCTGGGTGATCACGCCGTGACGGGCGTCGACCAAGATGATCGCGAGCTGGCAGGTCGATGCTCCGGTCACCATGTTGCGGGTGTACTGCTCGTGTCCCGGGGTGTCGGCGATGATGAACTTGCGCTTGGCGGTCGAGAAATACCGGTACGCAACGTCGATCGTGATGCCTTGCTCCCGCTCGGCCTTGAGGCCGTCGGTGAGGAGTGCGAGGTCGACCTGGTCGCCGGCGTGACCGACGGTTGTGGAGTCCGCCTCGAGCGACGCCAGGGTGTCCTCGTAGATCATCTTGGAGTCGTGAAGAAGACGGCCGATCAGCGTCGACTTCCCATCGTCGACCGAACCGCACGTCAGGAATCGAAGCAGATCCTTGCGCTCGTGCTCAGCGAGGTAGGCCTCGATGTCAGTGGCGATGAGTTCCGATTGGTGGCTCATGGCGTACCCCTGTGGTCGCGGGCGTGCATGGCGATCGAGGACATTAGAAGTACCCCTCGCGCTTCTTCTCTTCCATCGAGCCGGACTGGTCGTAGTCGATCACCCGGCCCTCTCGTTCGGAGCGGGTGGCGAGCAGCATTTCCTGGATGATCTCGGGGAGGGTTGTCGCCGTCGATTCGACGCCACCCGACAAGGGATAACAGCCGAGCGTTCGGAACCGGACCCACTTCTCTTCGGCTTGCTCTCCCGGCTCGAACTGGAAGCGCTCGTCGTCGACCATGATGGTCACGCCATCGCGGGTCACGACGGGCCGAGGGGCCGAGTAGTAGAGGGGTACGATCTCGATGTTCTCGAGATGGATGTACTGCCAGATGTCGAGCTCGGTCCAGTTCGAGATCGGGAAGACTCGGATCGACTCGCCCTTGTTGACTCGGCCGTTGTAGAGGCTCCACAGCTCTGGCCGCTGGTTCTTCGGGTCCCACCGATGGAACTTATCGCGGAAGCTGAAGACCCGTTCCTTGGCCCGTGACTTCTCCTCGTCACGCCGAGCGCCACCAAACGCAGCGTCGTAGCCGCCCGCGTCGAGCGCTTGCTTCAACGCTTGCGTCTTCATGATGTCGGTGTAGTTCTTCGAGCCGTGATCGAAGGGGTTGATGCCCTGCTCGACCCCCTCCTGGTTGGTCCACGAGATCAGCTCGAGTCCCATCTCTTGCACGATTCGGTCCCGGAACTCGATCATCTCGCGGAACTTCCACGTGGTGTTGACGTGCACCAACGGGAACGGAAGGGGGGCCGGATGAAAGGCCTTGCGGGCCAGATGGAGCAGCACGGAGCTGTCCTTGCCAATCGAATACAGCATCACGGGCTTCTCGAACTGGGCGACCACCTCTCGGAAGATGTGGATCGCTTCAGCTTCCAGCTGCTTGAGATGGGTGAGGCGAAGTTCGTCGGGAATTGTCGTCGTCATGAGGGGGAACGCGCTCTCCATGGGGAGTCAGCCAACCGATCAGCACAGCGGCTGATCTTCGTGTCAGGGTACCGGTGAGGCCCGAACCCTGACGTTCTGGTCGGCCGCGCCGGGCGGAACTGAATCCTTTTGGCCTACGTCCACGCGACCCGGGCCAGGGTCAACGTGCTGCAGTAGTACACGTCGTGATCGTCGCCGGCGCTCAAGAACATGCCGTTCGCAATACGACTGCCGGTGTCGACCCGATCGAGCAGATCTCCGCTCTCGACGTCGATCACCACGAGGTAGTCGACACCATCGCGACCAAAGTCGTTGATCACGAGCTCGCCGCTCTCGGCAAAGACGACCGGCTGCATGCTCGGACGAAGATCGATCGACCACACCACCTCAACCGAACCGGTGTCGATCCCTGCGAGTCCGCCGTTCACGGAGTCCCAGGCAATGGCTCGTCGGTGCTCGGGGGCGACGACCGGCGGCGCGATGATGCCACCGGCCGGCGTTCCGAACGGCGCGACGGTCTGGACCGACCCATCCACCGGATCGATGCGGTGCAGACGTTGGGGGCCTTTCCACGCGGGCGCTTGACGCCACGACAGGTCCGGGGGCGTCACGAAGCGACCGTTCGGGCTGGTCGTGTGGATGTGGCGGACCGATGGCACATCGCCGTTGTCCATGAGCCACACCGCATCGCCGGACAGACAGGCATCCCACGCGAGCCCATGGTCGTCGCCGCGTCGGCGGTACCGAGGTTGCCAGTCGTCGATGGTCATGGTGGCGCCGTCGATCACCACCCGGTAGGTGTGCTCGACCCCAGGGACGTAGACGCGGTCGAGCCCGTCGGCGCCGACGTCGGCGGCGATCCGACCCATCGACCCCTCCGGCAGGGTCAGGGGCGGCCCGATCGGTTCGAGGTTGTCAGGGTGAAACCGGCTCAAGGTGGTCTGGCCCTGGCCATCGAGACGCAGATCCTTGGTGAACAGCGAACCGTCGGAGAGAGAAAGCAGTCCGTTGTGGCTGCGATCGACGAGGGCCCGCTCCGCTTGGACATGGAGATCATCGGGGTGCAGCCGGTGGAGGTAGCTTCCGTTCACGGCATAGATCGAGCCGTTGGCGTGGGCCAAGATCGCGCCACACCAGACATGGTCGCCGCACGGAAGCGGCCCGGAATGCGCGAGCGGCTCGAGGGTCTCGGGATCGAAGCGCTCGACCCAGCCATAGGGAGGTGGACCGCGGAATGCCGCCATCGTCCCGCCGACATACCACTGACCCGGCGCCCGCGTGATGGTCATCACGTCCCATCGATCGGTGCGCCGAGTGGTGACCTGGGCGGTACGGGTCGACGCATCGAGACGACCAGACGCTGCCTTCTGACGCCGGTTGCCGCCACATTCGACCGGCCAGCGCGACGGCCAGTAACCCGCACCGGGCGTGTCGCGATCAAGCTCGAACTGCATGGCCGGACCCTAGCCCGACCGCTCGATCAGCCCCGGGTGACGGCCGCGTCGTCGGAACGAATCCACCACGAGAGCACGACCGCCGGGATGAACAGCAGCGCCGACGCTGCGAACGCCCACCGGAACGCGGCCAGGCCGGCGCCTGCCGACTCCGGACCCAGCCCCACTGCGGGCTCCTGCAGCGCAAGCACGGTCGTGGTGATGGCGATGCCGAGGGCGGGTGCCGCCTGGCGCTGCGTGTTGAACACCGACGTCGCTCGGGAGAGTTGCTGCTGGGTGATGTTGGTGTAGATCGCGGTTTGCATGGGCAAGAAGACCGTGCCGACCGAGATGCCGCGCATGAACATCACCGTCGCGATCAGCCACAGCGGTGTGGATGCGTCGGCGAAGACCAACGCGCCGGTGCAGACCAACGAGCCCGTGGTGCCCGCGAGGAACATCGGTCGTGGCCCGAAACGGCGGTAGAGCCGCCGTCCCGCCAGGTTCGAGAGCAGGAACACACCAACCGCCTGCGGGGCCTGAGCGAGACCCGCCTCAAACGCCGAGGATCCCCGGTGGGTCTGCAAGAACAGCGTGAGGACGATGAGGAGCCCGATGAAGCCGGCATAGAAAAACAGCCCGATCACGTTCAGAAGCCGGAAGAGTCGCTCCTGGAGGAGGCGCAGATGAAGCAAGGGGTTGCCCAGGCGCAGCTCCCACGGAACGAGGCCGACGAACGCCATCACCCCTGCGAGACCGAAACCGAGCACGAGCGGATCGAGCCAGCCCTGCTCCGGCGCGATCGAGACCGCGAACACGATCCCGGCCAAGCCCACCGACGACAGCACGAACCCGACGACGTCGAAGCGACCGGCCGGGGCGCTCTCGTCGTTGCGGAGCCACCGCCATCCGAGCACGAGGGCGACGAAGCCAATCGGCACATTGATGAAGAAGATCCAACGCCACGAGGTGTTGTCGACGATGGCACCCCCGACCACCGGGCCCATCGCTGGCGCGATCACCGCGACGCTGAGCACCGCGTTCGCGGCGACGGCCCGCTCGTGGAGGGGGAACGCCCGAAACAGCATGGCCGAGCCGACCGGTGTGATGAGGCCCGCGCCCACGCCCTGCAACACCCGGAACGCCACGAGTTGGTCGAGCGTGGCTGCGGCGCCACACAGGGCGCTCGCACCGGTGAAGAGGGCAAGCGATACCAAGAAGACGGTCTTGGAGCCGAAGCGGTCCGAAAGCCAGCCCGCGGGCGGGATGGACACCGCAAGCGCCACCGTGAAGGCGATCGCAACCGCGTCGACTTCGGTGACCGAGACCGAGAACGCCTGGGACAGCACCGGTAGCGCGACATTGATGATCGTCGCGTCGAGCACCTGGATGAACAGGGCCGCGATGTAGACGACGAGCACGCCGTGCTTGTAGTCCGGGCGCCGCACTCAGCGGCTGCTCATCGTTCGGCGCACGTCTGGTCCGGGCGTCGCGGCTGCGAACGCGAGCCCGGACCAGGACGAACGCAGCAAATCAGGCGCGTGCGCCGAGGATGGCCTTGGTCTCGAGGAACTCCTCGAAGCCGAGCTCGCCCCATTCGCGACCGTTCCCCGACTGCTTGTACCCGCCGAACGGGGCATTGAAGTTGGGTCCCGCGCCATTGACGTGCATGTTTCCAGTACGAATCTGGCGGGCAACCTCCACCGCTTCGGCCTGATCGCCGGAGATGTAGCCGGCAAGGCCGTACACCGTGTCGTTGGCGATGTCGATCGCTTCCTCGACCGAGTCATAACCGATGATCGAGACGACGGGGCCAAAGATCTCCTCCTGAGCGATCGTCATGTCGTTGGTGACGTCGGCAAAGACGGTGGGCTTCACGAAATAGCCCTCGCTCAAGCCATCGGGTCGACCGGTGCCACCGGCGGCAAGGGTTGCGCCTTCCTCGATACCCTGTTCGATCAGGCCCTGGACCTTGTTCCACTGGGTTTCAGACACGACCGGGCCCATGGTGACGCCATCGGAAGTTGGATCGCCGACGCTGATCGCGCTCGCCGCCGCGGCCGCGGCGGCGGCCGCCTCCTCCATCTTCTCGGCCGGCACCAGCATGCGGGTACCGGCATTGCAGGACTGGCCGGTGTTCATGCACATGCCGAAGAAGTCACGACCGACGACCTCGGCAACATCGGCCGACGGCAAGATGATGTTGGCCGACTTGCCACCGAGCTCCTGGGCAACTCGCTTCACCGTGGGAGCCGCGTTCTTGGCGACCTCGACACCGGCGCGAGTCGAGCCGGTGAAGCTCATCATGTCGACATCGGGATGGGACGAAAGGTGGGCGCCCACGGTCGGTCCGTCGCCGTTGACCAGGTTGAACACACCAGCCGGCACGCCCGCGTCGTGGAGGACCTCAGCGAAGAGGAGCGCGTTGAGCGGAGCGATCTCCGACGGCTTGAGCACCATCGTGCAGCCCGCGGCGAGCGCCGGCGCCACCTTGCATGCGATCTGGTTGAGCGGCCAGTTCCACGGGGTGATCATGCCCACCACGCCCGCCGGCTCCTTCACGAGCAAGAAGTCGTCGTGCTGTTCTTCGAACTCGAAGTCGCGCAAGATGTTGGCCATCGTGGCAAAATGCATCAGGCCGGTCGGGGCCTGGGCGGCCTTGGCGAGACCGCCAGGGGCGCCCATCTCCGACGAGATGGTGGTGGCGAAGTCCTCGGCTCGCTCGCCGATCAGTCCGGTGATCTTGTCGAGGAGTTCGACCCGCTCTTCTCGAGTCGTCTGGGAGAAACTACCGAAGGCGGCCTTGGCTGCGGCGACGGCGGCATCAACATCGGCGGTGCCTCCCATCGCGATGGTGGCAATCGACTGTTCGGTAGCCGGGTTGATCACGTCGAGCGTGTCGGAGGTGGTGGGGTCGACCCACGCACCGTTGATGTAGAACTTCTGGGCGTTGTCCATTGGGGCTCCTTGTTCGCAGCGAAGGGGTGGACGGAGCCGAATGTAGACGGTGCCGCGTCGTTCCCGGTAACCGGTGGAATCGATTCGCTCCGGAGGCGATGGATCGAGCCCATCGATGGTCCCCCGTTTGATGCGGCGAGCGGTGCCCGGCGGGAAATCCCGCTGGTACCGTCGCAGTCCGTGAAGCTCGCCATTCTGTCCCGAGCCCCCCGCTCGTACAGCACGCAGCGCCTGGTCGCGGCGGCAAAGGAACGAGGGCACGAGCCGCGTGTCCTCGACACGCTGCGGTTCGGAATCGATCTGTCGAGTGCGGAACCCGACCTGCAGTACCGGGGCCGCCCACTCGACGATTTCGACGCCGTGCTCCCTCGTATCGGCGCCTCCATCACCTACTTCGGTCTCGCGGTGGTGCGTCAGTTCGAACAGATGGATGTGTACACGCCGACGCCGTCCAACGGGATCGCCAACTCCCGCGACAAACTTCGGGCGATCCAGATCCTCTCCCGACACGACATTCGCATTCCCGCAACGACGTTCGTGCGAGATCGAGCCGACGTACTCCCGGCCATCGACCGGGTCGGCGGAGCGCCGGTGGTCATCAAGCTGCTCGAGGGAACCCAGGGCATCGGGGTGATCCTCGCGCCGGACACAAAGGTCGCTGAGGCAGTGATCGAGACGCTGCAGAGCACCCGGCAAAACGTGCTCATCCAACGGTTCGTCGCCGAGAGCAAGGGCCGCGACGTCCGGGCCCTCGTGGTCGGCGATCGTGTCGTCGCCGCGATGCGGCGAGTCGCCAAGGGTGACGAATTCCGATCGAACGTGCATCGCGGCGGTACGACGGAAGCGGTAGAGCTCGATGACGACTACAAGCAGACCGCCGTTCGGGCTGCGCAGATCATGGGCCTACGGGTCGCCGGCGTCGACATGCTGGAGGGCGCGACGGGCCCGGTGATCATGGAGGTCAACTCATCTCCTGGGTTCGAAGGCATCGAGCGGGCGACCGAACTCGACATCGCCGGCGCGATCATCGACTATGTCGCCGCTCAGGTCGCCTTTCCCGAAATCGATGTGCGGCAGCGGTTGACCGTCTCGGCCGGCTACGGCGTCGTCGAACTGAGCATCAACGAAGGCGCCGCGCTGCTCGCCGCAGGAACGACGATCGGTGAGCTCCGCGAACAAGACATCTCGGTGCTGACCCTGCACCGGGGCACCACGGTGGTTCCCAACCCGCGCTCGGACCGCGTCATCGACGTCGACGATCGTCTGCTGTGCTTCGGCAACCTCGAGGCGATGCGCGGTCTGGTGCCAGAGCGTCGGCGTCGGCGGTTGCGGGTCCAGCCGCTCCCCGACGACCCGATTCCCGAGGAGACGCCATGAGTGTGCGGGCCGAGTTCGAGATCGCGGGAACCGCGGTCCGACCAGGAGGACGGGTGCAAACCGAGATTCCCATCGGACGATTGATGTCGGGCACCCCGGTCGCCTTTCCTGTCGTCGCAGTCCATGGCGAGCAAGACGGGCCCACGGTGTGGCTCAACGCCGCCAGCCACGGCGATGAAATCTGCGGGATCGAGATCGTCCGTCGGGTCCTGGAGATGATCGATGCCCGCACCATGGCCGGGACGTTCATCGCAGTGCCGATTCTCAACGTCCACGGGTTCAACACCGGTGACCGCTACCTGCCGGACCGGCGAGATCTGAACCGATCATTCCCAGGGTCGTCTCGCGGCTCGCTGGCCTCTCGAATCGCGAACCTGATGATGACCGAGGTCGTCGAGCGCTGCGAGGTGGGGATCGACCTCCACACCGGCAGCGATCATCGAGCCAACCTCCCCCAGATTCGCGGCAACCTCGACGATGCCCGGACGCTCGAGTTCGCCGAGCTCTTCGGAGCGCCGATTGCGATGCACTCGAAGAACCGGGACGGCTCGCTCCGGGGGGCCGCAACGAAGCTGGGCAAGACCTGCTTGCTGTTCGAAGGAGGCGAGGCGTATCGGTTCGACCAGGATTCCATCACCGTTGGGACCGACGGGGTGCTCCGGGTGCTGCATCGTCTCGGCATGATCGACGAGATCGTTCCCCCGGCCGCTCCCCCGCGGATTTCCCGGTCGAGTCGCTGGGTCCGAGCGTCCAGCAGCGGCATCGTCGACTGTCGTCTTTCGCTCGGAGACAGCGTGGAGAAGGGCGAACCGGTGGCGGTGTTGCGTGACCCGCTCGGGACCCAGCTCGGGGTGTTGAAGTCCCCCCGAACGGGGATGCTCGTCGGGCGGCTCCAGCACCCGCTCGTGAACCGGGGCGATGCCATCTTGCACATCGCGGCGCTCGAGGACGGGTGACGATTCGATCTTGCGGGTCCCCGGTGGCGATACTGGCGCCATGGATTCAGCCGCTCTGCGAGAGAAGTATCGAGCCGAGCGCGACAAGCGCTTGCGGGCCGATGGCAACGACCAGTACCTCGAACCGACGGGCCGCTACGCCAGCTATCTCGAGGATCCCTACGTCGAGGCGACGGAGCGGGAACACTTCACCGACGAGGTCGAGTTCGCGTTCATCGGGGGCGGATTCGCCGGGCTGACGACCGGCGCCGCGATGAAGCAGGCGGGCATCGACGACGTCCGCATCATCGAGAAGGGCGGCGACTTCGGCGGCACGTGGTACTGGAACCGATACCCGGGGGCCATGTGTGACACGGCGGCGATGGTGTATCTGCCATTGCTGGAAGAGACCGGTCACATGCCGTCGCAGAAGTACGTGCACGCGCCCGAGATCCTCGACCACTGCCGGCGCATCGGCACCCACTTCGACCTGTACGACAATGCCGTGCTGTCCACCGAGGTGACCTCGCTCGACTGGGATGCGGACCTCCAACGCTGGATCATCTCGACCAACCGGGGCGACCGAATGCGGGCCCGCTTCGTCGCGATGGGTACCGGTCCGCTGCACCGCCCGAAGCTGCCCGGTATCCCTGGCATCGCGACGTTCGAGGGGCACTCGTTCCACACCAGCCGCTGGGACTACGCCTACACCGGTGGCGATCCCGCCGGCGCGCCAATGACGGGCCTCGCTGACAAGCGGGTCGGCATCATCGGTACGGGTGCCACGTCGGTGCAGTGCATCCCGCACCTCTCGGCCGCGGCGGGCGAACTCTTCGTGTTTCAGCGAACCCCGTCGTCGATCGACATCCGCAACAATCACGACATCGACCCCGACTGGTTCGCCGAGCTCCAACCGGGTTGGCAAGACGAGTGGCTGATGAACTTCACGACCTTGCAGACCGGTGGGTTCGCGGACGAGGACCTGGTCAAGGACGGCTGGACGGATCTGAGCCAACGGATTCGCGACCGCATGGTCGAGATGGTCGAACGCGATCCGGCCGCCTTCACCCGCGAGGCCTTTCTCGCCGCCTACCGGGATTGCGACGACGAGAAGATGGAGGAGATCCGGGCCCGAGTCGACGAGATCGTCGGCGACAACACGACCGCGGATGCGCTCAAGCCCTGGTACCGACAGCTCTGCAAGCGGCCGTGTTTCCACGATGAGTACCTGCAGGCGTACAACACGCCGACGACGCATCTGATCGACACCGATGGCAAGGGCGTTTCGGAGATCACCCCGACCGGGGTTGTCGTGGGCGACACGCACTACGAGCTCGATTGCCTGATCTTCGCCTCCGGCTTCGAGGTCGGCACGTCCTACGCCCGCCGCTCCGGGTTCGAGACGACCGGCCGCGACGGGTTGACCCTCAGTGCCCACTGGGAGGCCGATGGCATGCGATCGCTGCACGGCCGCAACGTGCACGGCTTCCCGAACCTGTTCATCGTCGGGTTCTCCCAGGCCGCCAACTTGATCTCCAACGTCCCGCACAACCTGGTCGAGGCAGGCCGCACCGTCGCCGCGATGGTGAAGCACGCGGTCGTCACCGGCGCCGCCGAGGTCGAGGTCACCGCCGAGGCCGAACAGGCGTGGATCGACCGGCTCAAGGCCGGCGACCGCCGCTTTGCCGCCGACCCGGACTGCACGCCCGGGTACTACAACAACGAGGGCCAGCCAGATGAGACGGCCAGCCAGATCGGTGGCCTCGGCTTTCCGGACGGCCCGGTTGCGTACTTCAACTACATCGAGGAGTGGCGAACCGCGGGCGACTTTGCCGGGCTCGACTACCGGTGAGCCTGCCGCCACCGCCCGCGCCGCCCCCGCCGCCGAGTCCCCCGCCGCCCCGCCCAGGCGACGAACCGGTCCAGCTGGTGGACGGTGCGCGCCGCTACGACCTCGATGCGCTGCGCGCCGTCGCAATGTTGCTCGGCATCGTGTTGCACAGCGCGATCGCGTTCCTCCCGTATTACGACGAGGGTGACACCGGTAGCAGCGTGCTCTTTGCGCTGTTCGAGTACATCCACCTGTGGCGGATGCCGCTGTTTTTCGTGCTCAGTGGGTACTTCACGGCGCTGCTGTGGCGCCGGCGCGGGCTGCGACCGCTTCTGCGCCAGCGGGCCGAGCGCATCGCGCTGCCGCTGGCCCTGCTCTATGTGCCGATCATCGTCTTGGTCGTGGCCGGCTTCATCGTCGGGGCCGCCGTCGGTGATGTCGATCTCGACGATCTGTCCCAAGACACCGCGGCCTACGAGGACCCCAATGCCGGGGACGAGGAGCAGACGGAGGAGGAAGCCGGCGACGGGTTCAGCTTTGCGCACATGTGGTTCCTCTGGCATCTGCTCTGGCTCCTTGCCGGCTTCGCCGCGTTCGCATGGGTTGCCGATCGCACGATCCTGCGGCGAGACCGGGCACCGCCGGCGATCCTTGGCCGACTCCTCACCTGGTTCCTCCCCCTTGTCTCGCTCGTGCCCTTTTCACAGATGAGCGAGGACACCCTCGGCCCCGATACCTCCGAGGGTCTGGTCCCCGCCGCCCATGTCCTCGGCTTCTATGCCACCTTCTTCGCCTTCGGCTGCGCCATGTTTCGCCACGACGGCGCAACGTCAGGTCCGATCGACCGGCTCGGTCGCTGGTGGCCCGCCCAACTTGCGACCAGCGTCATCGTGTTCGTACTGCTCGACGGCGACGTTGTCAGCGACGAGCTGAGCGAGCCACTGGAGGTCGCACTCGCCTGGACGGTGAGCTTCGCCATGATCGGCGCGTTCCGGCAGCGCATGGCGGTTCCCTCGTTCCGCGCTCGGTGGCTGTCCGATGCGTCGTACTACATGTATCTCGTGCACCTCCCGATCGTCTTTGTCATGCAGGGGGTGGTGATGGCGCTGGGCCTCGCACCAATCCCCGCATTCATTGTCATCGTCGCCGTCACGGTGAGCCTCTTGGTGCCCTCCTATCGGTTCGGCGTTCGCTACACGCCCATCGGGAGGTTGCTGAACGGCCGCCGAACGCCGGACGGCGATGTGCGGCTTCGTGCCGCGATCGCGGTCAGCCAAGCCGAACGGTGAGCTCCACCCGAAGCGAATCGCCGACATCGACCCGCCCGGCCAGGCGGATCGCTTTCTTGATCGGAAGGACGAAACACTCCCGCTTCGAGTCGGGAAAGACCGAGGTTTGCCAATCGCTGGAGCCGGCGTGAACCGAGACCGGCACCGAGCCGAACCCCCCAGGGTCAGGGACGATCTCGTGGATCTCGTCGGACACGTCGACCGGGACGTCGAGAAACACCCATGACCCGTCGTCCTTCCAAAGGTACAGATCGGCGTCGAAGGTGAAGGTGGGGTTCATCAGATCGTCGTGAAGGAGCGGGCCGGGGTGAGCGTAGCGGCGCGCTAGGTTTCGCCCGTGGGCACGGGTCCGTCAGGGGGGTCACTCAAGCGGGAACTCGGCGTCGGCGACGCCATCGCCATCGGTGCCGGCTCGATGATCGGTGCGGGTGTCTTTGCGGTGTGGGCACCTGCCGCTCGAGCAGCCGGCGATGCGCTCGTGTTCGGGCTCGCGATCGCCGGCGTCGTGGCGTTCTGCAACGCCACATCGTCGGCCCAGCTGGCCGCCATCCATCCCGAGTCAGGCGGCACCTATGTCTACGGCCGCCGACAGCTCAGCCCGTTCTGGGGGCATCTCGCCGGGTGGGGTTTTGTCGTCGGCAAGACCGCCTCGTGTGCCGCCATGGCCTTGACGATCGGTGCGTATCTCACCCCGGACCACGCCCGGCCGACCGCGGTGATGGCAGTCGTGGTGATCACGGCCGTCAATCTCGGCGGCCTGACCCGCACCGTCGCGGTCACCCGAGTGCTCCTCCTCGTCTCGTTGACGGCGCTCGCGGTGATCGTCGCCCGCGCCCTGTCGTTCGACGCCACCGCCGTGTCACTCGACCCGGTGCCCGAGGACCCGAACTGGTTCGACATCCTGCAAGCCGCGGGATTCATGTTCTTTGCGTTTGCGGGGTATGCCCGGATTGCCACGCTTGGCGAAGAGGTCAAGGATCCGGCGCGGACGATCCCGATCGCGATTCCGCTGGCGCTGTTTGGCGTTCTTACGTTGTACGTCGTCGTGGGGCTCGTCATGTTGGATGCCGTCGATGCAGCCGGCCTCGCCGCGACCGATGCGCCATTGCGCAGCGTGTTCGTCTTCCAGCCGCGGTTCGAGTGGGTGGTCCAGCTCGGGGCCGGTGTTGCATCCTTCGGCGTTCTGCTGAATCTGATTCCGGGTGTCTCCCGCACGACGATGGCCATGGCCCGTAACCGTGAACTGCCCAGCTGGTTCGCCCACGTCGATGGCGCTCGGTCGCTGCCCCTGCGAGCCGAGCTGACCGTCGCCGCAGTTGTCGTGGTGCTCGTCTTGTCCCTCGACATCGCCAACTCGATCGCGGTCAGTGGCGTCGCCGTGCTCACGTACTACGCCGTCACCAACGCCGCTGCGCTCACCCTCACCCCCGAGCAACGACGCTGGCCACAGGTGCTACCCGTCATGGGACTCTTCGGCTGTGTGGTCTTGATCTTCTCGCTGCCTGGCTCGGCGCTCATCGGGGGACTCGTCGTCGTGGGACTGGGTGTCGTGGCTGGCGTCGCCGCTCGACGCCGAACCTGATCGTGCGCATCTGCCTCGAGGTGTGGGGTTCAGACCCGCGCCGTCTCGTCGAAGTGGCGATGCATGCCGAGATGGTTGGGCTCGACGGTGTGTACCTCGGAGAGGGGCCAACCGGGCTGAACGCAGACGCGTGGTCCACGCTCGGTGCCATCGCCGCTCAAACCCGGCGCATCCGGCTCGGGCCGGTCATCGCCAACCTGCTCCCCGACGCTCGTTCTCCCGTCGCGATGGCTCGTCACGGGGCCACGCTCGCGGCGCTGAGCCAGGGCCGCTTCGACTTTCGGACCGGGATCGGGGCAGCCGGCGGTTCCGGTCGTCGGTGGTGGGAGCCCGCCGGCATTCGGTACCCGGGGTACGCGCAGCGGGTCATCGACACCGATCGACAGCTCGCGATTCTGCGACGCCTCTGGTCCGGTGAAGCAGTCGATCTCGGCGATGGCCCGTTCGAGCTGGGTTTGTGCCATCCGCCGATCGAGATCACCGTCGCAGCGACGAGCGCCACGGCCTTCGAAATCGCCCGCATCCACGCGGACCGCTGGGAGACCTCGTTTGCGACACCGATGCAGTTTCAACAGCGAGCCCACGTCGCACCACCGGGGCTTGCGACCTCGTTGGAAATCGACGGATTCGTCGGCTCCATCCACGAGCCCGAGCGAGTGTGGCGCCAGGTCGTACGTGATCGCGGCACGGAGGATCTCGATGCGATCAGACGTCGAGCGTTGGTCGGCTCTCCCCTCGAGGTGCGAGATCGACTCGATGACTTCGACGTTGCGGGGGTTGATCAGCTGGTCGTCGCGTTGCACGACCCGACCGACCTCGATGCCATCTCCGCCCTCGCCGAGTCTCGTCGACGGTGACGGGTGAGCCATCATGGAACGATGCAGCGAATGCACGTCGGCATGAAGGTCAGCGACATCGGCGACGCGGTCGCCTTCTACTCCAGGTTGTTCGGGCGGGCGCCCGCACTCGAACGCGATGACTACGCAAAGTGGATGCTCGACGATCCGTTTCTGAATTTCTCGGTCGACATCCATGGCGACGGTGAGCCCGGCACCGCACACTTCGGGCTGCAACAGTGCGACGACGACGCCCTTGCCCACCGTCGGGCGGCGCTCGACAGCGCCGGGCTCGCTCGCGACGATCAAGACGACCTGATCTGTGGCTACCAGCGCCAACACAAGTCGTGGGTCTTTGGCCCCGACGGGGAGGCATGGGAGCTGTTCTTCACCGAAGGTGTC
>JBCCYT010000048.1:0-26275 GCA_039188975.1 Actinomycetota bacterium
CGGCGGCCACGCCGGCAAGGCAGCAGAGTCCGGCGGCCACGCCGGCACGGCAGCAGAGTCCGGCGGCCACGCCGGCACGGCAGCAGAGTCCGGCGGCCACGCCGGCACGGCAGCAGAGTCCGGCGGCCACGCCGGCACGGCAGCAGAGTCCGGCGGCCACGCCGGCAAGGCAGCAGAGTCCGGCGGCCACGCCGGCAAGCCAGCAGAGGAAACAGAGTCATGAGCGACGAGGTCACCGAAGCACCAGCGGCCGAGGGAGGAGGTCGCCGCGGCCGCCGCGGCGGAGGCCGGGCCGGCCGTCAGGCCGCACGCTCGGCCGGTGCCGCAACGAAGCCGTACCTCGAGCGCACGATGCCGCCGGTGGAGATGCTCTCCGAGGAGGGACTCGCGGCGATCGAGGAGAACGCCGAGGAGATCCTCGCCACCGTGGGCGTGGCCTTCCAGGAGTTCCCGGAGGCGCTCGACCTGTGGCGTCAGGCGGGCGCCACCGTCGATGGCGAGATGGTCTACTTCCCGAAGGGGATGTGTCGCGAGATCGTCCAGCAGAACGCCCCCAAGAGCTACATCCAGCACGCTCGCAACCCGGAGCGCTCGGTGAAGATCGGGGAGAACACGACGGTGTTTGCTCCGAACTACGGCTCACCGTTCGTCTTCGATCTCGACAACGGCCGCCGCTACGGCACGATCGAGGACTTCAACAATGCCGTGAAGCTGGTCTATGACCTGCCCCATCTGCACCTCAGCGGTGGCACGGTCTGTGAACCGGTCGACGTGCCGGTCAACAAACGCCACCTCGACATGGTGTACGCCCACATCAAGTACAGCGACAAGCCCTACATGGGGTCGGTCACCGCAGCGGAGCGGGCCGCCGACTCTGTCGAGCTGAGTCGCATTGCGTTCGGTGGCGATCTCGCAGACCGCACGGTGATGACATCGCTCATCAACGCGTCGTCGCCGCTGCGTTGGGACGCCACGATGCTCGGTGCGGCGACCGAGTACGCCCGGGCCAATCAGGCGTGCATCATGTCGCCGTTCATTCTCGCCGGTGCCATGTCTCCAGTGACGGTGGCCGGCCTCGCCGCTCAGTCGCTGGCCGAGGCGCTGTCAGGGATGGCGTACACCCAGCTCGTGCGCCCGGGTGCACCGGTGATCTTCGGCACGTTCGCCTCATCGATGTCGATGGCGACCGGCGCGCCCACGTTCGGTACGCCCGAGGCCGGTCAGGCGATCTCGGTGATGGCCGCCCTCGCCCGACGGGTGGGTGTGCCGTTCCGTTCTGGCGGCCAGTTCACCGCATCGAAGTACCCCGATGCGCAGGCCGCCTACGAGTCGTCGTCCACGATCATCCCGACCGTCTTGTCGGGCGTGAACTTCGTGCTGCATGCCGCCGGCTGGCAGGAAGGCGGCCTCGCGCTGGGCTTCGAGAAGCTGATCCTCGATGCCGATCAGCTCGGGTTCATGGACGTCTACGCCCGCGGGATCGACGTGAGCGAGAACGGCCAGGCGATGGAGGCATTCCGCACGAACCCGCACGGCGAACACTTCCTCGGGAACGGCCACACGCTGCAGAACTTCGAGACCGCGTTCGCTCGTTCAACGGAGGCCGACAACAACAGCTTCGAGCAATGGACCGACGAGGGCTCACTGACCTCGGCTCAACGGGCCAACAAGACGTGGAAGCGCATGTTGGCCGAGTACACCGGTCCGGGCCTCGACGACGCAATCGACGCCGAACTGCAGGACTTCATCGCCCGCCGCAAGGCCTCGATGCCCGACGCCAGCTACTGAGCCGTCCGAGCTCCAACCGCAAGGAGACACTCCGTTGTCCGAAACCATTGGCTTCATCGGCCTCGGCAACATGGGGCTGCCCATGTGCCTCAACCTCGTCGATGCCGGGTTCGACGTCGTCGCCCTCGATCTTCGTCCCGAGCCGGTGGCCGAGGTCGTCGCCGCCGGTGGCCGCACGACCGCCGACGCTGCGGCGGTGGCTGCGGAGGCCGACATCTTGCTCACCTCGCTCCCCCGCCCCGACCATGTCGACGGCGTGATGCGGGCCGGCGGCGCGCTCGCTGCGCTGCGTCCCGGTTCGGTGTGGGCCGACCTCACGACCAACCGTCGCGAGTTCGTGCAGGAGCTCGCCGACGAGGCGCCCGAAGGGGTGACGGTCATGGATTCTCCCGTCACCGGCGCGGTCGACGGCGCTCGCAACAAGCGGCTCACGCTCTTCGCGGGCGGTTCCGAGACCGACCTCGACCGGGTCGTGCCGGTGCTCGAGAATCTCGGCCGCGTGATCCGCTGTGGTCCGCTCGGCACCGGCAACGTCGTCAAGCTCGTCACCAACCAGCTGTGGTTCATCCACGCCGCCTCGATCGGTGAGGGCTTCGCCCTCGGCATGGCCAACGGGGTTGAGCTGCCCGTGCTCTACGACGCCATCTGTGACTCGGTGGGCGATTCATTCGTCGCCCGTCATGACGGCCCGTCGATCTTCGCCGGCCACTACGACCCGAGCTTCACGCTCGACCTGTGTCTGAAAGATCTCGGTCTGGTACGTGAGCTCGAGTCGAGCCTCGACGGTCCGCTCGTCATGACCGCGGCTGCTCACGGCGTGTTCGAAGAAGCAGCCGAGCGCTACGGGCGTGATGTCGGCGAACTCCACGTTGCCAAGCGCATCGAAGACGACAATCAGCTCTCGTTCCGCATGGACGGCGACTGGGTCGCTCCCTGGGACGTCACCGACGAATGACCAGCGAACCGGTCGTCGTGCTCGTGGTCCACGCGTTCGACTGCGGGGTCGAGGCATCGAAAGCACTGACAACAACCCAACAGCCGGCACCGAAGTGGCGTTTCATTGACCTGTTCTCCATCTTCACCGCAGTCGCACGAGCGGGCGAGAGGATGGCGGAGGGAGCGGCCGACCAGCAGCGAGCCGCAGCCGCCGAGTCGGCCGAGGCCTTCGCCATGGCGTTGGCCGATCTCGCCGAGGGTCACCCGCACCCGACACTGCTCGCCGCCGAGGAGCCCTCGAGTAGCTGGAAAGAGCGCATCTGGCGCAGCGGCGACTCCGATACATGCCTCGACGAGATCAAAGCAGCCCTCGCGGTGGTGACGTCCTGGAAGCAACAGCTCGATCTCGGGCGAGCGCTCCCGCCGATCGACCCCAGCTCCTAGCGATCTGGGTTGAGTTGATCCCCGCAGAGCGGGAACAACTCAACCCAGATCGGGAGGGGTCAGGGCAACCACATGGATTCGAGCGCACCCCACATGGCGGGTGGGTTCGAGTACATGGGGAAGTGGCCGCACTCGGGGATCTCGGCCAGCTGCACCCCAGGCTGCTCGGCGAGCATGGGCAGGTAGCTGAGGTCGGCGTTCTGGTCGCCGTACATCAACATCGTCGGGCACGGGAGGCCGAGGAAGCGGCCCATCAGGCCGGCGTTGTCGGAGAGGTCGACCATCGAACGAAAGATGCTCTCGACCACGCCCGGTTGCACCTTCGCTTCCAGCGACGTCGAATAGAGCGCGGACGCCCACGCCGGTGCAGCCGCAGCCCGTTCGACGAACGCAGCGAAGAACGACTCCGGGTCAGGGTCGGCGAACTCGATGATCTGACGGGAGAGAAAGCAGTCCTCCGGTGCGACATTGCCTTCGATGCTGACGAAGCTGGCGATCCGTTCGGGCATGGCGTCGGCGAGCATCAGTCCGGTCAGGCCGCCCATGGAATGACCGGCGAGATGGAAACGATCGAAACCGGCCCGATCGATCATGGTTCGGGCAATCTCAGTGAGAAACGCGATGTCGACTGCTGCCGGGTCGGACACGGCACTGGCTCCGCAGCCGGGCGCGTCGTACACCAGCACGGAGTGACCGCCCAAGACAGAGCGACGAGCGATGTCGGCGTAGTCCTCCTTGGTCGATCCGAAGCCGTGGAGCAGCACGATCGGATCACCGTCGCCAGTGCGTTGGAGCGCGGCGATGGTGACCTCGACACCGGCGACGCTGAACTCGTGGACGACCGGCTCCAGCGCCATCACTACGGCGCTCGTTCGTCGATGCGTTTGCGCTGCCCCCGCATGAGGGCCACGGCGCCAGCGGAAGCGCGGGCCGGGAAGGCCACGAACTGCCGTTGCGTATCGGGTGCGTCGGCCACGACGATGCGCCACGCAAGGTACGCAGCAATGGTGGCGTTGCCGGCCGCCATGCACCAGAAATAGGCGGTCGGGGAGGTCGTGCCGATGACCACGGTGGCAACCAGCGGTCCCACCAGGGCGCCGACACCATTCACGCGCACGAGCACGGCCGAGCCGGACGTGAGTTTCGAGGTCGGCAACCAGTCGGCGGTGTACGCGATCGTCAGGGAGTAGATCGGAAACGACACCGCACCCAGGACGGCCATCAAACCGACCGCCGCCCAGCTCCCCTCCGGCACGCTGGCCAACGCCACACAGGTAGCGATCGCGACGCCGGCGACGACCAGGATCACACCCCGCCGCGAGACGCGGTCGGAGATGTAGCCGATCGGCCACTGCAACAACATCGAGCCGAACAGCGGTGCCGCAAGAAACACCGCCAGACGCGACTCGGGCACGTCGACCGCAACCGCGTAGACCGCACCGAGCCCGATCAACACCCCGACGGTGGCACCGTTGAAGAAGGCGGTGATGATGCCGGTCGGCACGATGCTGGAGAGTTCGCGTAGCGACATCCGTTCCGGGACGACGAGCGGCGGATTGCTCGACGCCGACAACACGACCGGGATCAACGACGCCGACACCAGCACCGACGCGAGCAGAAAGAGCTTCACGCCATCGGGGTCTGCGACATCGAGCAGGAACTGTCCGATCGTCATGCCGCCCATGGTGACGATCATGTACATCGACAGCAGTCGGCCCCGAGTCTTGTTGGTCGCGAGGTCGTTGAGCCAGGACTCTTCGGTGACGTACAACCCGGCCATGCAGAGCCCGGTCATGAACCGCATCAGACCCCACGTCACCGGATCGATGAACAGCGCGTGGATCAACACCGCGGTCGATGCCATCGACGCCAGCCCCGCGAACACACGAATGTGGCCGACATTGGCAATGAGGGTCTCGGCAAATCGGCTGCCGAAGAGGAACCCGGCGAAGTAGGCGGCCATGACGAACCCGGCGACGGTGACCGAGAACCCCTCGGTTTCGGAGCGAACACCGATGAGTGAGCCCTGCAAGCCGTTGCCGGCCATCAAGAACAGAATGCCGATGAAGAGGGCCCGAGCCGCGCCGGTCGGGTTGTCCTCGATCAGCGGGCCGCCCTCGATGATCTCTTCATCGGGATGGAGCGACGGATCGGCCAAAGCTCAACCTTTCCCGCCCCGGCAGAACCGGTCGACGAGAACGGCCGCACCGGACGGCGGCATTCGAAGCGAACGCTAGCGGGCATACTTCCCTCATGTCACTGACCCGTGCGGTGCTGCGGTTCCCGACCGAGGACGGGCGTCGGTGGTTCTCGTTTGCGGACCCGAGCGCGACCTGGGAGGCCGAGTCGATCGACGAGGTCGAGGCCGTCCTGGAGGCAGCCGAAGCCGCCAACCGGGCTGGTCACTGGGTCGTGGGCATGATCAGCTACGACGCCGCGCCAGCGTTCGATTCGGCCCTGCGGTCGTTGCGGGCCGACGATGTGCCGCTCGCCGCGTTCGCGGCATTCACCGCTGCGGAACCATCCATGCTGCCGGCCGGTGACGACTTCGAGATCGGTCGCTGGGAGGCGACCCGAGTTCGCCGAGAGTACGAGGCGGACATCCGTCGGGTGAAGGATTTGATCGCTGCGGGTGAGACCTACCAGGTCAACTACACGATGCGCCTCGAGGCCGACTTCGACGGCGATCCGCTCGGCTTCTTCGCGGCGATGGCCCGGGCCCAACGCAGTGCCGACCATCTCGCGTATCTCGACTTCGGCGATCGTGCCGCGTGCTCGGCATCACCCGAGCTGTTCATCCGTCGTCATGGTCGAGTGCTCGAGAGTCGACCGATGAAGGGCACCCGTCCCCGTCACCCCGATCCCAGTGTCGATGCCCAGCTTGCGAAGGAACTCATCGCCAGCGACAAGGACCGGGCGGAGAACACGATGATCGTCGACATGGTTCGCAATGATCTCGGCCGGGTCGGCGACATCGGCTCGCTCCGCACGACCGCATTGCACACGGTCGAGTCGTACTCGACCGTGCATCAGCTCACCTCCACGGTGCAGGTCGAAACCGACGCCAACCTTTTCGAGATCTTTGCCGCGACCTTCCCCGGCGCATCGATCACGGGTGCTCCGAAGGTGAACACCGCCGGTTTCATCGCCGACCTGGAACGCACCCCTCGGGGCCTCTACACCGGGACGATCGGCGCGCTTGCGCCGGGCGGCGACTTCGAATTCAACATCGCCATACGCACCGCATGGGTCAACCGGGAGTTCGGGCGGGCGACGTACGGCGTCGGCGGCGGGATCGTGTGGGATTCGAATCCGACCGCCGAGTGGAACGAAGCCCACGACAAAGCCCGGGTGCTGTACCGCGCCGATCGACCGTTCCGTCTCCTCGAAACGATCGGCTGGGCTCCCGACAGCGGACCGACACTGCTCGAACGTCATCTCGATCGACTCGCCGTCGCCGCAACCCACTTCGGGTTCGACGTCGACCTCGGCGAGGTACGAACCCAACTCGCGGCCTTCAGCGCAGCGGGGCCGACGATTCTTCGCGTGCTCGTCGGGACGACGGGTCAGGTGGCCATCGAGTCCCGGCCGATGCCGGCGATCCCGGCCAGTCGGCCGGTGGTCTTCGACACTCGCGCCATCGACCGAGGCGATGAGTTCCTCCGCCACAAGACAACCCGCCGCGACCGCTATGACGAGGCGCGCGACCGGTTCCCCGAGGCCTACGACGTGTTGCTGTGGAATCGGCTCGGTGAGCTCTGCGAGTCGACGATCGCCAACCTGGTGATCGAACTCAACGGGAAGTTCCTGACCCCCAGCGACGCCGCCGGCTTGTTGCCGGGCACGATGCGAGCCGAGCTCTTGGATGCGGGGACGATCAACGCGGAGACGATCACCCTCGACGATCTCCGTGCAGCAGAGCGAGTATGGCTGATCAACTCGGTCCGAGGCTGGGTCGAGGTCGACGTCGACTTCGCCACCGTCCCGGGCCGTCTCGCCGCCGCAGCCGCCTATCGGAGCGAGTGAAGGACCGGGCGTGGAGCCGCCGATCTGTGAGATCACCGGCGACGAATTCGACCCGGACGCTGGAGGGCGCCGGGTTCGGTTCCAACCGATCGCAGGCACGTCCGCCTCGCCGTCAGCGCTGGCCGTGGGGGCTTCGCCCGACGAGGGATGGTTCAGCGCCGCCTTCGTTTCACAGGCGGAGACGCTCGCCGCAACCCACACGCTCACCGACGCGGTTCGGGCCATTCGATTGCGACTCGCCAGCGACGCATCGGCGCAGCGCGATGCCACCCGAACCCGCATCATCCTCGATCCAGCCCACCCCATCGACCATGTGGTGACCGTGACGGAGGCCTGGCTTCTCGACGCACTCGAACGCCTGGGGCTCGACACGGTGGAGCCGAGCGAGGCCGTCGACCGGTCGACAGCCGCCAGCCCCGAGTGGCGAGACGACGCAACCACGACGACAGAGGCCACGACCACGACCTGGGCGACCGCGACCCACCGAATCGAGTACCGCTTCGAAGACATTCACTGGGACGGCCCCGGCGGGCGGTCGCGGACCGGCGGTCTGCTGCAGGGTGTCATCTCGCTGAAGCTCGACGACGTGTGGTTGTTTGCGCCGTTCGGCGCTGACGCAACCGTCGACCGGATCGATCGGTCGGGGGTGGCCGGCCCGGTGATCGCAGCACTGGTCGACGAGCTCGTGGCCGCCCTGTCAGGCGGAAGCAGCCGCTAACGCGTCGACCATTGCCTCGCGGGTGGCGTTGGGCGCTTCGCTCATCATCATGTGACCCGCACCGGGGATGGTGACGACCCGAGCGCCGTCGGTTGCTGCGATGAGGTCACGGGCCTTTTTCACCGGCGTCATCTTGTCGAGCGCGCCGAGGATGTAGCTGACCGGGCACGTCACCATCGCGGCCGCATCGAGCGACGTCGAGTAGGCGTTGCATGCCGCCATGTCGACGCCGAGCGAGTCGGGTCGGCTCGTGTCGAGCAGCGCCCGCGAGGCACCGATGTTCCACATGCCGGGCGTCGCGTGGCGCCCGATGTGTGCGGGCGAACCGAAGCTCCACGACGACATGAGATTCGATGCGTGCGGCACGTTGTTGGCCGCTGCGTCGAGCAATTCCGGGTGTACCGGCATCGCCGCCGCAGTGCCGACGAGCACGAGCGACGCAACCGTCTCCGGCCGCTGGGCGGCTGCTTCGATCCCGATGAAGGTGCCCATCGAATGACCGATCACATGGGCCGGGCCCATGGCCAGCGTCTCGATCGCATCGGCGAGCCACGCGCCCATCGCCGGAATCGCTTCGATCGGTGGGCCCTCGGAGCCGCCGTGGCCGGGTAGGTCGATCGCGGCGACCCGATAGCCGTGATGAGCGAGGTACCGGGTTTGCAGCTGCCACACCGTGCGATCCATGCCGGCGCCGTGGACCAGCATCACCGCCGGCAGCGCCGGGTCGTGGGCTCGGCCGCCGTTCGCGTAGCGCACCGTCTTGTCGTCGAGCGTGAACTCCATCGCGGTTCTCCCTCAGCGCTGGCTGATCTTCAGCGCGGTGCTGAGATCGTCGATGATGTCGCGCACGTCTTCGATACCGACCGACACGCGAATGAGGTCTTCACCGATCCCCGCGGCGACGAGATCGTCGGCCGACAGCTGTTGATGGGTGGTGCTCGCCGGATGAAGCACCAGCGTTTTGGCGTCGCCGACGTTGGCGAGATGGCTCGCAAGCTTCACGTTCTCGATGAACGCCTTGCCCGCCGCCCGGCCGCCCTTGATACCGAAACTCAAGATCGCGCCGGTGCCGTTCGGGTACAGCTCGGCGGCGAGGTCACGATCGGGGTGGTCGGCCGCCGTCGGATACTGCACCCACTCGACGGCATCGTTCGCCTCGAGCATCTCGGTCACCGCCCGAGCGTTGTCTACATGCTTGGCCATTCGCAGCGGCAGAGTCTCGACCCCCTGCAACAGCTGGAAGGCGTTGGCGGGGCTCATCGAAGCACCGAAGTCGCGCAACCCTTCGGCCCGGGCACGAGTGATGAACGCCGCGGGCCCGAACTCGTCGGCGAACGAAATGCCGTGGTACCCCGCGTAGGGCTCGGTCATCGTGTCGAAGCGGCCCGACGCTTCCCAGTCGAAACGGCCACCGTCGATCAGCGCCCCGCCCAGGGCCACACCATGGCCGCCAAGGAACTTGGTGACCGAGTGCATGACGATGTCGGCGCCGTGTTCGATCGGTCGGATGCAGTACGGCGTGGAGAAGGTGGAGTCGACCATCAGCGGGAGGCCGTGGGCATGGGCGACCTCGGCCACCGCCGGGATGTCGAGCACTTCGATGCCGGGGTTGCCGAGGGTTTCGGCGAACACGAGGCGGGTGTCGTCGGTGATCGCATCGACGAACGCCTGCGGGTCACGAGGATCGACGAAGGTTGCGGTGATGCCGAGACGGGGCAACGTGACATTGAGCATCTGGTGGGTGCCGCCGTAGATGTTGCGGCTGGCGACGATGTGGCCGCCTTGCCCCATCAAGGTGATCACGCCGAGGAAGAACGCCGCTTGTCCGCTCGCCGTGCACACCGCACCAACGCCGCCCTCGAGCGCCGCGAGGCGCTCCTCGAGCACCGCGACGGTCGGATTCGTCAACCGCGAGTAGAGATGGCCGGGCACCTCGAGGTTGAACAGACCGGCCGCATGATCGCTGTCATCGAAGACGTACGAGGTCGTGAAGTACAGCGGTACCGCACGAGCACCGGTCGTCGGATCGGGCTGCTGGCCGGCGTGGAGGCTGAGCGTGTCGAAACGCAAGAAATCGGGCTCGATCATGGCGAGGACCCTACCGCCCGACCTCGAGAAGGGCCCGGGACGTGACGCCGGGCCGCGCACGCGGATGGGCCACGGGCCAAAAAAAGCTGAAGCAAAGCCAAACGCCACTTGCAATTGCCCCCCGCCGTGGACAAAGGTGACCGTCGCCACACTGAGGGGCGTGGCTCAAGCGCAGCGACCACGGGGTTTTGCGCGACCCGAGGGGGACCACATGGCTGAGATGGGTGAGGAGATCGTCAGGGTCGAGGAGGTGTATAAGATCTTCGGCCCGCAGCCGCGAGGACGAGCGTTCGAGCTCTCCCAGGGCGGCATGGTCAAAGGTGAGGTACACGCCCGAACCGGACACGTCGTCGGTCTGCGCGACGTCAACTTCGACGTCAAGCAGGGCGAGATCTTCGTGATCATGGGCCTGTCGGGTTCCGGCAAGTCCACGGCGATCCGTACCGTCAACAAGCTGCTCGACACCACCAACGGCCAGGTCATGGTCGACGGGGTCGACGTCCAGAAGCTCGACGGCACCGACCTCCAGATGTTCCGCCGTGAGATGACGGGCATGGTGTTCCAGCACTTTGCCCTCTTCCCCCACCGCACGATCATCGACAACGTGGGGTACGGCCTCAAGATCCAGGGGGTCGAGAAGGCCCAGCGCGACGAAGCCTCGCTGAAGGCGCTGTCGCTCGTCGGGCTCGAGGCGTACGCCGGCTACTCGCCGAGCCAGCTCTCCGGCGGCATGCAGCAGCGGGTCGGCTTGGCCCGGGCCCTCGCCGCTGACCCGCCCATCCTCCTCATGGACGAAGCGTTCTCCGCCCTCGACCCGCTCATCCGTCGCCAGATGCAGGACGAAATGATGGAGATCCAGGCGGAACTCCACAAGACGATCCTGTTCATCACCCACGACCTCAACGAGGCGCTGCGCATCGGTGACCGGGTCTGCATCATGAAAGACGGCGAGGTCGTCCAGATCGGCACGCCAGAAGAGATCCTGACCGCCCCGGCGACCGGCTATGTCGCCGAGTTCGTGCAAGACGTCGACCAGGGCCGGGTCATTCAGGTCCACGAGATCATGGTCGACCCTCAGCCCACCTCCGCCAATGCCGGTCTCGGCGAGGCGCTCGGTGCGCTCGGCGATCGAGCCGGCTCGTTTGTGCTCGACGGTGACGGCAAGCCGGTCTCCGTCCTCACCGCTGGAGACGGTATTCGCGTCTCGGGTTCGGGTGGGTCGCTCAGCGACGCCGTCCGCACCGACTTCCACAGCTGCACCCCGGAGATGACTCTCAACGAGGTGTACGCCGCAGCCGGCAAGGGCTTGCCCATCGCCGTTTGTGACGCCGACGGCAAGCTTGTCGGCAACCTCGACCCCCGCCACATCATGGAGGAAATGGGTCGAGTCGAGGGTCTGATCGACAACTTCGAGCGAGAGGTGTTCATGTGATGGGAATTGCACAAGATTCTCCCGAAACCGAAGGCGCGTCGTTCTTCGAGAACGAGTGGACTGATCAGTTCAAGGTGAACTTCGGCGAGTGGGCCGACCAATCCGTTGACTGGATCGACACCCGCCTCGAGTGGATGCTCGACGTGATCAAGTTCCCCTTCGACTCACTGCTGAGCCTGGTCGTGGACAATTTCCTCGAGCAGACCCCCTGGTGGATTGTCGTGCTCATCATGTTCATGATCGGGTGGCTGGCGCGCAGCTTCCGCGTCGGGCTCTTCGCCCTCGTGTCACTGTCGTTTTGCGCCATCCTCGGCCCGGGCTACTGGATCGAAACGGCCCGGACCATCGGCTTCATCGCCGTCGCCGTACTGCTCTGTGTGATCATCGGTATCCCGGTCGGCATCGCGTGTGGTCGAATCGACCCGGTCTGGTCGGTGGTCAGACCGGTACTCGACGCCATGCAGGTCGTGCACTCGTTCGTGTACATGTTGCCCTTCATCTTCTTCTTCGGCATCGGAGAGGAGTCGGCGACCATGGTCACCATGGTGTTCGCGTTGCCGCCGTTGATCCGCTTGACCAACCTCGGCATCAGACAGGTACCCGAGGACGTGGTCGAGGCGAGCCGCGCCTACGGCGCTCCCGAGTTCCGCGTGTTGATGGACGTCCAGATCCCGCTGGCCCGTCCCGCGATCATGACCGGCGTCAACCAGACGCTGCTGCTCGCGATCTCGATGCTGGGCATCGCCGCGATCATGGGTGCCGGCGGTCTCGGCCGCCTGATGTTCCAGGCGCTGTCTGGCCAGGACGTCGCCCGTGGCGCATCGGCCGGTCTTGCATTCTTCCTGGTCGCTGTCAGTCTCGACCGCATCTCGCAGCCCGACGAAGGCTCGTCGCAGAGTCTGTTCACCCGGATGCGAGGTGCATGGGCGCATCGTCAGAACCCGGAGAACCTGCTCGACGCCGAAGCCGAAGCAGCGAAGGAAGCCGAGGAGCGCAACTTCGCCGGACGGCCCGCACCCGTGGCCGCAAGCGAAGGCATGGGCATCAGGCTCGCCATGGGTGGCGCCGCACTCGGCGTCATCTCTGTTGTCCTTCCCTGGGCCAGCGATGCCGGTTTCGCGACGAGTCACTCCCGCCGGGGTGACGATTCGCTGGCGGGCGAGACCTTCAACGGCATCTCGGCCAACGGCGGCTCGTTCTGGGGCCTGTTCGTCCTGGTCGCTGCCGGCTTCGTGCTCACCGCCGGATTCTTGCGACTGACCCGTCCCGACTCGGGCCGCTTCATGTCCGCCGATGGCATCACGATCGCCGGCTTGGCGGCTCTGGGCACATCGCTTGGCTACGTGTTCGGCAGCGCCGCGGCGTCCGCCACCGACTTCAGCAAGGGCTTCGGCGTGTATGTCGCGCTCGTGGCGTCACTGCTGATGGTCGCCGGTGGCGTCATGGCGTTGCGCGATGCGCCCTATGCGCCGCATCGACCGGTCGCCAGCAAGCCCGAGTACCACCGCGTGGTCGGTGGCCTGATCGCCTTGTTGTTGGCCATCGGTGGCACCTTCGCCGGCTGGTCATTCGACGAGCGCAACGACTCGGTTGTCAGCGCCGAAGACGAGGCTCGAATCGAAGAGCTCCGGGCGATCGCCGAAGAAGACCCGACCCAGGTCAACACGATCAACATCGAGATCCAGGCGATCTACAACAGTGCTCGCCAGTCCGAGAAGATCATCAATGACTCCTGGATCGACACGGGCGCAACGATGGGTCTGCCGTCGCTGATCGCAGCGTTCGCTGCCTTCGGTGCCGTGCTGGCGGCCGCCGGCGTGATCGGCAGTAGCGAACAGCACCGAAAGTGGCGCTGGAGCGCGGTGTCGGTCGGTCTCGGGGTGGCAACCGCTGCGGTTGGCGCCGCCTGGATTGCCTCGGTCACTCGGGCAACCGACCCGAGCTACATCGTCGGGGTTGGGGCCTTCATGGTCTTCATCGCCGGTGTGTTCTTCGTTTCGTCTGGTCGAGCGCTGCTCAAGGAGTTCTTCCGGACCGAAGTCTTCGACGACGATCCCGTGATCGACGTCACCCAATCGTCCAGTCCGGTCGAGGAATCGATCCCCGAACCGGTCTGACGAACAGCAACCGTTCGCTCGGTCTGCGGGGGCAAGGAGAGGGTTTTTGCCCCCGCGAGTCCGTTAAGGGATACCGAACGAACTAACCTTGCATCCGTCATGTGACGAACGTCGCACGACACAACCATTCCCGGGAGGGGAAACATGAACAAGAGGATGAAGCTGCTCATCGCCCTGCTTGCGATGTTCGGCCTCGTCGCTGCCGCCTGCGGCAGTGACGACGACGAAACCGAAGTCGGCTCCGACGAAACCTCGGAAAGCGCCAGCGCTTCCGCGTCGGAAATGGCTGAGGAAGAAGAGCACGACGACGATGCGTCCGCTTCGGAAATGGCCGAAGACGACGAGATGGCTGAAGCTGGCGACATCTCCAGCATCGGCGCTGGCGTCGAGGTGACCATGGGTCGCGCCAACTGGGCATCTGGCTACGTGCAGGCCGAGATCTACAAGCAGATTCTCGAGCAGGCTGGCTACAGCGTCTCGAGCCCGTCGCTGCTCGAGCTCGATCCGTCCGGCGGCTACCTGGCCATGGCCGAGGGCTCGATGGACTTCTGGACCAACAGCTGGTACCCGGGCCACCTTTCGTGGCACGAGGCCGAGCTCACCGACGGCTCGCTGGTCGGCGATCACATCACCATCATGGACGGCCTCTTCTCCGGCGCTGGCGTTCAGGGCTTCCTGATCACCAAGTCCGTCGCTGAGGAGAACGGCATCACGTCGATGACCCAGATCAACGACGACCCGGCGATCACCGCGCTGTTCGACACCGACGGCAACGGCAAGGCCGAGATCTTCGGCTGCCAGGAGAGCTGGACCTGCGACAACATCATCACTGCGATGATCGAGTTCCTGGGTTACGAGAACATCGAGCAGACCATCGCCGGTTACGACGCGATGTTCGCTCAGGCCACTGACCTCGCCAACGCCGGCGAGCCGATGGTGATCTACACCTGGACCCCGTCGTCCTACGTGACCACCCTCATCCCCGGCGACAACGTGCTGTGGCTGACCATCGATCCCGAGCGGATTCTCGACGACTCCAACCCGACCGCGCAGGACGGCGGCGAGTTCTACGACCAGCGTCCGGGCTTCGACGGCTTCAGCGGCGACTTCTGCACCCAGCCGTGCCAGCTTGGCTGGAACCCGGCTGACATCCAGGTCACCGCGAACAACGAGTTCCTCGCTGCGAACCCGTTCATCGAGGCGCTGTTCCCGTTGATCCGCCCGTCGGTCATCGACATCTCGATCCTTCAGGTCGAGCAGGGCAACGGCTCCGGCTCGGAGGCTGAAGTCGAGTCCATCGCGGCCGGCTGGATTGCTGAGAACCAGGATCTCGTCAGCTCGTGGCTTGCCGATGCCGCGGCTGCTGTCGGCTGATCCAAACCACTCGTAACGCCCACGCGGCGTAACGGTTGAACGAACGGGGTGGGGCTTCGGCCCCACCCCGTCGTCGTTTTCGTTGCTCAGTCCGAGGCGGGGAGCACGATGGCTTGGGCGGCGACCACGCCATCGGGCGTATTGGTGATCGACGGCGAGCCGTACAGCTCATATCCATCATCGAGCGCCGCGCTGACTCGCTCACAAAACGTGGCGTCGTCGGGGCCGGTCAGGAGGCGATAGCGAAGGCGTTCGGTGCTCATACACGCATCGTAGATCGCCCACCCATCGGGACCGGTCGACGCAGCGCCGCTCAGGCCGACAGGGCGTTGCGCAGATCGGTGAGCAGATCGCCAGTGTCTTCCAAACCAATCGAGAGCCGCACCATGGAGGAGGTGATCCCCATCTCATCTCGCAACTCCGGCGTGACTCGTCGGTGCGTCGTGGTCGCCGGGTGGGTCACGAGGCTCTTGGTGTCGCCGAGATTGTTCGAGATGTCAAACACCTGCAGCGCGTTGAGAAACCTGAACGCCTCGGCCTGTCCTCCCGCAATCTCGAGACAAACAACCGTGCCCCCGGCCTCCATCTGGGCGCGGGCGAGCGCATGGTCAGGATGATCATCGAGGAACGGGTAGCGCACCGCCGTGATTTCGGGCCAGGTCCGAACGTCGTTGGCGATACGTTCGGCCGATCGTGATTGCGCCTCGACCCGAAGCCGAAGCGTTTCCAACCCCTTGACCAATACCCAGGCGTTGAACGGGCTCAGGCTCGGCCCGGTGTGGCGGAGGAAATCCTGCAGGTGGTCGGTGTGGAACCGGTCGCTGCACAACACCGCCCCACCGAGGGTTCGCCCCTGGCCATCGATGTGCTTGGTCGCGGAGTACACGACGACGTCGGCGCCGAAGGCCATCGGATGTTGCAGGACCGGCGTGGCAAACACGTTGTCGACAACCACCAGCGCGCCAGCTCCGTGGGCCAGATCGGCGACGGCTTGCACGTCGATCACTTCGAGGCTCGGGTTCGACGGGGTTTCGAGAAAGACGGCCTGGGCGCCCCCGGCGAGCGCCGCCTCCCATTGGGAGAGATCACGGCCATCCACGAGCACCGTCTCGACGCCGTAGCGGGGCAAGATCTCGGTCACGATCACCGAGCAACTCCCGAACAGTGCACGGGAGGCAACGAGTCGATCGCCTGCCCGCAAGAAGGACGCCAGCGCCGCGAACACCGCCGACATGCCGCTGGCCGTCGCCCGACACACCTCGGCGCCTTCGATCTGACGCAGCCGCTCTTCGAACATCGCGACGGTTGGGTTGCCGTAGCGACCGTAGATGTAGCGATCGACATCGCCGGCAAACGCCGCCGCGGCTTCCTCGGCACTGGCGTACACGAAGCCCGAGGTCGGATAGATCGCTTCGGCGGTTTCGTCGAACGGGCTCCGCGCGAGTCCACCGCGAACCAGCCGGGTCGCTTCCGCCCACTGTTTCTCCGGGTGGTGGTCGCTCACCCTTGCCGCCACGGAAGCCCGGCGTGCTTCCAGCCGGTCACCCGGTGGCCATCGGCGTTGAGGTCACCCTCGAACCCCTCCGTGACGTTGTAGGCCGTGGTGTAGCCGGCCTCGACCGCCGCCGCTGCGGCCCCCTTCGAACGCACACCGCTGCGACACAAGAAGAGCACGGGCACATCGCTGGGCACCCCATCGAGTGCCTGGGGGAGAAAGTTCGGGTTGGCGAGACCGGTTCCGTATTCGGTCCAGGTCGCCAGCCGGGCTTGTTTCCCAATGCTGTCGAGCACGGGAATCCCGACCAGATTCCACTCCTCTGGGGTACGGACATCGACCAGGACCGAACCGGGGTCAGAGGACAGCAGCTGGAACGCCTCTCGAACCGAGATTTCAGCAAACGCCATAGGGAAACGCTACGACCCAGCCCGCGGCTAATGACCGTCACGGTCGACCCGGTGCGTGCTCGAGGAGCCACCGTCGAAGGGTGGTGGCCGCGGGGGTGAGGGGTCGCCCTCGCCGCGACAGGAGCGGGAAGGCAACGCCGGTCTCCACGGCCGGGCCCACCGGAGCCAGTCGGCCTTCGTCGATCAGTTCCCGGACGATGTGATCCCACCCGAGCGCAACGCCGGTGCCCGCGAGCGCGGCCAAGAGCACGAGTGAGTAGTCGTTTGATCGGTCCCCGGGAAGGACCCCCTCGACCGCGACGTCGTGGTGGGCAAACCAGCGGGACCAGTCGAAACGGGGGCGATACCGCTCCTCGAGGTGCAACAGTGGCGCCTCGCGAAGGGCGGCAACATCGCGAAGATCGAGTTCGGCGGCCAGCGATGGAGCGGCGACCGGGATCAGCCGTTCGGCACAAAAGGGCACCGACTCCAGATCAGCCCGGTCGACGGCGCCGAGCGGAATCCAGAGATCAGCATCGTCGCGGCCCACTTCGCGGTCGGTGTCGGTGGTGAGCACGCGTAGCTCGACCTCAGGATGCTCACGCTTGAACTCAGGAAGGCGGGGCGTCAGCCAGTAAGCAGCCAGCGACGTCGAGACCGAGATCGTGACCGAGCCATCGGCCGGGGTCTGTGCGGCGGCTTCGACCGCAGCGTCGATGTCGGCCAACGCCGGTTCGACCCGCTCAACCAACATCAGTCCAGCGGCAGTCGGCACCACCCCGTCGCGACGTCGATCAAAGAGCGCCACCCCCAGTGCCCGTTCGAAACGAGCGACGGCGTGGCTGACGGCGGACTGACCGATGCCGAGATCGTGAGCTGCGCCGGTGAAGCTCCCCGCACGCGCCACCGCCACCACAGCCCGGAGGCCGCGGTCGGAACCAGCGGACGGCATATCGATTCCTGTCATGACTTCCTGACAAAATATCGCATTTTCACCATGATGAAGATCGGTCACACTACGGCAATGACGCAGCTCGCCGACATCGTCGACCTCGACCGCTACCCGATTCACGAGCCCGCATCGGCCGCCTACGTCGCCGCCGTCGATGCCGCTCGCGACGGCCTCCGCTCGGTCGGATGCGCTGTGATCAAGGATCTTGTGCGCCCGGCAGCGGTCGCCTTGCTCAACGACGAGATCGTCGACCGCAAAGGGGACACCCACTTCTCCGTCGACATCATGAACCCGTACTTCCACACGGCTCACAACGACGACTACCCCGCTGACCACCCCGTCAACACCTTCCTCGAGCGGTCCAGCGGCTTCATCCCCGGCGACTCGTGGGAAGCGGGTTGTGCCACCGATGTCATGTTCCGAGCACCCGAACTCGCCCGCTTCCTCGCCGACTGTCTGGAGATCCCCGAACTGCACTGCTACGCCGACCCGCTCGCCGGTCTCACAGCCAACATTCTCGACCCCGGCCAGCTGTTCACCTGGCACTTCGACACCAACGACTTCGCCGTCACGGTGCTGGTACAGGAAGCGGACGAGGGCGGACTGTTCGAGTACTACCCGGCGATTCGCAACGGCGACGACGAAGGGTTCGACCGCATCGCTGGTGTGCTTTCCGGCGAACGCGACGGCGTCCATACCCTCGACCTCCGGCCTGGAGACATGCAGATCTTCCGCGGCCGCCACAGCCTTCATCAGGTCTCTCGGGTACCGGCCAACAGCCGCCCCCGCCACGCCGCGATCTTCGCCTACACCGAAGAGCCCGGGGTCATCGGACGACTCGCCCGTACCCAACAACTCTTCGGTCGGGTCCGCCAAGAACACATCGACGCAGAACAGGCCCGTGTCCGCTCCGACGCGCTGATCGATTGAGCGGCTCTTCGGCAGCCTGATCGATTGAGCAGCCTCGTACTAGCGTCCACGCCCATGGGGCTCCCACAACCGACCACCCACCTGCCGCAGCTGACCGCTGACCTCGACGAATGGGGCTACTGCCTCGTCGCCGACGCGCTCTCACCCAACCATGTCACGGCGCTCCGGGCCCGGATCAGCGAGCAAGCAGCGGCCGAACGAGCACAGGCCCTCGACTTTCACTACCCCGCAGAGGCCGAGGGCGACGACATCAACCAGTGGGTGTACCAACTCATCAACAAAGGCGACGAGTTCCAACGACTCGCCCTGCATCCCACTGCACGAGCGCTCGCCACCCACGTCCTCGGCGCTGCCCACATCCTCAGCTCGCTCGACGCCCACATCACCCACCCGGGCAACAAGACCATGCCCTTGCACGCCGATCAATGGTGGATGCCGCAGCCCGTCGTGCCCGGCACACCGACCGTTCGGCAAGGCGACATGCACCGCGCCACCGGGCCCTACGGCGAACCCACCCGTGCGACCGTGCCGATCAACGGACCGCTCGCCTGCAACATGATGTGGATGGCATGCGACTTCACGGCCGAAAACGGCGCCACCCGAGTCGTGCCCGGATCTCATCTCAGCGGGTGCATTCCCGACCCCACCCGTACCGACTACGGCGAGATCCCCATCGAAGGCCCGGCCGGCACCCTCCTGGTCTGGGATGCTCGCACATGGCACGCCGCAGGGCGCAACGTCGCTGATCATCCACGCTATGGCGTCGTCACCTACTTCTGTGCGCCGATCATGCGGTCCCTGGCCAACCTCACCTACGGGACCCGCACCGACATCCGCGACGCCATGGAGCAAGAGCTGCTCACCCTGTGCGGATTCACACCATGGGACAGCTACGGCATGACCGACGACCCCAACACCATGGCGAGCCGATCGGGCGACGAAACGGTCGGGCGGCTGCCCTGAAGCAGCCCCAAGCTGTCGCTACGGTGACGAAATGGCCACCTGGAAACGCGCCCTCATCACCGGTGCATCGAGTGGCATCGGCCGCTCGATCGCTCACCAACTCGCCGCCGGAGGCACCGAGCTCGTCGTGGTCGCTCGCGATGGTGCCCGCCTGGACGCACTCGCCGAGGAGCTGCCGACCGAGGTCGAGGTCCTGACCGCCGATCTGGGCGATGACGGCGCAGTGTCACGCGTGATCGAACGGCTGGTCAGCGGCGAGCGTCCGATCGACCTCCTGGTCAACAACGCGGGCCTCGGCTTCGCAGGGCCGACGATCGAGACCAGCGATGCCGACGATGAGCTCACCGTCGCCGTCAACGTCGTTGCGCTGCACCGACTCACCCGAGCCGCGGCAGCGGCCATGGCCGACCGAGGCGCCGGTGCGATCCTGAACGTCTCGTCCATCGCTGGCGACATGCCCGGGCCGCAATCAGCCACCTACAACGCCACCAAAGCCTTTGTGACCAGCTTCAGCGAAGCGCTCCACGTCCAGCTCAAGCCGTCAGGCGTCACCGTGACAGCGCTGTGTCCCGGCCTGACCCGCACCGAATTTCAGGAGCGAGCTGGGGTCGCCGACCTCGGCGCCCCTGATTTTGCGTGGCAGACCGCCGACGAGGTCGCCCGTATCGGGCTGGAGGCCACTGCCCAGGGCACGGCAGTCGTGGTACCAGGAGCGCTCAACAAGACGCTGGCCGGCCTACTTCGCACGCTGCCGCGAGGATTGACCCGAGGGATTGTGGCTCGGGCCAGGACCTAACCGGCATCCACCAAGCTCGACTCCATCTCGACATCACCATTGGGCTCCAGGTCGGCATCGGCGCAGGCGCCGAAGCGGAACTGGGCAACGAGTCGGTTGAGCTCCGCCGACATGCCGCTGAGCGTCTGGGCGGAAGAACGAGTCGTGTTGGCGGCGTCGCTCGCCGCGACCGCCGCCTCGGTGACCGACGTGATGCTGTGGGTGATTCCGTCCGAATCGGTTGCCACCTCCGCAAACTGACTCGACATCTCTGCCGCGGTGACCGTTTGCTCTTCGATTGCGCCCGCAACGGCGGTCACCATCCCGTTGATGTCGTCGGTGATACGCCCGATCTCCTGGATGGCCTCGATCGCGACCTTGGTGTCGGTCTGCGTCGCATCGATCCGAGCCCGGATCTCCTCGGTCGCGTCGGCCGTCTGGCTCGCCAACGCCTTCACCTCGTTGGCAACGACCGCAAAGCCCTTGCCAGCCTCGCCCGCCCGAGCCGATTCGATCGTGGCGTTCAGAGCCAAGAGGTTGGTCTGCTCAGCGATCGAGGTGATCATCGCGATGACTGCGCCGATCTCCTCGCTGCGATCACCCAGCCGAATGACGGTGGCGCTGGCAGCTTCGGCTGCGTCGACCGCCTGTGCAACCAATGCCGCAGCGCTGGTGGTCTGCGCAGAAATCTCCTGAATCGACGCACGCATCTCCTCTGATGCGGTCGATACCGAGCCGACACTCGTACTGACGCGGTCCGAAGCCTCAGACACGAGGCCGGCCCGTTCCGAGGCTTGCCCGGCTGCCGCAGCCATCGAGTCGCTGACCGAGTCGAGGTTCTCGGCCGAGTCATTGAGGTGCGACGAGTTCGACCCAATCAAGGCAACCGTCTGCTCGAGCTTGTCGACGAAGTCATTGACGCACTCGCCGACCTGGCCGATCTCATCGGTGCTCTCGACCGCCACGCGTGTGGTGAGATCCATCTCGCCGCTGAACGCATTGCGCATGGTGTCGAGCAGGGCGTGGATCGGGTTGGTGATCAATCGAGACAGCAGCATCGCGGTACCGAGACCAACAACCAGGGTGACTGTGGTTCCCCAAAGCACGGTGCTCCGCAGCGAGTCGGTTGCGGCGCGCTCGTCGACCAGGGCCTTGGCCATCAGGTCCTTCTCGCTTTCGATGCCCTCGGCGAGGGTCGTCCGCATCCCGTCGAAGTGGGCCTCGTCCTCGCCGGTCGCTTCGAACGCGAGGACGACCTCCATATCCGCCCGTCCGTTGGTGACGTCGCGTCGAAGCTCGATCCCGATGTCAGTGACCTGCTCCTTCCACGCCGCAATTCGAGCTTCGATGTCACTCCATCGGGCCACCTGTTCCGGTCGGCCTGCGGTCAGCACCTTGAGCGCGGAGAGATTCTCCTGGGCTTCGACATCACCCTCGGTAAAGGCGTCGAGATAGCTCTCGCTGCCGGTCAGGAGGAAGCCGCGGTAGCTGGCTTCCATCTCGAGCAACGCAGCGAGGGTCTCCTCGACATGGAGCAGCTCCTCGAACGTGTGGTTCACGTCCTCGACGCGATGCTGGCTCTCACCGATCGTCTGGTAGGTGAGAAAGCTCAGGGTCGCCATGGCGAACAAGACGCCGCCGACGCCGACCAGCAACTTGTTCCGAATGGAGAGGTTCTTCAAGGTCTGCACGAGCGCTCCCGGACGTTGGGTCCGTTCAGCCTCGGTCGCGGAGCTTCGCAGACAAGCCCACCCGAAAGGGTGTGTTCAGGCGTGCTCCATCGCCATTCGACGAATCAGACCATGGAGGCGTCGGTCGTAGCGTCGACGACAGCAAGATCGGTACCTTCGATCTCGAATCGAAACTGCGACACGAGCTCGAGAAGGTCGTTGGACATGCCACCCAGCGTCAGGGCGGCCGAGCGAGTGGTGGTCGCGGCGTCGCTCGTCGCGCCAGCCGCTTCAGTGACGGTGGTGATGCTCGTTGCGATGTCGTCGGAATCGGCAGCCACCTCGGAGAACCGATCCGACATCTCACCGGCCGTGACGGTCTGTTCTTCGATCGCTCCCGAGATGGCGCCGAACATCGCATTGATCTCGTCGGTGATCCGACTGATCTCCTGAATCGACGTGATGGCCTCGTGTGTATCGGCCTGCGTCGCGTCGATCCGAGCCCGGATCTCCTCCGTTGCATCAGCCGTCTGCGCAGCAAGCGCCTTGACCTCGCTGGCCACAACCGCGAAACCCTTACCGGCCTCGCCTGCCCGAGCCGATTCGATCGTTGCGTTCAGGGCAAGAAGGTTGGTCTGCTCAGCGATCTTCGTGATCATCGAGATCACCGAACCGATCTCCTCGCTCCGCTCGCCGAGCCGGGTGATCGTGTTGTTCGCGGCCTGTGCCGCTCCTACGGCATCGGCAACCAGCACCGCGGCACTCGACGCCTGCTGAGAGATTTCGTGGATCGACGACTTCAGCTGCTCGGACGCAACCGAGACCGACCCGACACTCGACGACACCCGGTCCGACGCCTGCGACACGCTGTGGGCTCGCGCCGACGCCTGGCCGGCCGCCGTTGCCATCGTGTCGCTGACCGAATCGAGCTCTCCAGCGGACGCGCTGAGGTGGGTCGAGCTCGCACCGATCAGAGCCACGGTGCCCTCGAGCCGTTCGACGAACTCGTTCACTGTCTCACCGATCTGTCCGATCTCGTCACGGCCAGAGACGTCCACCCGGCGGGTCAGGTCGACCTCACCGTGGAACGCGTCACGCATCGTTGCCAGCAACGACTGGATAGGGCCGGTCAAGAGTCGAGAGAGCACCACGGCCGCCGCCAGGCCGAGCATGAACGTGAGAGCGGTCCCCCAGAGCACGGTGCGGCGCAAGAAGTCCGATGCTTCGCGCTCCTCTGCGAGCGCTTCGGCCAACGCGGCCTTCTCCGCCTCGATCGTCTCCGTAAGCAACGATCGCATCGCGTTGAAGCGAGCTTCGTTCTCGCCATTCGACTCATAACTGATCACGGTGAACAGCGATGCAAGCCCGTCGGTGACCTGCTGGCGAAGCTGCAGGCCAGGCTCAGTGACCTCCGCTTGCCAGTCGGTCAGCTGGCGCTCGATCTCACTCCACCGGGCGGTGAGCTCGGGGCGATCCGTCGTCAGCTCGGCGAGCTCAGCGAGCCGCTGGACCGCATCTTGCTCACCGACTCGATACGGCTCGAGATAGGTCTCCTCGCCGGTCAACAAGAACCCCCGGTAGCCGGTCTCCATCTCGAGCAACGCCGCGAGGGTCTCCTCGACCAGCAAGAGCTCTTCGAACGAGTGGTTTACCGCTTCCACTCGAACCTGGCTCTCACCCGTGATCTGATAGGTCACGAAGTTCAGCGCGGCCATGGCGACGAACACCGCGCCGATGCCAACAAACAACTTCGACCGAATCGACAGATTTCTCAGCGGTTGCATTCGCACACTCCGATGACGACAGATCACAACGCGTCGGTGATCTCGCCCCAGGGTCGCCCACTCACCCACCGCCATGAGATGACCATCGACACCATCGCCCTTCGGGACCGTCGGCGACTCGCGAAGATCCACCGACACGCGACGGCTAAAACAGGCCCCCTGGCCCAGATGGCCGTGTGCCAGACTCCACTGCATCGCAACAGAGGGAGACCACCGTGTTGATCTGGGGATGGAAAGCCCGCCAAAAAGTGATCGGGAGCGGAACCTTCTTCTCACCGGCGTTGGGGGCTGACGGCCCGTACGAACTGGTCGAGGCACGCCGATGGTTCACCCTGTTCTTCATCCCGATCATTCCGCTGAATGTGCTCGGCACGTTTGTGCGGTGCACCCAGTCCAACGCCAGCTACGACCCCAAGGTCCTCGAGGGTCCGACCAACGCTCAGTTCATGGATCAGCTGTCCGCTGCAGTACGCGAGATCGTCGTCGCCGTAGCCAAAGCCGACGACATGGTCACCGATGAGGAACGCCGCCTGGCCGTCGAGATCGTCCGGGGCTACTCCGACTCGTACACCGCCGAGATGTTCGAGACGGACCTGGCTCGATCGGCTGCAGAGATCCTCGACGACCGTCTCGCCTTCCTCAGCACGTCGCTCAACGAAAGCGGCAAGGAACGCCTCTTGACCGCAGCCGCGACCATGATGACCGCCGACGGATCAATCGATGAACGAGATCGAGCGGCCGTCATCGACGTCGGCGAAAAGCTCACGATGACCCCCGCCCATGTTCGAGGCGTGTTGATGACCGTCGAAGAGAACATCATTCGGCCCGGCTGAGGAATCGCTCCGCCGCCGAGAGCATGTCGCCGCTCAAAAGGTCAGGCTGACCGGAAAATCAGTGAGTAGCTCAGGGCCGTTCTCGGTAACGAGATACTGATCCTCCAGTTTCACACCCTCGCCCCCGTCTCGGCTCCCGATGTAGCTTTCGCTCGTCAGCACCATGCCAGGCTCGAGCTCATCGTCGAAACCCCAGTCGTCCCAGGCCCACGGGTGATAGATGTCGGGATACTCGTCGCACTGACCCACGCCGTGGAACTTCACCGAGTAGTGGCGGTACTCCTCTCGCGGCGGCATGACCGAGTCGAACGTCAGCTCTCGGAACGTGCGGCCCGGCGTGAGCAGCTCGGCGTTGGTCTTCACCATTTCGTCAGCCATGTCGAACAGCTGTTTTTGGTGGGCGGTCGGGGCGGCGTCGCCACACACCCAGGTGCGAGAGATGTCGATCATCATCCCGTACGCACCGACGAGATCGGTGTCGTACGCGACGATGTCGCCGTTTTCGATCACTCGGCTCGACGCTTCCTGGAACCACGGGTTCGTTCGGGGCCCCGAGGCGAGGATCTGGGTCTCGATCCACTCCCCCGCCCGGGCGATGTTGCCGGCGTGAAGCATCGCCCACACCTCTCGCTCGGTCATCCCCGGCCGCATCTGCTGTTGCATGTCGTACATCGCGGCCTGACACGCATGGGCCGAGCACCTCATGGCGAGAATCTCGTCCGGCCCCTTGATCTTGCGAGCCTGCTCCATCAACTCGGTGCCATTCTCGATCGTCCAGCCAGCCCGCTCGAACGCCTTGTAGCCGACGTAATGACACTGATCGACAGCGATACGGGCATCGGGACCACAGTGCTCGGCGACCACGTCGACCAGCTCGGCCGCCATACGGCCGGCCTGCTCCTCGTGGCGCGGGCCGGCGAGGAAATACGTGGCGCCGATGGCCGGACGGACCTCGTCGATCACGTGACTGTGACCCGACAAGAACTCACAGCCCTCGTAATCCCACACGATGACGTAGCCCTGAGCACTCACAAACGCGTAACGGGCACCGTTGTGCATCACCCACAGCTGCATGTTCGTCGTGTCGGACACGTAGCGGATGTTCATGGGATCCATGACCAACACGCCGTCGTATCCAAAGCGGTTGAGCGCATCGACCGTGCGGTCGACGCGGTACTGCCGCATCGCGGGCAGGTCGGGCAAGGTCAGGCCGTCGGCCACCCACTGCGCGGTCAGCGCCTCGCCCGGACCGATGGCCAGATGATGGAGGTCGCCCGCCGCGCGCGCCACCTCCGGCGTACCGTCGAGCGCCTCCTGCACCGACCGTCTGATTCGTCCACCCATGGCTGCGTCCCCTTTCAGGTCGGTGGCTCCGTCGCTCCCCTAGCTTCGCATCCGCTCCGCAGTACTCGTCATCTCAGCTCCGCATCCGCTCCGCAGTACTCGTCATCTCAGCTCCGCATCCGCTCCGCAGTACTCGTCATCTCAGCTCCGCATCCGCTCCGCAGTACTCGTCATCTCAGCTCCGCATCCGCTCCGCAGTACTCGTCATCTCAGCTCC